>DAHVKW010000071.1 GCA_027320695.1 Actinomycetota bacterium | reverse complement strand
AATCTATGTAGCTCGGGTGGAATGTTGGATCAAATTCTCTTCGGGTTGGATGGCTGAGTATCAACACCCCTCCCTTGCGTACCAACGGCATTCCTTTGTACATGTTGAAGAAGTACCCGAGACCGAGGCAGTACACCAGTATCGGATTCATAATCGAGTTGACGTTATAGGGACCGATATACGGCAGTCCCATAGTCAATATATCTGTCTGACCGCGTACCTCGACTAGCTGCTGCTTGTAGATGTTCTCGATTGTAATGTCATGGACAGCCTCGACTTCGCCTGCTGTTACGCCAGTTAGCTGGTATGGAGATCTGATGGAATGAAGTATTTTTCTGCTAAGCCAGGGTGGCGTCTTGCCTAGCGCTGTTGACGCGGCGATAAATCTAGTACGATCTTTGAGGTTCCACTCCCACTCCCGCTTTTGCAGAAACGAGAACGAATCAGGGAAAGTATTGGTGTTTAGCGTGGTTTCAACTTGAAATATTTTGACTCCGGCCTCTTTTATCAGTCGGCCCATGCGCCAGTTGGAGGAATGCAGCTGGGAATTGTGGCGGTCCATAAACGACTTTGAGTGCACCATTGTCTTTACGTTGTGATGGTGTCTCAGGCTCTTGTAAGACGCCAGACCGGTAGCTACGCTCTTATGCCCGCCATCCATTGACACGAGATTGACATTGACGTATACCAGCAGGTCTGATGTGGCAGCCCGCTTGTTGATCTCCACATCTTCGCCCTTGTCTGTGAGCCCGAGATGAATTAGATTCGACGGGTCCTCAGCGTCATGCTGAGTCAAACGGCCCATCTTGTTGAATGAGTCGAAAATCCGGTCTCCAAGTATGTGGCGAAGCTCTGATTCGGTCATGCGGCGATGAAGTGCAAGCGCGGCGACTAGGACAACGTCATCGACGCCTTTTGAAGCCGCAAGGTCAAGGATCTGCTCAATTACCATTTGACGGACATCGGGCGACTGCATAGAGGGCAAAGGCAGCGACAGATCATCGAAAGCAATTGTTAACCGCATGTCTGGGAACAAAAGGCTCGAAAGCGGACTCGAATCGCCGACAGGATTCTCTAGAGCCTGAGCTATGGCGCCTAGGGGATCCTTTAGCGGGTCCAGAGCTTCGGGCGGGTAAATAACACGCGATCCCACAGGAAGCTTTTCCAGTCGGAATCCTTCACCGTGCCAGAACAAGGATGGCGGTGTGGATTTATCTACGTCAAGAATGAATCCTGGCCGTGGGCTCATCTTTATTGACTCCAACTTTCTCTCTTGTGATTTTTGCGCATGTCGAAAGCAATCTTGACCGCCCCGCGCTTTCCGGAATTCAAAGCGTGGTCGATTGCCATTTCATAGTCGTCGAGTCGATAAGTAGCGCTCAACAATTTTGACAGCGGGATGTTTTTCGCGAGGCGGGCTGCCAATTCAAAGGTGGTGATTCGCTCGCCCTCAAGGTCCTCGGTACCGTACGCATAGGCGCCTTTAATGGAGATCTCCTTCATCCACAGCGGCGTAAGGTCGATTCGTGAATCTTTCGGCATACCAACGAGGATAACATCCGCTCCGGGTGCTGCAACCCGAAGAGCTTGTTCAATGGTTGCAGAAGATCCAACAGCGTCGAAGATGATTCCGAATCCGTCGGCAGGCTTGTCAGCCGCTACCATCTGAGAGCCGCGGATGGTTCGAGCCTGGCGATACAGTTCGCCCCCGGTGGCGATTGCCGTGGCTCCAAGTAGCATCGCCAATTGTTTCTGATGCTCATATTTTGCGGCAGCGTATATTTCGGCGTTCGGATGAAGCGCTCTGAGCGCTGCAATAGTCAGCAGGCCCAGTGTTCCTGATCCAATGACTGCTACCTGCGTGTTTAGATTGCCTCCGATCGACATCGCTGCGTGCACAGCGCAGGCGAATGGCTCGAGCAGTACTGCATCTTCGTCGCTTAGGGCATCAGGAATGTCATATAACTGTGATTTGT
Organism: Actinomycetota bacterium; assembly: GCA_027320695.1. Classification (GTDB taxonomy): domain Bacteria; phylum Actinomycetota; class Acidimicrobiia; order Acidimicrobiales; family Acidimicrobiaceae; genus SCQM01. The sequence continues at coordinate 6,726 of DAHVKW010000071.1, read as the reverse complement.
GCGCTATGAGTTCCTGGGACCAGCCTCCGGAAGTGCCTTCGCAAAACCCGGTCTGCAGTCCTGGCGCGACCGAGCCAAGGTGAAGTAATTGGCAGCGCTGTGGTTGTCCCGCCTCGCAAAATCTGCATTTGGGGGTGGTGCCTCTTACTTCGCAGGTGAGAGACGGGATGAGAACCGCCCTTTTCATCAGTCCGTCAGGGCTCAAGTATTCTCCAACCATCTCATGTCCCATTACAAAAGGAAATGACACGAAATCCTCTAGATATCTCGAGGAGTTTGAAGTTATAGTCGCTAAATCAGAGCCGCAAATACCTGAAAGCTTGGGGTAGAACCGCATCCAATCGGAACCGGGAAGGTCGGGAGGATCGATATCGACCAGGCGCAGGGGAGAGATCGATATCTTTGGGCGCGCGGCCAATCCCAGCAGCTTTGTAGCTGCGAATCTGGCAACGTTCCTCTCGTAAATAAGGGCTTTCACATCGATCTCCCTATGGGTAGATAAACTGGAGGGAGTCCTTTGGCTTTATCCCATTGTTCTATGTGCCAACCTCGTTTACGAGCTATGGCGGCTAATTTTGGTTCAGGATTGACGCACACTGGATAGCCGACGGCCTCCAGCATTGGCAGATCCGATGTCGAATCTGCATATGCGATGGACTCCGAAAGTTTCAAGGAGTGTTCGGCTACATAGTTTGCCAGTATTGAGGCCCGTGCTTCACCTGTAGGGGGCACCGCAAGCGATCTCCCTTTGTAAAGACCGTTCTCTCCGATCTCGAGCTCCGCGCAAATAATGTCGTCAAACAGCGGCTTGAGCGGCTCGAGAACAAAGTCAAGAGCTCCGGTGAGCAGCAATGTTTTGTGGCCGAGGCTCCTGTGGCGCCTGACTCTTTCTATCGCCGCAGGAAATGACTTCTTGAGTAGGTAGGCGTTAAAGAACTCGAGACTGTCCTTTTTAAGCACCTGCGGTCTGGCGCCTTCATATTTTCTATAGAAGGATCTGAGAAAGTCTCCTCGATCCTTTCGATCTAGCGCCAGTAGCGCGGGCCCTTGCATCGCTAGATCAACCGCAAACAAGGCCTTTTTTAGGTTGGGCAGTCTTCTGGTTGCGAGCCAGGCATATGTATCGACCACGTTGGAAGAGATAATGGTGTTTTCAAGGTCGAATACTGCAAGATGCCGTTCTTTGGAGAGAATGAGGGTCAGATTTCGTTCAACCCGGGATTTCGCGGGACGCTTGGTGGGTGTTGTCTTTACTCTTGCGTGCAGGACAACGGAAGGGAGATGAATCTCCCGGATGAAGCTCTCCCAATGGATTTGTGCTGGATCGAATACAAATTGAGTTTTTTCCTGTTCGTCTAGCGAGTTGTACAGATCCAAAAGGTTGTCGATTTTGAAGATTGCATCGGTTTCAGCGTAAGTGCCATAAAGCTCGACGTATCCTAACGCGCTGTCGACCGCCTGGCGCTTTCTTTCGATGTCTACGATAAAGTTAGCTTGCTCTCCTCGAATGGGAAGCATTCCGGTGACCTGTTCGAGTGCTTGCAAGAATTTGGAGGTCTTGTCCAGCTGCGACTGGACCCGCCCCCGGCCAGGGAAAGACCAGTCCGGAACCATTATCGGCTGGCCATCCGAATCGTATATAGGATGCTCCTGAAACCAGGTTCGAACATGGTTTACCAGAGTCGCGTATTTGAGCGGATTTCTCGATCCCGATGCGACCTGGAAAATCTGCGGCCCGTCTTTGTGAGGTCCTTTCGCAGCGACTGCCACTATTGCAGCTGCGACCATGTCTACCGGAATTACGTCTATAACGCCTTCAGGCACCCCTGGAAACTCTTTAAGGAGTCCCCTCGCGTAGGAGATTATGATCGGCTCGGCCATCCGGAAACCTCTGATCCATCCAGGTTTGGGCTCTAGCATCGCGGACTCGATGATGGACGGCCTGACGATGGTGATAGGAATTTGGCCTTGCTTTTCAAGTAGCGCCTTCTCGCCAAGCGCCTTGGTGTATGCGTAAGCGTCTGGCCAGCCTACCGAAGTGGCTCTTGCGATTCCTGCGCGAACCATTTCATCGTGTATCCACTGAGTCCGGAGTTTTTCTTGTTTGTCGGCAAGCACTGGCACACCGACCGCTCCGAGCTCCTTGGATGCTTTTTTGTGAAACATCTCGAGGTTCTTGGAATCTCTGCTCTTCAGCTCCACATCAGCCCTTAAGCCTCTGGCCGCATCGACTTCACTATGCCAATCAAGCTGAATTGAAAACGGGGTATGGCTCAAAGGCAGTTCCGGGGAGAGGCCACGCCTGCGTCCGGCCACATATGCGGTGGAAATCGCGATGAGGTGGACTGCTTTGGCGACTCCGAACTCAGTTCTTGCCTGGATTGCAGCTTCTGCGACTCGTCGAGGGCCGAGAAGGTTCACTTCCACTGCCTGGTCTAGCGGTGAATCAAAGCTCACCGATGCAGCTGAGTGGATGATGATATCGCAGTCAGAGAGGAGTTTCCGGTCGTGATCATTGAGGTTCAAACCATCGGATACTACGTCTCCGCTGACGGCATGGACTCTCGGTACGATTTCGCTTTCGAACCGGTCTCCGTAGGTTTCACGTAGAAGATCGAAGCAGTCGTTTTTCAGTATTTCTTTGTTGATGCGCTCGGAGGAAGTGCTGGTCCTGCCGGGTCGGATCAACAAGTAGAGCTCGCAGCCCGGAACCGTTCTTAGTAGCTTCTCCACAAGAGCAGTACCGAGGAATCCTGTGGAGCCGGTAATGAAAATAGCTTTGCCAGAGAGTCTATCGACGATCAAAGTATCTCCTTGAATTGTATTCATCAGCGAGGATGGTCTTCCATCGTGCATCTGACGAACTAGGAATTCCCTGACTATGGTAGCAATTCATTTTTTTCTTGACTGCTTTGGAGGTGTATACCTGCGCGAAGCTTTCGGTGGTCGTCGGATCGTAGAATTGGCATCGATCACTGATTTGCCCCCAGATCGACCTGGAGACCACGCTGACCGAGCAGAACCCCTCGGGAGGCGGGCTCCGCGCTTAAACGAGACATACCCTGCCCAGACCACTAAAGGAAGCGCGTACAAGAGGTGCGTGGACAATGGGCCAATGATTGCGGCTGCAGCCATTTCGAGTCCCGCGGCGATTCGGATTCCAGTTAAGATCAGCCCGATGCCCAAGAGAATTGCCAGTGTTCCCACGAGCCATTGTATAAATGGCGACATGGCCCCCTTCGGTGTCGGATCGCCAAAATGCGGCACCATCAGTATGGCCAGAGCGGCCAACCCATATACGCCGATCACGACGCCGTATGTTTTCTCTCTTTGCGTTAGCCGAGTCATTGGCCAGATAGTTTAGGACAAAAATGGAAAACCTCGCTGAAATGACGCGATTTGAGATCGATGATTTTTAATGGGGCAACTGTGAACTCTTGGTTTGGACTTGCCGAAAGTGGGTTGGCGATTACGCCGCGTGACTAAATACTTCCTGACGTAAGAAAATGCCTCTCTGTTGCACGGTCTGCTTCGCTCGCTTTGAGCCATTTGCAGTGGTCAAAGCCTTCGTGTTTTTTGGCCAGCCGCAATTGCGAATTATGATTTCGCACTAGAAATTGTGGGGTCAGTTCCACTGGTTTTATCTGCATCGACGCCAAGGTGTAAGGTCGGTTGGCACCAAGATTGGACGTACCGTTGCGCGACCAAAGCCTAAGGTTGCCTAGTTGCAGAGTAGGCGTATCGATAATGCCGAAATTGTGATGGCATGCTAGGGAGAAAATCTTCTCCTCGGGTGTGCCACTGATGTGGGCAGCGCTAATGTATAAGAACGCCGGGCGCTTAGCTCAGTTGGTTAGAGCGCAGCCTTCACACGGCTGAGGTCGGAGGTTCGAGTCCTCTAGCGCCCACCGGGGATTTGGGAACTTAACGTGCATGGATGATGCTTCAGGATTTTTTCGGCCGGCTTTGGAATAGCATGGTCAAAGTTGTTGTGGGATTGATATGGCTATTTCGGGATTGGTTGGGGAACTTTCATCACATCGGCCAGCCATAGGTTTTGTGGCTTAGGTGGCTGGATTCGCAATGCTATCAATCCGGATGGCTTACTGCGATATTGTGAGTCATCGGTAGCGGCATAGTTATTATGGTTTGGCCGAGAAGCGATTTGGTACTCGTGGGATCTTGAGACTGAATGAGCTGTAGATTGAGGGGAATTTAGCTTCACATGATTTCTTTGAAGAAAGATAGCAAGAAAGACCGCGGAAAGGCTGGACGGAATTCTGCGATCGATCTGGGGGCAGGCGTTGACGAGGAGTTTCATGGGACGGTTCCAAGTACTCGCAGCATGGCGCTGTCGAGCCCCAAGGAGTTCTTCCGTCACTACACAGTCGTATTTGCGCTGCTAGTTACGATAGTTGTGTTCGGCATTCTCAGGCCGAAGACATTTTTGGCTCTGAGTGATATCAAGACGATCCTTACTGGTCAGTCTGCGCTTTTTGCCCTTGCGCTTACACTCACGGTAGCTCTCGGAGCAGGGGAGATTGATCTTTCGATAGGTGGTGGTCTGGGTTTTAGCAGCGTGTTGATTGCTTATCTCAGCGCCGTCAAGGGAATTCCTGTTTCAATTTCTCTTGCAATTTCGCTGCTTGCGATGCTGGCTGTCGCAGCAGTCAACAGTTACCTAATTGTCAAAATCCAGGTAAATGGATTGATCACCACCCTTGCGATGGGCACAATCCTTGACGGCTTATCGCAGGCGGTCTCCAATTCTTCTACCATCGGCAATATCCCAAGCGGCATCTTGCACGTTATGCAAAGACGGTTTCTTGGTATTGGACTGCCATTTTGGTACTCCGTGGTAGTGGGTATTGTGATCTGGTACGCTCTGCACCACATGCAGAGCGGAAGGTTTCTGTATTTCACCGGCGAAGGCAGAGAAGCTGCGCGGCTGGCAGGAATCCGCGTCAATCGAATACGCACAATTTCCCTGTTCGTTTCCGCGATTGGCGCATGGTTTGCCGGATTCGTGCTCGTAGGCCAAACGGGCGCTGCGCAAGCGGGAACCGGTGATCCGTATCTTCTTCCGGCCTATGCGGCAACGTTTTTAGGCGCCGCCACCATAAAACCCGGTCGCTTCAACCCCATAGGGACATTTGTGGCAGTTCTTCTGTTGGCAGTAGGGACCACAGGGCTGCAGCTGTTTGGCCTGACAGATTGGGTAACCAACGTATTCGACGGCGCAATTCTTATAGTCGCGATTGGTCTTGCGACACTGGTGGGCAGGTAGGCAAAATACCTGGATGCAATGTCCAGATGAATACTAACGGGCGGGCTTGAATTAGGTTGTAATGAGAGTGGTTTGGGGAGTCTGACGATGACAAAGTTGGCACTTGCAGTTGAGGGCGTTACAAAGACTTTCGGGGGCACGGCGGCATTGCAGGATGTCTCGCTGAAGGTTGAATTAGGTGAAGTGCATGCTCTGCTTGGGCACAACGGTTCTGGAAAGTCCACGCTGATCAAGGTTATTTCGGGGTATCACCGCCCCGATTGCGGCAAGGTCGAAGTGAACGGTCATGAGGTTCACTATCCAACGAGTGCCTTGATGCTCAAAAACTATGGCGTGAGTTTTATGCACCAAGACATTGGTCTGGTGCCGTCTCTTTCAATACTTGAGAACCTCAGGATCGGCCGGCTGGAAACGGGACCTCTCAAGAACATCCGATGGTCGCGGGAGCGCCGGACGGTAAATAGGCTGCTCTCTTCGTTTGGGTTGGATCTAAGCCCGGATACTCCGGTGTCAAGGCTATCGGCATCTGAGCGCAGCGTAATTGGAGTAGTACGCGCCTTTCAGGACGTAGCTCGGGGAGAATCTTCTGAAAGCGAGGGCGGCGGTCTGGTGATTTTAGATGAGCCGACAGCCGCCTTGCCCGAGGAGGAGAAGCGCCGCCTTTTCGATGTCATCAAGCAGGTTGCAAAACATGGTGTGGGCGTACTTTTGGTAACCCACCACCTTGAAGAACCCTTGCAGTTTGCAGACCGGGTTTCGGTTCTGCGCGACGGGAAGCTTGTTGCCTCGGACGATATAGGTACCCACTGCTATGACAGTCTTGCTGAGCTCGTGGTTGGGCGCAGTATTGTCAAGAGCGGAAAGGTGGGGAAGAAAGATTTTTCCGACACCGAAGAAATCATTTCGGTAAAGGATCTGTCCGGCAGGATCGTCAAATCCGCGTCATTTTCGGTTGCGCGTGGAGAGATTCTTGGACTCACAGGGCTAATGGGGGCAGGGCATGAGGAGTTGCCGTTTTTGCTTTACGGCGCTCAGAGGCCGGACTCCGGTTCAGTTTCTGTCCGCGGCAGGACTTTTGTCCCGGATCCGATCAGGGCGCGGCTCAACGGCCTTGCATTTGTATCAGGCGATCGGATTCGTGCGGGCGGAGTGCTTAGCGCCTCAGTGTCGGAAAATGTCACCCTGCCGGTTCTTGGAACCCTAGTCGGGAAAATGCGCTGGCTTCGTTCCCGGGACGAGGCCTCAATCGTGCAATCAGTCCTGGATCAGTTCCGAATAAAGCTGTCTTCTCCGCACTTGCCATTTTCAGCGCTGAGCGGCGGAAGCCAGCAGAAGGCCTTGATCGGCAGATGGGTGGGAAGCGGGCCGCAGATTTTGCTGCTTCAAGAGCCAACCGCCGGCGTTGATATTGGCGCAAGTCAGGACATCATTGCGATTCT
>DAHVKW010000070.1 GCA_027320695.1 Actinomycetota bacterium | reverse complement strand
TATAGAACCTTGCCGGGCGCCAATTACGACAGCGGAGATTACGAAACTGCCCTTGACAAGGCTATAGAGTTGGCAGACTATTCCAAACTAAGGTCTGAGCAGGCTGAAAGAATTGCCTCTGGCAGCACCCGGCTGCTAGGCATTGGAGTTTCCGCATATGTCGAAGTCACCGCCGGGGGCGGCACGAGCGAGTATTCAGCGGTTCAGATATTCCCCGACGGAACCGCATCGATCAAGGTCGGCACCTCGGCGCACGGCCAAGGACACGCCACCTCCTTTGCGATGATCGTGTCCGACCGGTTTGGCATCCCGATGGACAGAATTAATTTCATACAGTCCGACACGTCCCAGATTCCCACTGGCGGAGGAACCGGAGCATCTCGGTCGCTGCAGATCGGCGGATCCGCCGTTTCGACAGCGAGTGAATCGCTATTCCAAAAGGCTAGGCAACACGCCGCCAAGTACTTCGAAGCGAGCGAGGATGACATCGTGCTTTCCGGCGCCGGTTTGGCCGTTGCAGGAGTGCCGTCGTCGAGCATCGCCTGGGGAGACCTGGCAGCCATGGCGGAAGCCGACGGCGACCCGTTGGTTGTCAGCCTTGACTTCGTGCAAAAGGGAGCCACATTCCCATTCGGAAGCCACGTCAGCGTTGTGGAGGTGGACACAGAGACTGGCAAGGTGACGCCTCTAAGACATATAGCGGTCGACGACTGCGGGCGGATTCTCAACCCAATGATTGTCAAGGGCCAACAGCACGGCGGCATTGCACAGGGAATGGCTCAGGTGCTCTGGGAGCAGTTCATTTACGATGAAGAAGGCAACCCGCTTACTAGCACGCTGGCTGAATACGGCATGCCAAGTGCGGCAGAGCTTCCATCTTTCGAAGCGTTCAATACCGAAACTCCGACGGCTCTAAATCCGCTGGGCGCAAAAGGCATCGGAGAATCTGGAACAATCGGCTCCATGCCCGCAGTGCACAACGCGGTCATCGACGCGATATCGCATCTGGGTATCAGACATATTGACATGCCATTAACCCCGGAAAAGGTATGGCGAGCCATTGACTCCGCCGCCAGAGGCCTGCCCCAACCAATGTGGAGCGAACCTCCGTCATTTTTCGACAACCTGCCCGTGAGAGATTCTTCGCCAGGTCCAGCCGCTGCCGACGTTGATATTTAGGCAGCTGAAACGCTGAAAATAGCACTATCGGCGCTTCGAAACGCGTCGGTTGCAAAGCTGCGCCAGCGACGCCGCGGCACCTGAGGAACTGCCTGGTATGAAAAGTCGCCCGCGAGAGCGGACAAAGCCCGCTTGCTACCTGTTGACACTGTCCATGACCGCGTAACGGTCACCAAAAGTCGCGCCTTTTGGAAAGGCCGATTCAATGGCCTGAAGTTCTTCCGCAGTCAAAGTCACCTCAATTGCTGCCGCATTCTCTTCGAGCCGACTGAGCTTGCGAGTTCCGGGAATCGGAACTATGTTGTCGGATCGCTTCAGTACCCAGGCAAGCGCCAGCTGGGCCGGGGTCACGCCTTTCGCCAGCGCGATTTCGATGACTTTATCTGCGAGTTCGAGATTCTTTTGGAAATTCTCTCCCTGGAAGCGAGGATACCTTCTTCTCGCATCGTTGGGAGCTAGATCATCAATTGTCCGGACCTGGCCGGTCAAAATTCCCCGTCCCAGCGGAGAATACGCTACAAATCCAATGCCAAGATCCTTTGCCGTTTGGAATATCTCGTCTTCCGGATCGCGGCTCCACAACGAGTATTCAGTCTGCAGCGCGCTGATCGGAAACGTTGAATTAGCCCTTCGCAGAGTTTCAGGCGCCGCCTCGGACATTCCAAGATAACGGACCTTACCGGCTTCCACCAGCTCGGACATTGCTCCAATCGTCTCTTCAATAGGTATATTGATGTCCACCCTGTGCTGGTAGTAAAGATCGATAACATCCACGCCAAGACGTTTCAATGAAGCGTCGCAAGACTTTCTGACATATTCGGGATCTCCCCGCACTCCTAGAAATTCGCCATTCTCGCCTCGGGCATTCCCAAACTTGGTAGCCAAGATAACCTCTTCGCGTCGAGGAGCAATGGCCTTCCCCACTAAGACCTCATTGGTAAAAGGTCCGTACATGTCAGCGGTATCAAGAAAGGTGACCCCGAGATCAATCGCCCTACGAATGACTTTGATATCTTCCGAGTTGTCTGAAGGTCCGTAGAACTCGCTCATTCCCATGCAGCCGAGACCTATGGATGATACTTCGAGACCGAGTGAACCTAGCTTTCTTTGCCGCATACCCAACTCCTTGATCTAGTGTCGTAACCCGCTCTGCGCTCGCGTATTCTTCAGCGGAGATTATTTGGATATTACAAATATATTTCTCTTATGGCGCGTCCAAGACTGTTGCTGAGCCGTACGACCAGCGCCAAACAATGAAAATCTTGTTCGCAACTTCTATTTAGCCACAACTCACCTCCTTGGTGGCGTCAGGCGCCATCAGAATCTGTCATCACATATTTAGGTTTCCCTTGAGAACCTTTCGACAGAGGATTCCGGCGACCGCTCTTGTCGGCCCTAAGCCGGTATTCCTCTAAGGATGAAATCTCTTCGTGCACCTTGTCAAAGCATCAGCGCACGCTTCTGCAGGCTGCGCGCATCGAAACTAGCCCACCTAGGCCTAATCAAGGCGATTATCAAGAACTTCAGCATTGGCCATACCGGTGATGCGTACCGTTGAATTTTTCGGTTGGTTGTCGCCAATTTGGAATTCAGCGACCAAGCTCCCGACCATCCCCCGCAGTAAAGTTGGAGTCCAGCGGGTCAGACTCGAAGGACCGTCAATTCAAGCCAACCTCGCTCCGATATCTGAAAAGTCCAAGCGCAATTCAAGCCTGCGCTTGCCATTATGGCGCAACGAGCATATGAGATCAGACCGAATCTCTATATGCAACTGCATCCCCAAGGCAGGCCAAAGGGAGACGCTTTGCATAGATCAGCATCACCAACTGATATTTCCCGAGATCAGCGATAGCTATTCAAATAAGATAGGGGCGGCATGGGATAAGCACAGGCGACTGCATTGCGAACGCCTGAATGAAATTCCCACATTTATCGAAAGGAAACTATGAGCTACCCGCAAGCTGGAATTTTTGCCGTTGGCGCGCCCTCGCATAGCTACCTGGAATTCAACACTCAAGCAGCTACCAGCAGTTATGATTTCTTGAAAGTCGTCGCCAACATGGAATTGCTGCACTCAACCGCGACTGGAGTCAATGTAGTGATAGGAGTGCGGCCCTCGATATGGTCAACGATCGCACCCGGCGAGATACCTTCAGGAATATTCGAATTCGGCGAATCATTGATCGGGCCAGATGGATTTGTCATGCCGGCAACTCAGCGAGATTTTTGGCTGTGGATATCCGGACCTTCGATCAGCCAGGTCTATGACGTTTCACACAGCGTCATAGACGAGTTATCAGCCTACGGAACGATTGCGGAAGATATTGCAGGATGGGCCTATCGCCAGAACCGGGACCTAACCGGATTCATCGATGGTTCGGCAAATCCCAGCCTGCTCGAAGCGCCCGAAATAGCGCTTTTCCCGCCCGAGGCGCCAGGTGGCGGCGGAAGCATACTGCTGTTCCAGAAATGGCGCCACAGCCCAATGTTGTTTGGAGGGCTGTCGGTTTCAGACCAAGAAAAGGTAATAGGGCGGACAAAGGAACTCAGCGATGAGTTCGAGGAAGAAGACCTTCCTCCAAACTCGCACGTAGCCCGCACGACCTTGACGGAAGGTGGGCGTGAGCTTCCTATCTTTCGCCGCAACGTTTCTTATGGCACGCCTAGCGACCACGGCACAGTCTTTGTCGGATTCAGCAACGATCAGAACAGACTTCATGAAATGTTGAAGAAGATGGCTGGAATTCCAGACGGCGTTAGGGACGCGCTCACTCGTTTCACCACGCCGCTAACCGGATCGTACTACTTCATCCCATCGATCAACTCTCTCAGGAGACTTGCCGACCAAACTAAATTCCACTCCGCCGGGCCCGGACTATGAATAAAGCCTTTGGGATGGGCCCGGTATCAAGGACAAAGGGTTCGCCAGAAGTCCTGCTCACCGGTTCCCTGGCGCCAAATTCGGTTGCCACTTGGTGACAGGCCTTACATTAGCTGATAGGTTGTAGCAGTGGAGGCATGACCAGACGAGTTCGACCCTGAAGCACGGGCAGCTACGCCGTGCCGATCCGGGTCTTGAAATGATCGGAGCGTTAAAGTTTTCGCGATGAGTTATTTTGCAGCCAGAAGTTCAGCATGAGCGGCAGATACATCAACCCCACCTAACGATTTCGGAGATTTTCAACAAAAAAGTCGACCAATGGAAATCATTCAGGCCAATCCGGAAATACCACTGATACACCACCGACCCGGCAAGCACACTTTGCCGTCTTGGTCGGTTTATATATTTCTGGTTGGCTTTGTCGGCAGTGCCGTTGAAGCAATTCTGTTCTATTCCGGGCTGCAAACTAAACAACTCGCCGGAAGCCTGTTGACCATCGCACTTTCCGTCACAATAATTGCCGGCGCAGCTGGAAACTTTTCGGTTCTCGCGCTGCGCGAAGAACGCTCAAGGGGCTTTTCAAACTACTGGATCGATCTTCCCGACAGTTTTAATCTCGCTTTCCTATTCTTCAGCACAATCCTGCTTGCAATAGGAACGCATCTCACGACAGGCCGAAAAAGCGTCTTAATTGATGTCACCGTGGGAACGGGACTCTCATTTCTATATCTTTGCCAAATAGCGTCCGTGGCAAGCCTTCGCCGGCTCTATCCTAAGCTCGCGCTGGGATTCGTCATAGGTCTGTGTTATTCCCTGGCAGCGATGACAGCGCGAGGCACGCTCGACTTCGCGGGGCTTTCCGTGCACCTGGCGATCTTTGCAGCGACAGGGTTCGTCTTAGGATTTCTATCGAACAGCATTCATGCAGAAATGCTCAAGAAGTCAAATTTGGCCAATCTAATGTCAGCCAGGGCCAGCCTTTGGAGCGAGATCGCCCAAAAGGCCCACCAGATATCCAAAATGGAAAACTCCGGAGACATAGAGAGCGCCGTCATAGACGCGACTGTGGCACTGGGCTATCCAGTGTCAGCCATTGCAGTCCTAGCCAAAGACATGAGCACCTTCAGATATCTCCATCCGACTGCCGCAATTCCAAGAGAATTGATAGATCGTGACTTGCCACTGAGCGGGATCTCATCAATGGTGGTGAGCTCCAGAAATACCCAGATACGCGATTACCAAAGCTTGGACAACGCCGTTCCGCTCATCAAGGCGATTGAGCTGAGGACAACGATAGGCATCCCGATGTGGAACGCAGGCGAGATTGTGGCGGTTCTGATCGCCGGCAGCCTAAGCGACCGAGAGATATTTGCTGAAGAACTGACTGCGTTAGAGCTGCTGGCTGCGGCTGGGAGCTCTGCTCTTGAACACCGTTCTATCACTTCGTCGCTCATAGCACAGTTGACTCAATACACCTCCATGATTGAAGACGCCCCGAATCCGATGATTGTCATCGATGAAAACAGAACCATAGTCCTGGCAAACAAGCGCATGGATTTGCTGCTTGGCTATCCGCGCAAGCAGCTGACCTCAATGAACCTCAACGACTTCCTCGCCGATCCTGAACCGATATACGCGCTACTGACACAAGGCGTTCCGGCAAATTCCTCGGCCGAATTCCAGAGCTTTGCCACCTCTAGCGATCAAAACCGCCTGGAGGTCGAGATTAGCGCGGCTAAAGTCCGGCCAAACTCGGACCGCGATGTGGTGGCTATAACATTTCGAGATATCACCAAGCAAAGAGGAATCGAAGCCAAACTTTTAGATTTGGCAAACTTTGACCCCGTAACAGGACTTGCCACCAGGGCACGCCTGTTGGATGAACTGAAAAAAGCTGTGCTGCGAAATGCGCGCACGAAAGGAACGGTCGTCTTGATACTGTTCGAACTTGAAAACTTCGAGCCAGTATCCAGTGCCAGAATCGGCCATGATAGGGAGCGTATCCTCTTGGCAATCCTTCACGACCTGGAGGATTACATACGAGATGGCGACTTGCTCGCCAGGGTTAGTGAAAATCGCTTCGGAATTCTCGCTGAAGACCTGTCAGAATCGCGCACGCTCAGCTATGTGCGCCAATTATTGAATTTCACGACCGAGACAAGATATGTCGATGAAGTAGCTGTGCGGGCTGACGCCACTTTCGGAATCGCGTTCGCCGGCCCTGCCATTAGCGCCGAAACGCTTCTTCAGCAGGCAAATAGCGCCTTGCTCAAAGCGCTTACGAACCACGAGTCACAAATAGCCTTTTACAGTCTGGAACAAAGAGTTGCGGCCCAACGCCGCCTTCAGATGGAGGACGACCTGCGGCGGGCGCTTCGAGAACAGCAGTTTCACCTTGAATACCAGCCAATTGTCAATTTGCAAACAGGTCAAATTGTAGCCGCCGAAGCATTGATCAGGTGGGACCCGACCGGGAATCACAGTGTGGCTCCAGATACTTTTATACCTGTAGCTGAAGATACGGGAATAATCATTCCCATAGGAACATGGGTCATACGCGAGGCCGTGCGGCAAATGGCCCTTTGGCGGAAAGACAGCTCTTTATCCGCCGACTTCAGCATGCATCTAAACGTTTCGCGGGTACAGCTTCAGAGCGACGAGATTCTTCGTGATATCACGCTCGCCCTTGAAGATTTCCAGATCCCGAGCGACAAGCTGTCTGTTGAAATTACCGAGACCGCGCTTCTAAATGATTCTCAGACTGCAAACCAAATTATCCATAAGCTGTCTGAACTTGGCGTAAAGATCGCAATTGACGATTTCGGAACCGGATATTCGTCGCTGAGCATGCTGACGACGCTTCCAATAGACCTAGTGAAAATTGACAAGTCTTTCGTAGCCCAACTCGGCGCCACAAGCGACCTCACAGTTGAAGCGATCGTAAATATGGCGAACCGGCTCAATCTCGCAATTGTTGCTGAAGGCATAGAATCGCCCGAACAAGCCGAAAAACTCAAACACTTCGGCTGCAATTACGGACAGGGATTTATGTTCAGCAGGTCAGTCCGCCCTGAAGAGTTCCTAAGCCTGCAATTCGGTTAGCCTTGCGCCGCCGAAGGCCGCTCACCGGGGTTTTTGCATCCAGGCTGTAAGAGCCATCCGACCTCTAGCACTTCAAGGAGGAAATCGAAACGCTGAGCAGTTTGGGCGAAGTGCTGCCAGAATGTGAAAACCAGTACAAGCTGTTCCCAACTACCGAAAGAGTGGCATTCTTCCACGAGCTTCGGGTGCCTGCCGGCAAACCCGCGACTGGACACCAGTTCTTCGATCCGGAAGGCAGAAGATCCCACTCATAACTGTTGGCCCTTTGGCCCGTTACCAACAGCGAGCCGTTGGGAAGCATCTGAAGCTCCGCGCCAGCTGTTCCATTGGCAATCGAGGCAGGCGGCGCTCCTGGGATTTCCGGCGCCTCCAGCACATGCCAGGTTGCGCCTCCATCGCTTGACTCCCTGATCAGATATGGTGAGCCGGATGAGATCAGCAGCTCCGCCTCGCTGGAAATAGCTACAATTTCGTTTGCGCTGCAGTTTTGAACTTGGGCCGGCCATGTGGGCTGATGCCAGGTTCCACCGCCGTCAATCGAATATAAGATGCTCTGCAAGCCGGGCATACTGGCGCAGTTGCCAGGTAGATACGAGCCAAATGTCAGACACGGCCCGCGTGCTGGACACGCTAAGGTCCTTCCGGCTTGCCAGGAAGCATCCCCTGCTTTGAGCGTTTCAAGAAGGGGCGCGCGCGCTGCATCAGGAACATAGGTGCCGGAGCCCGCTGGGCCTGGCGCGAATAGAGCCTGCAAGGAGCTTTCCTGGTAGCGAAAACCGGCGAATCCATCTATTTTTGCGCCCGGCGGGACCGGCACCGGCGTCCAGTGCTTGCCTAGATCAGAGGTCTGAAGCGCAATGCTGAAGAAAGGCGGCGCCTGAAAATCTGGAGCGACAAGAAATGAGGCCAGCACGATTTTCCCCGCAGCTCCCCCATCTGCCAGCGCAACGGAATTGCACTGGGGCACAGTGCCTCCCATAAGTCCATAACCCATTCCAATTAGCTCTTCGCCGGCAGCCACCGTCGAAATGGTTTCGTTGGAGTTGGTCCCGGAGACGCCAATTTGTCCGCTGTCGCACCAGACAATCTCTCCTGGATTAGCTGGATTCTCTGAAATTTGCGATGACCCGCTGAATTCGATCATTGCTGGCTTAACTTTTCCGAGGGTCGAAAAGGCTGGGGGTGCCTGGACAGTAACGCCAGCATGCCCCACCAGAATCTCGCTGACGCCTTTGGAGGCCGACAAGAATGTCAGCTCGTTTGCGGACGCCTTGCCCGGAGTGATTTTCAGCGGGAAAACGAATGGCAGGCTTGAGCCGTTTATCGATTGCAGCGGAGCAAACCCTGTCACCTTGACTATATCCCCCGGATAAGTCAATGCAGGTGACGCGCTGAGGTGCGCACATTCAGCTACGTTCTGGCACCACGGGGCGGACCTCGGGCTGACGTTCAGATGGTAGTAGGCGGATCCTTCCGATCCCCCAAGCCCACACCCTTTCACCTGGGTAAGACACTCAATCGAGACCTTGTAATCGCCGCTTGCTAAAGGAGCGACCTTACTATTGCCAGATTCGAACCAAGGCGCTGCCGGGACGACAATTGACGAAACAAACTTCGTGGGGCCCACCCATCTCAAAGATACGCCCTGATACTGGAGTCCGGATTCACAGCCGTCCCAACACAGGTCGGCATGGCTAACCTGCGTCGACATTGGAGCTGCCAGGGTTCCAGTTACCTTGAGAATCGAACCCGGCGGTCCGGAATCCGGCGAAAGGCTTAATTGAACAGCCGGCCCCGCAGAAGAACCAGCGGGCGCGGAAAGTCCCTGGCCGCCAGCCACCGTACCTTTCGCCGAGCCAA
>DAHVKW010000006.1 GCA_027320695.1 Actinomycetota bacterium | reverse complement strand
GGAACCTTTGCTACGTACATGTCGACAACTATATCACATAGGTGTAACTATAGCAAGTACTGCCTGGATTATATATAAAACCACAAACCGTAATACATGACTACATCTTTACCGATTTCAGACATAGAAGCGCTGCTTGGAATATTGAAAAGCTCTCTACAGGTCGATCAGGAACCTGAACTTCGGTCTAATTGGTTGTCACCCCGAAAGCTACACATAGGCTAAGTCCCGAAAGTGGGATGAACCCGAACAAAGCGTCTAGTTATTCGATGCGCCCCTGATAAAACCTGTGGCTGATCATGGCAAAAATACGTCAGCTAGAAGGCAGAGTCACCTTTGGAGTACCGACGTAGGGCCACTCCAGACCAGATGAACTCGACGACCCCGAAGGGCCAAGCCCCGGAAAGAAACCCGTAGGCACTTGAAAGGAGACAGCCGAAGGCAAACGCCACGATGAATCGACGATCCCGTCCTTCGAATGCGTACATGGCCATCATGAACGAGACCGCACAGACTCCGTAGATCGTGATTGCCATAGTTTGAGGGTACCACTCGAAGTTTGCACTTCCGTCTTTGAGCGGGCCTTTGTGCTTATGACGGTCGTTGATCTCGAGCACAGTAGCTATTCCTTGCCACGACGTGGTGGGCAGATTTCCCAAACAAGTGATTCCCCGAATAGGGGCCCTGCCGAGCACTGCCGTTACAAGTGGATGTTACGGTCTCCCGCAACGGTCGGATCTCAGGCACCCCTATTCGGGGAATCTAACTACATATTGTAGAATAGATCGGTCTATCATGAGTAGCTTGAGTTGTCTTTATATCTGAAAATGTGCTGGTTGGACTTAGCTCGGTTGTGCTGGCAGAACCTGATAATCTCGACTAAATTACCATGTATGCCAAATCCACCACAGTTGTCACCAGAGCAGCGGTTAGCTGCACTTGAAAAAGCGGCAGCGGTACGTACACAAAGAGCCGAGATCTAAGCCGAGCTGAAGAAGGGCTCAGTTTCTCTTGTGGCATTGCTTGAAAGAGCGCCTAAGGAAGGTCTCGTTGGCAAGATGAAAGTAAGTGCTGTACTTGAAAACCTTCCGGGATTCGGCAAGATCAAAGCGCAAAAGGTCATGGAACAGGTCGGTATCAGCGATACCTGCAGGTTGGCAGGCTTGGGAGCGAACCAAAAAAGCCAACTGCTTGCTTTAGTGGGGTAGTCGCCAGTGCTCTACCGCGCTCTCTGAAGTCGCAGTATTTGATGTCTTGCAGGGTTTGTCTGCACACAAAGCAAATCCTTTAGGGACGGGTGTGAGAATCGCTCGAATACCTGCGAAGCTATTAACTTCCTTTAGAGGGTAGTGTCATGGCTTGATGTAAGCGTTCAGCCCAATTACGATTGGCTTGCCGTCGATCATGGCGCTGGTGACCATGTTCCCGTGCGTGCTTGCCACCACGAGAGTCTTGCCCGAGGATGATGGTGTTGGTTCCGAAAGTTCGATTTCAATATACAGCTTGTTGTCTTTGATCGTGACTTCCATGATTTTATCCTTTGCTGAGCCGACGTAGGTATTTTACTGCCATTGTTGTTGGGGGATGGTCGGTTGCAACCGCAAGTCATGGGCTCCTGTTTTCTCGCTCTTCGTTCTGCATCGAGATCGGTTTCCGGTGCATACATAACTTGTAGACGTAGTTAGGCCGCAAAGAGAGGAACCACAATGACCGCTATTTTTACTGACAAGAGTGAGACCCCGAACCATATTCCGGTGGAGGACATGACCGACACCACACGTCCAAAGTGTGGGAGCAGTGAGATTACTGGCGGGTTTGTCGAAACTGGCGATGGTATCGCTAGCCAGCAACTCTCCTGCGATGTATGTGATCAGGGATGGAAGAATGTTTATGGGCTCTACGCGTTTAAGTGGGTTATGTGGATTTGTGCATAACTTGCTTTTTTGTGTCGTGTACCTCACATATTGTGGAGTCGATATCTATAACCAGCCGAGTGTCCCCTGGCCCTGCTCCCATGGTCCAGGCACGGCTTAGTGCGGTATCAATGACTGAATCCAGCTGCCGGACGTGTCCGAATGTGAAAGAACGCAGGAACGTGCCCATTGTTGACGGAGCTATCACCACGTGACCAAGTACCGACCCAGTTGACCCAGCCCTCAGCATGTCTATATGATCGATGTGGCTTGCTCCCGCTGTCATTGCGTGAACAAGTGTGAGAAGCTTTCCCCCTGGATTTGCTCCCCCAACCCGACCCGAAAGTGATACTTTATCTTCGATTAACTCTCGGAGTCCAAGACTCTGAGACAGCGTGGCGATTGCCAGAAGGCCGGTATTTGCCACAAGATTTTGATCATCGAAGACAACATTGATGCTTTTCAGATTGGGAGATGATAAAATTACTTTTAGTGCCCCTTTTCTGGTGGGTTTGGAATGTCTAACTAACAACCATTCTACCAGCTCAGAGGGCACTATTTCTTTGTTAGAGGGCCTTTGGGAACATTAGTTTCGGTGTTTCGAGGCTAAGTCGCCAGTTTAGGCAAGAATTTCCACCACTACCAAATCCAAAGGACACCCATTGTCTTGAGTGAAGTCAAGTGTTCAAGCTTGCTGAAGAAATTCCAAAATAGTCCGTTCACGCTTTTCTATCATGTCGGAGTGTAGGTCAAGGCGGAGGCCCTGTGTGGGTACAAGGATTTTTCTGACAGGGCAGTTGGCTGAAGTCGCAGCAAGGAACTTGTTGCGAACGCTACGGGGGTATCGCACATCTGCTGATATATAATCATATGAATATATGAGGAGATATTAGTAATGGGCACTGGTTCGTTAGGTCGTGAGAGTTGCGGTGTTCGGATGATCGACGCCGGCAAAGTAGCAGAGGTGGTTGCCGCTCTTCCCAGCATCGATAATCTTGAAGATCTGGCCGATGCGTTCGGTCTTCTTGGCGATCAGAGCCGACTTACTCTACTAGTGGCATTGCTTGAGGGCGGAGAGTTGTGTGTCTGTGATCTGGCGGCAGCGACCTCCATGAGTGAGAGCACGGTAAGCCACGCCCTGCGGTTATTACGCGCTCATCGGGTAGTTTCCGTGAATCGGAGGGGCCGAATGGCCTATTATCGGCTAGCTGATGGACACGTACGATTGCTCCTTGATATTGGCTTAGCTCATATTAGTCACACCACTATTATGCGTTCCGAAGCGGTGGAAGGAGCGATTAGTGGGTAGCCCTGGCGGGCAAGACAGCGCTGAATTCGATTGTGCCACTGTGTCCGTGCATATGCAGGGAGATGGGAACAATGCCCACCATCGCCGCGACCATGGTGGGCACAGCCATGGCCTATCCGCTGACGCTGATGTCCGGTACCTGGCAATCGCGTTGGGTCTGATCGTCACGTTCATGACAGTTGAGACAATTACGGCGATGATCTCGGGGTCATTAGCCTTGCTGTCGGACTCGGGGCACATGCTCACCGACGCAGGAGCGCTCGGGGCGTCGTTGTGGGCTGCTCGTCTTGCTGCCAGGTCGCCGGTTGGAGAGTGGACGTTTGGATTCAAACGTGCTGAAATACTTTCAGCGGCAGGGAACGGGATCACCTTGCTGATCGTGTCTGCCCTGGTTGCCTTCGAGGCGATTCGCCGTCTGATTCACCCAGGTGTAGTCAAGGGACTTACTGTGGTGGTCGTCGCCCTAGTCGGCATCGCAGTGAACCTTGTCGCGGCATGGATGTTATCCAAAGCTAACCGGTCGAGCCTGAACGTGGAGGGCTCGTTCCAGCACATCGTCACCGACCTCTACGGGTTCATCGCTACCGTTATCGCGGGGGTGATTGTCGTAGTTACTGGATACGAGCGTGCCGACGCTATAGCCTCACTGTTTGTGGTAGTCTTGATGCTCAAAGCGTCCTGGGGCCTACTTAAAGCCTCAGGACGAATTCTGCTTGAGGCTGCTCCCAAAGACATTGACCTAGGCGATATCCGAGCCCATATTCTCGGTACCGACCATGTATCCGACGTACATGATTTACATGCCTGGACCATCACTTCCGACCTACCCACCCTCTCTGCTCACGTTGTTGTGGATGACTCTTGCTTCTCCGATGGTCACATCCCCCATATTCTCGACCACATCCAGGCATGTGTCTCCGGCCACTTTGACGTGACACACTCAACATTCCAGCTCGAACCTGTTGGTCACCTCGATCATGAGAAAGACACCCATTGATGAATAAAGGAACCAGACCAAATACAGTAGGACACGAGGCAAATCGGGCCGTGAAACTGGAGTACGCCACCTTAGTCTGGAATACCCTTGAGGCAGTCGTAGCTCTCATCAGTGGAATTGTGGCAGCCTCGGTTGCACTCACTTCATTCGGTCTTGACTCCGGCATCGAAATCGTCAGCGCAATTATCATCATAGTTCGCCTCCGGGCCCTTCTTAGATCCGGTGGTCCTGACGAGGTGAAAGAACGTCTTGCGTTGCGAGCCCTTTCAGTTTGTTTTTACCTTCTTGCCGCTTACGTCATCGTTGACGCCACCATTAGTCTTGTTCGCTCATACCATTCTTCAACCAGTCCGTCAGGCATTGCCATCGCTATTGGTGCCCTCATTGTCATGCCCGCCTTATCGGTAGCCAAGAGGCGTGTTGCCGACCATCTAGATGGTAAAGACGATAAGGGTGCAGCCGCTTTGGTCCGTGCTGACGCTGTGGAAACCATGCTTTGTGCCGTTCTCAGCGTTACTACCCTTCTGGGCATCGGTCTCAATGCTGCACTTGGCTGGTGGTGGGCCGATCCCGTTGCCAGTCTCGCAATCGTATACTTTGCTACTAAAGAAGGCCGCGAAACCTGGAAGGGCCGCCTCTGCTGCGATGCTTAAATAACTTTCATCGCATGCTGCACCAGGCGCAAATCTGCCACGAGGAATGGGTACTGATTTTCCTCGGTGCCTGTTACGCCGTATTTCATCCAAATGAATAAGTCTAAAAAAACTGTGGGCTAGCAGCTGCTTTTGAGTGGTATCGGTTAGGGAAGCAGGTTTTTGTGGTGTTTCGGAGATCCTAACGAGGTTGAGCTGATGCATGATCACGCCTGCAGTGTTTCAACGAAACGACTGTGCCCAAAGAAGCCTTGGGAATCCAACAGTTCCCAACTCACAGAGTGTAAAGAAACTCGGTTAGAGCTGAACGAATACCAATGGGGCCAAAAGTGCGGGAGTGCGCAGCTAGAACCAAACGTTCTTCTCTGTCCCATTTGAGTGGAAGGGGATCGCTCATTCCCCCAACAAACAGGCCTGACTGGTCGTAGTTGTGGAACGCGCGATGCACTGGGTTCCCAGAGCGGTTTCTGATCAGTCGTCCAGTATGCAAGCATTTGGTGTTCGTCATGATTTTTCAAACTTTGTTTTGCAATGGTCTGAACAGAAATACACCCACTGACTATCGGAATAGATCTTTGCCGGCGCGTTGGCTGTTTCCACCTGCATGCCACAGATGGGATCGATTGCATATCCTTGGCCTCCGCCGAGGCGCCCCTGGTTCTTTGCAGCCCAAACAATGACAACGAAGAGCGCGAAAAAGACGATGTTTAGATATGTTGTGTAGTCGAGTGAGATGTTTCTCGAAAGAATCTGCAACGCACGATTTGTAGGTACTAGCCCAAAAGCATTGAAGATCTCTTCGACCACAAACCCAGCGACCGCCATGACAAGCCAAAATAGTACACTCATTCGCAGCGCTAGCCTGGTGCCGTAGAGCTTTCTGTAGATCATTACCAGCGGAAAGGCCAGGAGGTCTGCAAATATAAATGAGATTACACCGCCAAATGAAATACCACCTTTCCACAGAGCTGCGGCCAAAGGGATATTCCCAACTGAGCAGACGAAACTGATAAAGGCAATTATGGGGCCTACTAGAGCATTTTCGATCTGGGTTAGGGTGCCGTGTCCACTTATGAAGACTACTTTCCAGATTGAGGTGGGGACTATTGTGGCAAGGTATCCGGCAATCAGGTAGCCTATCAGCATCTCTTTGCGTAACATTTTCAAATCGGCTATGGCGTAGCTGGCAGCATCGGCCCACAGAGCTGGATCTTTGAGCCGTCTGTAAAGTGGCTTATTTGCGTTATTCGCTGGTTCATGGATTGGATGATTACCATGGTTGTGCGCATCCCCAAATTGCGCCATTGATTGCGAAGCTTCACTACTTTGATCAAAGTCAGCTTCGTTTGACCGCAACCCATTTCGTGCCTTTTGAATCAAAGCAGGCGCAATTGTGACGCTACCTGCCATAACTAACAAGGCAATCATGATTGGACCACCTATGAATTCGGCGGCAAAAAACTGCCATCCCAAAAGGACGACAATTACAATGCCCAACTCCACTACCAAATTTGTTGAGGCGAACATGAAGGACATGGCCGCTAAGAAGTCGGCCCCTTTAGAGAACAGGGATTTTGCCATCGCGGTGGCGGCATAGGAACAAGACGAGGAGGCCATGCCCAGGACTGAGGCCTTAAGGATGGTCTTCGGTTTATGGTCACCTAGTGTTTTTTCCATTTCCTTTCGGGTTACAAAGGACTGGACTGCGCCAGAAAGGCCAAAACCCAGAACAAGGGCCCAACCAGTCTCCCAAAACATATAGAAACCTTCTCTGAGACCATCTATGAGCGAAGATGCAATGGTTAAATAAATCACTTGTCTTCCTACGCTTTTTGTCTAGTTGTCTATCAGATTAGTTTTCTGCCTATCAGGCTAAGAGAGATCGAAGTGTTACTAAATGTTGTTCAACTCCTACGGGCATCCATAGCGATTTCGCACGAGGGATACGGATCAGACTTTGATGCCTTGATGACAGATTTCGTTGCAAGGATCAATCCTGGGGTGACGGGCCAGATCGGATCAAAGCCATTTGTTCGCGCTAATTCAATTTATTTAAATGGCCGTACCGATGATCCAAAGTGGCAAGCGTTTTCAATCCATCATCAGATGCGTGCGTTCCAATGGAGCGACAAGCCCATCGCTACTATGTGCCGACTTCGCCCTGTGTTCTTGTAGACCTTTCGGCACGTAGTTGGTCTACCTCGGCGCGCAGGCGAGCTAATTCATCCTTGGTGCCCTGGCTAGGGTTGCCGTCTCCCACATGTTCTATGTCCATGGAGCCCATACCAATTGTTGTGTCTTGAGAACTCGACGACATCCCGCAGCTCTGGCCGTTGCCTGACATCCCTTGCATTCCACCCATCTTGCTCATACCCCGCATCATGAGAACCATTGAGAGCGGACAGATGGCGAACAGCATCAGGGGTAATGCATGCCAAATGAGTGATCGGTCAAACGCCAAAATGCCGAGCACAACTACCCCGGACCCGATTAGTACCTTACGGTTCAGACACATCTAAAAACCTCCTCTGGTGACTAGCTTTCACGGTGGTCGCCCGAGCCGTCGTCGCCTAGCAACTACTATACCATGTAGTAGTTGGAAAAAGCAACCGGTGGAGAATGGGTTTGTGTAAAAGACCCTCTGGCGAAAGCCACGTTCTCATACAAAGCATCGGTGGCGATCCCCGGAGGTTGACCATGGGCAGTGCAAGCATTTTGGTAGTGGACGATGAAGCAAGGATTCGAGATGTGGTTCGCACCTACCTCGAACACCATGGCTACACCGTATTCGAAGCAAGCACCGGCCAGGAGGCCCTGGAGGCGGCGAACCGCCTTACGCCAGATTTGGTAGTACTTGACCTTATGCTGCCCGATATGACAGGAGAGGAAGTAGCTCGTTCTTTGCGCGATGTTACTGAGGTACCTATCATAATGCTAACCGCTAAGGTATCGGAAAATGAGCGTGTAGCTGGGCTGAGTCTGGGAGCCGATGACTATTTGACCAAGCCATTCAGTCCCCGGGAACTTGTCGCTCGGGTCGAGGCCGTTCTGCGTCGAGTCCTAGGAAGAGAGTCTGAGCTATCCTCATTCGCAGGAGGTGCACTGGTCATCGATCATGCTCGCAGGGAGGTGACTGTCAATGGCCGACTGGTCAAGCTCACCCGTAGCGAATTCGACCTTCTAACGACGCTAGCAACTCGGCCCGGCCGGGTCTGGTCTCGTTACGAACTTGTCACTCGGGTCCAGGGTTACGATTACGACGGATATGAGCGTACTATCAACGCTCACGTGAAAAACTTGAGGCACAAGCTCGGTGACGATCATCGTGAGACTCGTTTCGTAGCTACTGTATTGGGCGTGGGCTACCGCCTTGGTGTCACCCAAGATGCGTAGATCGTTTGCCTTTCGTCTTATTTTTGGCTTTGCCGTCGTCGGACTAGGCGCTGCAATTCTTACAGCAGTGGTTGTCCACCTTGCTTTCGGCTCTCGCTTCTCCAAATATGTCTCTGCTCAACAACAAAATCAAGCCCGCCAGTTTGTGACTGCGTTATCTGCTTCTTATCGCCAACACGGTGGCTGGGACTCCGCAGCTCTTGGGAACTTTTATCCACTGGCCACCATGGATTATATTCAAGTCGACCTGGTTAATAACCAGAGTCAGCCCGTGTGGTCGTCCTCGTCTGCTGGACAAGGGTCTTCTATGATGTCGCCGTCAATGATGAGTTCAGTCAATTTAGGTCCTATCGAGCGATTTCCGGTGATGGAGGCAGGAAAGCAAGTTGGCATCGCACTACTACGATTGCCCGAAACTGGCCCACCTGCCATTGATCAAGCTTTCCTGGCCTCAGTCGAGAGGCTCTTGGTACTGGCAAGCTTGGGTTCGGGCCTCGTTGCTCTATTGGTAGGAGTTTTCGTGGCGGCCCGAGTTACGGTCCCAGTTCGAGCGCTTACTCGGGCCGCTGAAGCTCTCGCTGCTGGTCAGCGGTCAGTTCGCCTTTTAGAGGGCTCGCCTGATGAGCTAGGTCAGATGGCCACAGCGTTTAATGCCATGGCTGACGCAGTGGAAGCTGAAGATTACTTGCGTTCTAGCTTCGCCCGTGACGTGGCGCATGAGTTGCGCACTCCACTTAGCATCTTGCGTAGTCACCTAGAGGCGCTCCAAGATGGACTAGCTGAGCCCACGCCAGCTGCTTTATCTTCACTCCACGACGAGACTTTGCGTTTGGGGCGTCTCGTGGCTGACCTGGAGACCCTTGCCTCTGCTGACGGAGCCTCGTTTGTTCTTGAACGCCAAGAACTAGCCTTGGCTCCCATTGTCAAAGATGCGGTGGATAATTTCAGCGGACCTTTTTCCGAAAAACGTCTTTTGGTTCGTTGTAACTTGGCGGAAGTATCTGTCATTGGAGATCCAATAAGGCTTCGACAAGTGGTTTCTAATTTACTATCTAACGCTGGCAAATTCGCGCCACCTGGTGGCACGGTAGAAGTTAATCTCGATGTGTTCGAAGGCTGGGTTCGGCTTCGTGTCTCTAATGATGGTCCCGGAATATCACCTATGGATCTCCCTAGAATCTTTGAGCGTTTCTATCGGGGGCAGGGAGTGAAGGCGGGCGGTTCGGGAATTGGTCTTGCCGTCGTGTCCGGACTTGTAGATGCCCACGGAGGCGATGTTACCGTGACAAGCGAGCCATACCTATGCACCACTTTCACTGTGCGCCTACCCCGGATTTCACTTGGAGCGCACCGAATCTTCACTTGATCTTCACCTCCGTTTTTTATTGTGGTATGTAGCCAAGAGAACGGAAGCTAACCATGAATCATTTATTTGGGAGAAAGCTGCTACCAATAGGGATAGTGCTTGGCTTGTCCGCCGTAGTTTTTGCTGGGTTAGGCTTCACCAACGGATTTGCGAGGGCTACGACTCCAACCCGTGCTTTGTACTCAAGCCCTGCTCGTGGAGCTGTTGGCATGATTGGCACTGGCGAGGGAAACTATGCCGGTGGCTCTAGTGGCATGATGGGCTTTGGTGGATGGAACCCCCAGAATCAAGGTGTGATCACTAGTACTGCCTTGGCAGCTTTGGTAAATAAAGGTGCACAAGGGGCAAGTATCGACCCAAAAATGAACACCGTTACTTATGCAGGACCCTCGCTTACCTTGGTGGCTCTAGCCTCGCCACATGGCAAACCCAACATGACCTGGGAGATTGACGGGCTTGTCAATCCCACCGTAGTCATACAACCGGGAGCACGGGTCAAGGTTGTGCTAGTCAACACTGACAGGGGCTACATGCACGGCTTCGAGTTGACGACCAGCTCTCCCCCGTACCCTTATATGACGATGGCAGCAGTGACCGACAACTTCTTCCTGATGCCGCTGCCCCAGCGCACAACGCAGAACCTGGTGACGGCGAGCTACTACACGCGCAGCGGGAGTCTCACGACCGCGTCTGGCACGTACCATTATTTCTGCCCAGTCCCGGGCCACGCTGCCGCGGGCATGTTCGGAACGCTGGAAATACGTTAAAGTGTAT
Organism: Actinomycetota bacterium; assembly: GCA_027320695.1. Lineage (GTDB taxonomy): Bacteria > Actinomycetota > Acidimicrobiia > Acidimicrobiales > Acidimicrobiaceae > SCQM01. Next base: position 24,254 of record DAHVKW010000006.1, on the reverse strand, counting down.
ATAGCAGTAGGCTCGGTAGAAAGGAGCCCATGTAATGATGAATTTTGGCGGTGGTGGAGTCGGCTGGAGCATGACGGTTGTCGGGCCATTCATGATGTTGGTCGGGCTCGTAGTTATTGTCCTGATTGCTAGAGTTTTCTTTTATGGAGGTATTTCTCGAAATTTGCGGGATCGCAGAGAAGAAAGAGTTAACCCCGAAACCTTTGTGAAGAACCGTGATCCCCTAGAAGTTGTTCGAGATCGTTATGCCAGAGGCGAGATCAGCCATGAAGAGTTAGAGCAATACCTCAGCAATCTTCTTCGGAGTGAGCGACCAGGTTACTTGGGGCGAAAGGACAACTAAATAAGACCTCGGTCAGCTCAGTAATCAGCTATCTATAAAGGACCTCGACGTTTCTTCATCAGAAGGTATTTCAGTATTTGCAATAATACTATTAGTCCTGCATATGCTGCTGATTGGCGTTCGCACCGCCCAGTCGGATCCCGACGAGTCCAACACTGCTGCTAGAGTCACTGTTTCCTTTTGTTGTTGGAGCCACGACGCTTTTCGTGCTTTTGGATTATGAGCGCACCGTCAGATGCCTTGTTTGTGGGACCTTTCGCAACATAGACGCGTTGTTGATAATTTCTCTTCCGTTTCTATCCCAGTTCGCTCCGCGATCGACCGGAGGACCGATTACGGTCATGATTCCTGCTTAGTCCTGGTTGCTGACATCGTAGTTTCGTTGATTGGTGCGTACTGAACTACTTTTCTGGAAGAAATACGACAGACAAGTAGGGTTTGGGAAGAGGCCGGCCAGATAAAACTGCAGCCTCTGGACTGGGAACGTATCTGGGATGTCGCCTGAGGTGGCTGACACTCGGGGAGGGATCCCTTAGTATCCAGTCGGTGTACAAAGAACATAGCAGGAAAAGCCTACCTCGTCTTTGCCGCGTCTTCGTCAGATCTTCATCCCCCCCTCATACGGTGGTACTTATAGAAACAACCGACATTAGAGGAGACATCAAATGAAACTTTTTCGCATAAACAGATTGCCTGCTGCTGGATTGGCGTTCGGATTGTCCACTGTTCTGGTTGTCGGCGTCGCCTTTGCCGCTACGTCTAGCCCGACTAGTTCGGGGTTTTCGGTGCAGCCGACCAGCCAGCTGGTGAGCACGGTAGAGACAGTGGCAACTTCTCCAAGCACGACTGTGCCAAGGCAATCGTCCACTTCTATCACCCCAGCAGGCTCGGGAAGCATGATGTCTGAGATGCTGACAAATTTATCACCTCAGGAGAGGGTCCAGTTCCAAAGCCTCTACCCAAAGATGCTCTCATTCATGGCAAGAACTGGTGTGACGGGGAAGGGCACCATGTCGGGCTCGATGATGGGGTCTTAGCCCGGATCACCCCCGCTAGTGAGCTCTGCCTGAGCGAGCCTGCTAGCGCGATTGGCGACAATGAGACGCCCCCGGCACACAGAATCGAACTCAAGAATGCTAGTGCCACGGCAATGTAACCAGCGATTATCACCACTGTAACAAATAGTGGCGATATCAACTACGACTTCCTGATTATAACGCATGGGGCTTACTACGTTCGCGAAAAGTGAGCCAGGACAGATATTTGGCGGTAACTTATCAAAGCTTCTAACGTCCGCGAGCGAATTCTAAATTACGTATCAGACGAAAGGACGCAATCAATGAAAAAGACTACTACCAACTTAACCCTGCCCGAAGGCGAGCCGGTAACCCGGTTCCCAACTTTCCCACGGCCTGACGACGAGGAGCTGCTCGCCTTTGTCCTGCTGTAGGGTTTGGAGCTATAAACAAGGGGAGATCGTCTCTCTCATGATCCACTTCGATGACCACCTTGGCCTATATCGTGCGCTGGCCGGTGTCGGTTCGCTGACCGCAGGCGAGCTGACCACGGCGACTGGGCTCCAAGAGTGCTGGGTTCTTGAGTGGCTGCGGGGACAAGCTACTGCTGGCCTCCTCGGATATGACGACAACGACCGCTTCGAACTGTACTCCTGTACCGCAGCAGTACTGGCCGACGAAGAGCACAGCCTCGTGTTTGCTGTCGGCGCCTTCGGGGTACCTCTTGAGTCGGACGTGACCGACGACGGGCTGGCCGAAGCATTCCGAAGTGGTGTCGGCCTGCCCTACGACCGGCTCAGCCCCAACGCCATACACCGAAGCGAGCGCATGCTTGGCCCTTGGGCCCGACTTCCGCTCGTCCCGCACATCATCCCGACTCTCGAGGGTGTCGAACCTAAGTTGGAAGCTGGTGCCCGAGTGGTCGACGTGGCATGCGGTGCCGGGGTGGTGCTCCTCGCTATGGCTGTGGCTTACCCGGCTTCTGGGTTGTACCGCTTCGACCCGTCCGAGCACGCCATCTCGCGTGTTCGTGAGCGGATAAATGAGGCCGGGATTACCAACGTCACTCTTCACCAGGCCAGCGCAGAGGACCTGTCTCCGGAAGTGCCGTTCGATCTCGTCATGACTTTCGATTGCATCCACGATATGACCCACCAAGCAGATGCTATTGCCGCTATCGGCGTGGCCTTGACCGACGACGGGACCTGGCTCGTGAAGGACATCCGCAGTGCACCAAGGTTCGTCGACAACCTGGCTAATCCCGTGCTGGCAATGCTCTACCGCTTCTCGGTTGCCACCTGTATGTTGTCGGGCCTCTCCGAACCTGGGGGTGCCGGGGTTGGAACCCTGGGTATTCACCCTCTGACAGCCGAAGAGATGTCGCGTGCTGTCGGATTCACTTGCTTTCGGATCCACGATTTCGAGGATCTTGCTAACCTATACTACGAGGTGCGTCCGTGAGCCACGCTAGTGATTATTTGCCCTGGGCGAAGGAGATGCTCGTTGTTTGTGCCCATCCTGACGACGAGTCCTTCGGCCTGGGCGCCGTAATCGCTGCCTTCTCAGACCGAGGTACTCAAGTACGGGTACTATGTTTTACTCATGGCGAGGCGTCCACGCTTGGTGAAACGAGTCGGCCACTCGGCGATGTCCGCACAGAGGAGCTCAATGCTGCGGCAAAGGTGCTTGGCATCCACGACGTCGAATTGTTCTCCTATCCTGACGGACACCTTGACGACGTTCCGCTGGGGGAGCTGGTAAGGCTGATCAACGATGCCAAGGCCAGTGCGGAAATGCTTCTTGTCTTCGACAAGGGAGGCATCACTGGCCACCCAGACCATAGTCATGCAACTGCAGCAGCGCTTCTGGCAGCGAAGTTATCGACATTGTCGGTACTGGCTTGGGTGTTGCCTGAGGTTGTTGCCGCCAGACTCAATGCGGAGTTCGAAACCACCTTTGTGGGATGCCCGGCCGCTGAGGTGGATATCGTCATTCAAGTCGATCGCTCTCGCCAGAGCGCGGCGATTGCTTGTCACGCCAGCCAGTCGAGCGACAACCCGGTCTTGCGTCGACGGCTTGAGCTTTTGGGCACACTCGAACACCTGCGATGGCTGACCGGGGAGGCATCAGATCGCTAGTCGGTTGGAGCGGAGCACACCTAGTCTTCGCCAGATCTTCACCTCCATCCTGTAGGTTACTTATCAATACAGATAAACGAGACTGCAGAGCTGAAGAAGCGCTACTGTCTCCAAACGAGAGGACTACATTAATGAGCGAGATGATTGCCAACCTGAACGACATGAACCTCGGGAAGCTAAACGAGCTGGTGACGGACTACGTGCTGGACACATCACCGGTGAGGGGTACTTTGACTAACCGTGCGCAGTTTGAGGTGCACCTGGTCGTCTGAGCATCTGCTTGAACTACGAAATTACCTGCACACTAGGCTTGGAACACTCAAATGAATAGAAGACCTTAGAAAGAAAGGCGGTTGATTGTGATGGTATGGTACTGGGGCAACGGAGTGCAATGGTGGGGGTGGCTGTTAATGGCCCTCATGATGGTAGTTTTCTGGGGGTTCGTCATCTGGGTGATTGTAGCGCTCACCCGATGGAAGCCGAGCGACGCCACGCAGGATAGATCAGACAGCGGTGATCCTGAGCGGGTCCTTGCCCGACGCTTTGCCAAGGGAGATATCGACGAGGAGGAGTACCACCGCCGACTCGACGCGCTGAGACGTCACAGTCCCAAGGTCAATGGAGAGAACAGATGATGCCAGCTAATGCGATAGGGTGTATCGTTAAGGAGTGTGGCATCGGCTTCCGGGCAACATTAGAACTACTAATATAGGCGCGAAGTTTTCAGTCAAAGCTGAAAATATGACGGTGAGAGTACACGACATGGCAAATCCTGTTCAACTATTCCATTCCAATATTCCTGTTGTCTTGGTTGGTCATTTCTCTGGCCAGATTTTCATTTCTCATCAGATCATATTGAAGCACGTGGCTACCTATATCGCCGCTCATCCCGACCGCATATCTACCGTTAGTGGCAAAAAGCTATGAATGGCACACTCGGCCAGACTGCGGTTCTTCTTGGTTTTGTAGGTGCCGTTTCGACCATAGGAGTTCTTGGCTACGGACTTTTTAAGAGACGGCCGTCAATCATCCGTCACGGGAGAAGTTACAGCTTTATCCTTTTAGCTGGTGCTCTACTGGCCACTTTCGCGATGGAACGAGCTCTTCTAACACATGATTTTTCGTTGGGATACGTTGCGGCAAATAACTCGAGAGAAACTCCACTGCTTTTCACAATCACTGGCATGTGGTCCGCACTTCAAGGGTCAATTTTGTTGTGGGGTTTGGTTTTGGCACTATATATCGCTGGGTTAGTTATAAGAACCAGAAAACGTCCAACTGACGCGCTTCCTGCCTGGGCATTATTGATCACCAACGTAGTGGCGGCCTTTTTCTTTGCCCTAATGCTTGGACCCGCCAACCCATTTGTACGAATCTCGGGAGCTATACCGGCCGATGGCAATGGTCCAAACCCGTTACTCCAGGACAATCCTCTAGTGGCGATTCATCCCGTTTTTCTTTATATAGGATTCGTAGGCTTCACGATACCATTTGCATTTGCCGTAGCCAGTTTGATCACCAATCGTTTGGACGAAGATTGGGTAACGGAGACTCGAAGGTGGTCACTTATCGCTTGGGGATTTTTGACGGTCGGACTATTGGTAGGCGCATGGTGGTCATATCAGGTGCTTGGTTGGGGCGGTTTTTGGGGTTGGGACCCAGTCGAAAATGCAGCTCTGTTGCCTTGGCTGGTCGGAACCGCATATCTACACTCTTCAATTGCTCAGCAGCGACGTGGCATAATGCGGATTTGGAATATCTCACTTATTGTCTCGGCGTTCTCTCTCACCATTTTGGGTACTTTCTTTACCAGATCTGGGATTTTGCAGTCTGTCCACTCGTTTTCCAACTCGTCTTTGGGGCCATATCTCCTAGTATTTTTCTTCGCCAGCGTTGGAGCATCTCTTGCATTGATTGCTTGGCGAGGAGATGGCCTTCGGTCACGAAAAGTAATAATGCCTTCATTATCTCGTGAGTCCGCATTTTTTGTAAACAACCTTTTGTTTGCGGCGTTTGCCTTTGTGGTGTTGTTGGGCACTACGTTTCCTCTTTTAGTCCAAGCCATAAATGGAACTCAAGTTACTGTTGGGGCGCCGTACTTCAACTCTTTCATCGGGCCTTTGGGAATTGCAATTTTGTTTTTCATGGCTATAGCGCCGCTTCTGCCTTGGCAAAAGACAAATTCTGCGCTTGTTCAAAAGAGATTATTATGGCCGGCACTGCTCGCAGCACTGGCCGTTGTTGTAGAGGTCATTGAAGGTGTCCACAGCCCCGGCCAGCTCTTTGCCTATCCAATGGCGGTATTTGCCGGGACTGCGGCTCTTCGTCAGGCTGTGGTTCACACTATCTATAGTCGGCGGCGCAGAGACGGAACATTGAGGTTGTTGATCTCTCGAACAAATGGAGGGATGCTAGTCCATATTGGCGTGGTCATGATTGCACTTGCTATAGTCTCGTCTACCTCATATGGACATAGAGGCACATTGGTGCTAACTCCAGGTCAAACCCAAAGATTTGACGGGCATAACTTCACCTATCACGGCGTAGAAATGGTCGTTACTACTGCAAAGGCCTCACTTGAGGCTTTGATTTCTGTGGACGGCTCACTTAGCTATAGACCGGAGATTTCTCAGTTTGGGAACAATTCCCAGGTGGTTGGCACTCCAGCCGTAAAGCCCGGACTTATCGACGATGTCTATCTGACGTTGGATTCGCCTCCAATCAAAAGCAGTGGTCCAGCTACATTTGGAGTGGTCATTCAGCCGCTGGTTTCTTGGGTTTGGATTGGTGGCGTGGTGATTGCGGTGGGTACGGCTGTTGCAGCCTTTGGGACTAAAGATATTTCTCCACTTGAATCTGTGGAGGAGGAGTCTGAAATGGTGAAGAGAGAGCCTCTTCCTGAGGCTCCCGTCTCGTTGTAGAAGGAAGTTGGCGGTATCTTGAGCGATCCTGTAGATATTCAAAAACCTGTAGTTGTGCGAACCATGTCGAAAAGAACTGTTCGCCGGATATCAGCGTTTTTTGGTTTGCTTTTGGTAGTCTTTGCGGTACTTTTTGCAACCAGAAGACCTATACGTATGAGCATGAAGACTGCAGTCTCACTCCTCACCAGCAAACCAGCTCCATCAACCAGCGGTATAATCCATTACGGAAACAAGGTTTTTCTAGCGAGCTGCTCTTGGCACTTTGTAATAGTCAACTTCTTTACCTCTTTGTGCGTGCCGTATCAGAATGAAGAACTAGGGCTGGCCAAATTTGCCCAAGAACACCAAAAGGCAGCAGACGCGACCGTATCGGGCGTAGATTTCAACGATGCAACCTCCTCAGCATCGGGTTTTCCACATCGATACGACGCGACATATCAAGCTGTTCCTGATTCAGCTGGTCAAATTGCCTTGTTATACGGGTTGACACTTCGTTCGCAGAGCTATCTGGAAGTGCCTAAGGGCGTGATTCTAAATGAGATAGTTGAACCCATAAATCAGTCTCCACTAGATTAACTGGCCGCGATAGCCAAGTGAAAGGACTAAAAATGCGCTGGGTGGGTTTCAGAGGTGCTGCTTTAACCGAGGGAAAGCGGCAAGTCCGTGACGGGAGTGTTGGCTCCATAATGCAGCAAGAAAGCTCTAATTGGCGCCAGTTGTTGCTGGTTATTTCGGCAGTTGTTGTTGTTTTTGGTTTTGGCTACTCATTGCTGAGTGCCAATAGGGTCCCTACTCCTCGGGCGCGCATTACCCAAATTGAATCTCAGGTGAAGTGCCCGAGCTGCGAAGGGGTTTCAGCGTTGGATGCTACCACCGCCGCAGCACATGCTGTTCGAAGCTTTGTGGCTGAGTCGGTTGCTGCAGGCAAAACCAATACGCAGATTTTTGCGACCTTGGAAAATACCTATGGACCTTCGATTCTTCTTACGCCTCCAGCCTCTAGCGGCGGTACATTTGTGGCAGCTTTGCCCTTTGTGTTTATTGCGGTAATGGTTGGTCTGATTGGGTTTTTTGGTTACGTGAGGAGACAAAAGTTGCTGGGTGCGGGTACTGATGGTTCTGACGTTCTTTTGGGTGAAGACGTCCAGTTTACAGAGCCAGATCTCGCTGAATCGACTGGTGAAATTGGAGATATGCCAGGCACTGGTGGTAATCCGATTTTTCGCGAAGAACAAGAACGGAGCCCTGTCAGGCGAGCAACTAGTACCACAGTCAGGCCAGCAAACGCTAGGGGAAGCCGGAGGCTTTTCGGTTCTGTGTGGGCACTGTATCTAGGGATTATGTTGGTCCTACTTGGGATAGGGTCCGGAATTGTGATAGTAGGGGACCAACATCGTGTAGCAAGTCAGGCTGTTTCTGCTTTTGTCCAAGCCCAAGAGGAGTCGCAGGTGATCCAAAAGGCGAGGGTGTTAGCCAACCAGGGTCAAGATGTCCAGGCTCTAAAGCTCTTGTCGGCTGTACTTGAGCAAAATCCAACGCAGTTCGTGGCGCTAGCGTATCAGGGCTGGCTACTTAGTCAAGCAGGGGAGAAGGACAAAAGTGCAGCGCTAATCAACCAAGGTCAGCAATTTCTAGCGCAGTCTGTGAAGCTAGACCCGAAGTATCCCGATGCTAGGGTGTTTTTAGGGTATGTCCTGTTCCGAGACCGCCACGACGTAAGTGGCGCTGTCACTCAGTTCAAGGCTTTTCTGGCAAACAATCCAAGTCCATCTTTCATTCAAGTTGCCAAGCCTGTAATTATCCAAGCATTCCAGCAGGCAGGGCTACCCGTGCCAGCGCAGCTTTCTAAATAAAACTGACCGTCGTATAAACCGGAAGAGCCACCTTGGTAGAGTTGGTTAAGAGCTTTTTAATCGAAATAGGCGACAGCTGCTTGGAGCCGGTATAGATCCCAGTCGGCTTCCCCGTGGGGGCGGTATCATACGGGTAGACACACTGTTGTGCACAGGTGCACAGGTATGTGTAAAGATCTTTCCAAAGCAGCCATGCTTTATGACGTCGCGGTGTTCTTGTTCGAAGCTTTGTGACCGTCAACGCTAACCGCAAACCAAGACTACATACTCCATATCTGGACAAGCATGCAGAAGTGAGGGAGATATGGGAGATAAGGCTAGCTCGCTGGATATCTGCGAGCTACGGCGCATGGTTGACCCCGAGCGAGTCGAAGCGGTGCGCGCCTTGATGCCTCACGATCGTTATGTCGACCCTCGCTGCCGCCAAACGACGGGTCGCCGCCCGCCTCGACACCCCCCCAGGGCTTTTCAAGGCTCGGCTCCCTCTACGCGGCTGAAACCGCACTCTGCGCCATCCTGAGCGCCACCACGCTGCTTGGCGTGAGCGCCCACCGCAGCCTTTGAGTGGTGGTGGGCCGACCCAGTCGCCAGCCTGGCCGTTGTGTACTTTGCCGTCAAAGAAGGGCGCGAAGCCTGGGCTGACAGATTCGAATGCTGCGATGACGTGACTAACTGTAAATAGCGGAATTAATTCACCCATTTCTAGTAGGAAAGAATGGCGATCTAGCGCGATCGCTCGATGTCGTGCCTGCTGGTAGAGCAAACACCGAATTGATTTCAGGGTGCTGAGCGAATATCGGAAAACCCATTAAGGATATGTCCAGTCTCGAAACTGATGCGGTTGCGGTACCGTGGGGGAAGACGTAAACGGAAAGCAGCTATCGATGCTTGATCGATTGTGATGCGAGTGAGTGCAGCGGCAGCCTGGGTCCCTTGGTTCGGTTCCCTAGTAGGGCTTCGACGAGTGGCTGACCGAGTTGGTGGGCCTCGGTGACGGGGTGGACCGTCATGCCAGGATGTTCGTCGAGCCAGCCTTTTGCAGCCTCGGGGAACGCGAAGAAGTGGACCTGGTCACAGAAGGTGGATCGGATGCTGGCGTGCGCGTCGGGGGTGACTATGGATACTACGGCAGTAGCGGGTTCCACGCCCGTGACCCCAGTGGGTTCGACAGTGATCCGTACCGGTATGCCGGTGCCGTGGCAGGGAGACTCGACGTGTGCTGTCAGATCGAGCAGACTAGGGAAAATAAGTGTGTCGAGCGCGCACCAGGTATAGAGTCGCTGGCCATTCACCTCAAAGTGGTGAGGGGTCGGACGTAAAGTGATGCCGTAGCCGACGATGTGACCCTGGTCGTCGCGTTCGACATCGGGAAGAGCGCTTAGGGTCTGGCGAACCTGATCGGAAGGCCGACCGGTGGCATTGGCCAGATCGTCAATAGTGACCGGCTCGCCTTGGGCGAGGAGCCTGAGCAGTGACCGGATCAGCCATTGATCGGCGGTCAAGCTTGTCGTCTGGACCAGCTTGGCGGAGAGTTCATGTATATCCATTGTGTCCTCCTGGTACGCGGCCGTAGATGTGGCCTTTCCTCTAATATTATCAATCGCAGTGACAGTTCAGATTTGCCAAACTTTATCTCGCTGGAAAAGCTAGAGGCCTTATTCTCCTTTCTGCCCGATGGGGTCCCCTAAATTTCTGGGTGATACAGTGGCACGGGACCTTACATGTTTCGGGCACATCAAGCGTTGCAAGTGCGATCGATTTACTGTAGAAGTCGCAGATGTCGATGTTTTTCTGCGCCACCAATCCAGCAACTCCAGTACGGCTCAGACTCTCATTTTCGAAGAGTCCTCAGCGTGGTCCTTAAGGCTGGGCATGGCGAGAGCCGGATAGTACGCCGAGGTTTGAAACCGTAAATGGAACTAAATAGTCGAGTCCAATCCTGAGCCAGAGTTCTATTGTTCGAGGTCCGTGAACGAGCGGCTGAAATTGGTTGATTATGACCAAACAGTTTCCGACGACTAAGGCAATTGTGATTGTTCGAATGATATTCGGTCTCTTTGTGCAGGTCTGAACTGACTTTTTGAGTTCCATCATTGATTTCGATTGAAATATATTATGTTGACAAGGTCATATTGGGAACTACCCGATGCCGTTTTCTTGGTTGCAGAATACATACGCACTCTCCTACAAGTATTTTATTAGATGGCGTCTAGGCGGGTGCAAGCTGCTACAGCTTCTGCGTGGTCAGCCGCGATTCCGACCCCTAAACGCACAAGGTCAACCACCCTAGGATCGTCGACGCGGTAATAGGCAAAATGTCCCTCACGGCGCACTGTTATAAACCCGCAGTTGACTAGACACTGCAAGTGTGAAGAGACCCGACTTTGCGCCAAACCCAAGACGGCGACGCATTCATTTCCTGTGTGTTCCTCACCAACAAGAAACTCAAGGAGAGCTAAGCGATTTGGATCGCTAATTGCCCGGAAAAATTTCCCGAGTACTGCTCTACCTGCCACGCTGCGTGGTACCAGCGGGAATGATTCTTGCACAGATTTGATAGTAGACATGGCTCTCATCTTATTCTCATTTGGTTGGTATTGCGTATATAGTAATCTACTATTATTATATACGTCTATACGGATGTAATATGAAACCGAAATTGATTTGTCCGTTCTCCTTAGGGAGATCACCAAGGAGGAATACCATGACCGATCTCCGGTTAGCTTCTCTTGAAGTTAGTGGAATGACCTGTGATGATTGTGCTCGACATGTGACATTAGCGCTTGAGACTGCCGGGGCTGTTTCAGTTTCTGTATCCTGGCAGGATGGCAAAGCTCAGTTTACGTGGCCCATAGAGGTAGCAGAGACGGCTTTACGTGCCGCGGTAAGTGGTGCTGGGTACCGTCCTGGGGTCCTAGGATTTCTTGAGCTGGCCAGCAAGATTTCTCAAAGAGGTCAAAACGACTTTGATCTTGTTGCACTTGGCGCTGGTTCGGCTGCGTTCGCAGCTGCAATAAAGGCTGCTGAAGCTGGGTATCGTGTTGCGCTTGTTGAGAAGGGTGTTATTGGTGGCACATGTGTCAATGTAGGCTGCATTCCGTCGAAAGCATTGTTAAGGGCGGGTGAGCTCGCCTGGACAGCTGGGCATCATCCATTTTCCGGACTTACAATCTCGTCGGGACCTATCGACCTGTCGGCCTTAGTAAGTAGCAAAAATAAACTGGTTGATGCGCTTCGTGAAGCCAAGTACGTCGACCTTGTTGCAGATTACGGGTTCACGGTATTACCCGGCCATGGTCGTTTTACAGGACCTGATTCTCTAGAAGTTGATGGTAAAGTATTTACAGCGTCAGTATTTCTGATTGCGACTGGGGCATCGCCAAGTGTGCCACCTATCCCTGGTCTGGCTGATTCAGGATTTCTCACCTCCACTGCTGCATTGGAACTTACGGAGATTCCCCGAAGTCTTACGGTCATAGGTGCTAATGCCATTGGCCTTGAACTCGGCCAGTTTTTTCTCCATATAGGTTCTGCAGTTACCTTCATCGACGTGGCAAGTCGGATCGCACCACTTGAGGAACCTGAAATATCTGCTGCCTTGGCTGATGTTCTGACTGCCCAAGGTGCGACCATATATACCTCAGCTAACGTGTTGGAAGTCCGTCTGGACGGAAACAAACGTGTGATTCGTCTAAACAATGGTGACAATGACTACGAGGTGGTTTCAGATCAGGTACTAGTTGCCACAGGACGACGTGCCAACACCTCTGAACTTGGGCTGGATGCAGCTGGGGTAGCTATTGATTCCCTGGGAGCGATAGTTGTCGATGATGAAATGCGTACCTCGAATCCGCGAATTTTCGCTGCCGGCGACGTTACTGGTGGTCCCCAGTTTGTCTATGTTTCGGCTTACGAAGGAGCATTGGTTGTTGATAATGCTTTACTTGGAATGAACAGGAAACGTGATTTCACCGGTCTCCCGAAAGTTACCTTCACAGCACCTCAAATTGCTTCCGCTGGGGTTACCGAAGCCCAGGCTCGTGATAAAGGTTATGAAGTAGTAATCTCGGTCCTCCCTCTAGATGCGGTACCCAGGGCGCTAGTTAACAGAGAAGTTCACGGTCTTTTAAAGCTGGTTGCTGAGGCGAATACGGGCCGGCTATTAGGCGCCTCACTTTTAGCAGACGGAGCTGGTGATGTGATTCAGGCTGCAGTGCTTGCTATCAAATATGGCCTAACTGTAAACGATCTGGCATCGACCTTTCACCCGTACCTCACAATGGCTGAAGGACTCAAGCTCGCTGCACAGACGTTCAGCCGGGATGTAAACAGGTTGTCATGTTGCGCCGCTTGAGGTTCAGCCGCAAGGAGTACCGACAACTAGCGATGTGGGTCACTTGCAACTGGAGGGAGATGCGCCATGACTGAACTGCACCAGCCGCGGGGGGTTCGACCGGCTGCGCCTAGACATGTGAGGCGTTGGCGTTGGTTTACGCTCGTCGCCGCTTCGCTGCTGGCTATTGGGCTGTTGGTAGCCCTGCTTGCAAAGGGTCCGGGCCGCTCTACAGGAAACCACATCGTTACGCTGGGCCGGACGGGATCCAAGGAGAGTGCCGCGGTGGGTGCTTCGGCCCCAGCCTTCAGCGCGATCGCCATCGACGGCCAGCGGGTCATCTTCCCGACCGGGCATCCTACGGCGGTGTTCTTCATGTCTGGGCTGTGCCCGACTTGCATCGCTGAAGCCCGGACTGCCGCGCAGGTCCAGACGGCATTTGCCGGGCAGGTATCGGTGCTGGCCATCGACGCCGACCCAACGGACTCAGCCGGCGTGATTCGCCAGTTTGAAGAGGCCGTGGGTGTCCCGATCCACTACCCCTTCGTCTCTGACTCTTCAGGGCGCCTGGTGGAGGCGTTCGGGGCCACATCGACCGACGAGTGGGCAATCGTGACCGATGCTGCTGGTCACGTTGTCTACCGGGGGCAGCTGAGCTACCAGGCGCTGCGAGCCGCGCTCATACGGGCCGGAGCCCTCGCATGACCAGGTTGGCGTTCGCTTTTGGTGCTGGGTTGCTCTCACCGCTCAACCCGTGCGGCTTTGCCTTGCTGCCAGCCTACCTCGTCTACTACCTCGGTGCCAGCGAGGAGTTCCCTCGCCCTGTTATCGAGTGCGTGTCCCAGGGCCTGTCCGTAGGTGGTGCGTTGAGCGTCGGTTTCGGCGGCGTGTTCGTTCTGGCTGGACTACTCATCTCGTTGGGCCTGCGGTCGCTTATCACCCTTGTCCCCATCGGCGCTGTGGTGATCGGGGTGGTCCTCGCTGCCATCGGCGTGGCCATGCTTGCCGGCCGGCGGGTGTCGTTCCTCGACAAGCATCAGCTCTCCCCCGGTGGGGGGGCAGGCTTTCGCCACATCGTGGTTTTCGGGGCTGGTTATGCCTTCGCCTCGCTGGCATGTACCATTGCCGTGCTCCTGGCGGTGATCGCGGTGGCCCTCAACGCCCATAACCCCGCCCAACTGGTGGGTGTCTTCCTCGCCTACGGCATCGGGGCGGCTACGTTGCTCATGGCGCTCACCTTGTCCGCTGCCCTGGCGAAGGAGTCCCTGTTGGTCGGGACGAGGCGCCTACTGCCCTTCGTCGAGCGGGTGTCCGCTGCATTGCTCGTCCTGGCGGGGGTCTACCTCGTGCTTACCAACCTTCCCGTGCTGAAGGGTACCGCCCTGGCGGATGGACTCTTCGCTTGGGTGAGCGGGATGTCGGCGCGGCTCAGTAACCTGGTGGGCCCGTACTGGAAGGCTTTTTTGCCCCTTACTGGCGCTCTGGGCGTTCTGGTGGGAATTACCGTCTGGCGCCAGAGAGGAGTCTCTCCGGGCTCAGCTCGCTCCGAGGAGGTGCAAGAATGTGAGGGGTGCCAGCAGACTCACACATCCCCGCCAACGGCCGGACCAGGGCCGGCCTGATATGGGTCTCCCACATATTCGCCGGACAGACCACCACCAAGAGAACGATCAATGAGCACGTTAATGCGCTCTCTGTGGGCGCGTCTCAGGCTGCTCATCGTCTCGGCGGTGCGATCACCAAATTTCGATGGGCCACAGAGCCATCGGCGAGTTCCTTCTCAGCTTTATTCCGGGGATATGCCTCGTTGCCGGACCGGGGGGTGCCAACAGGCGAGGGGGGTACTGCCCAGTCTCACGAAAGGTCTCAGTCCTGCCGGAGAAATGTAGCCTCAGGTGCCCTACGAGGCCCAAAGAATCGTAGCCGACTTGCCTTTCGTTGAAGAAGATACGAATTACGCCGTTGTAGAATTGCCCTAGGAAACAAGGCACTTCCACAAGATTAGAACCAGATATTGGAACTGTCTTGGCATTTGTGCAGCAACAGGCAGGTTTTAGTTGTACTTCAGCTCACTGATCAGTTTTCTGTGGCTACGTCATTTAACTGGACAGATGGTGACGACGTAATTGTAGGAGCGACTCTCACCGATGAAGAGGCAAAGGCGAAGTTTCCCAAGGGATTCAAGACCCTAAAGCCCTACTTGAGACTTACACCACAGCCAAACAAGTAGGAGTCAGCCCACGAAACGGAAAAATAACACGTCAGCGCGGTCGCGCTTTCGTCGGAAGTGGTATTTGCAGGGTCTGGGTTGTTTGGTTGCTAGGAGCGTGAGTCAGTATTCATTTGCCGACCGGCCTTATTGAGTTCTGATATCAGCATTATTGACATAGAAATAGATTCGTTTTACTCCACAAGGCGACATCCAGTCGACTAGAATATAGCTATGACCTGCGATGTTATCAATAATCAACTGTTTGACGCCACAGATAATAATCTTGAAAAGCCCCCAGTAAATCCGAAGGTTCCAGCTGGTATCACCAAGACCTTCCGCTCCTATGACACAAGCCAGATGTTCCTGCTCCCACCCTCGATAGACGACTGGCTCCCAGATGACCACAGTGCAAGATTCATCTCTGAAGTGGTAGAGGAGCTACTTGATCTGGACGGGATCTACTCCTCCTACATAGAAGCTTCCGGTGCTCCTCCATATGATCCCAAGATGATGCTGAAACTGGTGCTCTATAGCTATTCCATCGGGGTCACCTCATCAAGGGAGATGGAAAGACGCTGTTATGTTGACGTGGCATTCCGCTGGATATGCGCAAATGTCGCTCCTGATCACCGTTCCATTTCCCGCTTTCGCAGACGCCACCTCGATACCCTCGGTGATCTATTCCTGCAGGTACTTAGGCTCTGTGGCCAGGCAGGTCTTATAAAGCTAGGACCATAGCTTTAGATGGCACCAAACTAAGAGCAAACGCATCCCGGAGAAAAGCAATGAGTTATGACCACATCACAACACGCATAGAACAATAAGAAAAAGAAGTGGCTCTAATCCTGGCTGAAGCAGAAGCTATAGATGAAGCCGAAGACAAGGCCTTCGGAGTCGATAATCGCGGAGACGAGGTTCCAGCTGAGCTTGCCCGTAGGGGAACCAGACTTTCCAAGCTGCGCACAGCAAAAGAGGCCATCGAGGCAGATGCAAAACAAAAGGCCAGAGACCAAGCGATAAAGAATGCTACAAAAAAGGGTAAGGATACCGCTGAGATCGCAGAGGCAGTCATAGAAGCTGAAGAGAATGTGACAGCTGATCCCAAGGCCCAGCGAAACTTCACCGATCCAGAGTCAAGGATGATGAAGACTAACGACGGATTCAACTACGCCTATAACGCTCAGGCTGTAGTGGATGAAGGCTCCCAGGTGATCATTGCAGCAGAGATAACCCAGGCAGCTGTTGATGTGAACCAGCTCATGCCAATGATCGCCTCCACCAAGGAGAACCTCGAATCAATTGGTATCAATACCACAGCGAGAGTTGTCCTTTTAGATGCCGGCTACTGCTCTAAAGAAAACTTAGAAGAGATCGCCAAAGCAAGAATAAACGCACTTATTGCAACCGGAAGGCTCAAGCACAACGAACGTGTACCCGATGCCCCAAGGGGACGGATTCCCAATAACGCAACCGACAAAGAGCGCATGGCGAGGCGTCTTCGAACTAAGCAAGGACGTAAAGATTACGCCAGAAGAAAAGCGATAGTTGAACCTGCCTTTGGCCAGATGAAAGTAAAACAGCACGCCGGCCAACTCCGCTTACGTGGACTGGCCGGAGCCAGCGGGGAATGGACACCCCATGCAATTTGCCACAACTTGAGAAAACTGGCCAACTCACGTCAAAACGCAGTGATAGCGCTGGCGTGAGTTGAAGAACTGCGGCAAACCGCCTCAATGAACCTGCTCCACATGCCGCCAAGGCGTTCTTAGGGTTTTGTTTGTCGCCGGTTTTGTCAATAAATGGGTGAGATAGAAAAATCAGTCCGAAACCCGAAACTGATTCGGACTCATGCTCCTAGGAAGTGGGCCGTCGGTGAGATTCACATGCTCCCAGCTCAGCGGTGAGAGGCGTTGGGGGCTGTTGACATCGGGCATCGGGTGTACAATTATGGGCCGCTTGCCGGGGTAGAGTGAGCCAATAGCTGAGGACGACACCGAGTCTCAGCAAGGAGCAGCTCACGAGCCTTGGCGGCCGTGGTGGACATCGAGCACTTGAGCAATAAGCGCCTCAAGTCGAACCGCAGTCATGGCTCCCACCTGGCGACCAAGGAGCCGACCGTTTCGCGAGACGAAGAACGTAGTCGGAAGGCCGTAGACACCGTAGGAGGAAGCTACAGTCGCACTTGGGTCGAACCCGAGGGGGTAGGTGACCCCGGTCTGTGCCGCGAAGCTCGAAGCGGCGCTCCTCGTGTCGTTCGTGTCCATCCCGACGAAGCTCACCGAAGCCCCGAACTTGCGAGCGACGGCTTCAATGGCTGGCATTTCCTTACGGCACGGGACGCACCATGATGCCCAGAAGTTGAGCACCAGAGGTCGACCCCGGAAGCTTGCGAGCGATATCTTCGCTTTGGGATCGAGGAGACTCGGAACCGAAAAGAGTGGCGCGGGTCGACCCGGTAACCGAGCGAACCCGAGCTCGGTGGCGGTCCCCAAGTAGGTGGTGCCGGAGGTGCTCGAAGAGAGCCGTGGCCCGAATACCGCAAAGGCCCCGACGACCACGGCCAGCACTACGACTGCCGTGGCGGCTGCCCACCAAGCTGGCCGAAGGCGCCGCGGGGAAGAGCTGTTACTATTATCGTTCAAGGCCGGGCTCCCGGGAACCGGACTCACAGCGGGGGCCAACCAAGCTTCGCAAACTGCGACTGGAGCGGTACGAACAGTGTTCGCCAGGCACCGGTCACGAATAGCACGCCGACGCCGATGAGCAGGAACCCACCTACCACCTGTATCGCCCTGCCGTGCCTACGCAGCCAAGCGAGCGAGCCTTTCGAGTGGGAAAAGCCCACGGCGAGGAGAACGAAGGGAATGCCGAGGCCGAGTGAGTACAAACCAAGCAGCACAGCTCCCCAGGCGACGGTGCCGCTGGTGCTTGCCACAGCCAGGATCGTCGCGAGGATCGGCCCGATACAAGGGACCCAACCGAAGGCGAACGCCATCCCGAGCGGTACAGCCCCCCGGGGCCCAGAGGGCATCCGGGCGAGGTCGAAACGTCTCTCCCGTCTGAGGACTGGGATATGGAGCAAGTCCGTGGATGCAAGCCCCATCACGATGATCATCACACCCGCCACGCGGAAAATGAGCGGGAGGTTCCGCACCAAGAGCGACCCCACTAGGGTCGATGACGCGCCGAGCGCGGTGAAGACGAGCGTGAAGCCGCCGACGAAGCCGAGCGAAGAGCGCAGCGCGACGTTTCGCGTTCCCTTCTTGCCCAGTTCGGTCGGGGGCAGGCCTGAGACGTAGGACAAGTAGCTGGGCACGAGTGGCAGCGCACAAGGCGAGGTGAACGAGAGGATTCCGGCTACGACGGCCAGGACGGGAAGCAGTGCTGAGGTCATGTCGCTCCTACTCAGCCGACCGCTCGGGCTTGCCGAGTCCTCATCGAAGGAAGACCTGACGCAGAGTTCCGGATCGCTGCGACGAGGTACGCTGCAAAGGTCACGAGGAACCCAACGGCCATGAGGCAGGAGTCCACGTTGTCGTGGCCGAACATAGAGAACGAGATCCCGCGTACCCAGCGACTAGGAGGGCAACCAGCCCTGTAGCGCTCCAACCAATGGCGAAACGGTCCCCCAAGCTCGTCGCGACGACGAGTGTGAGCACCCAGGTCGCGGCGAGCATCATGTGAGCCATGAGAACCGGTCGACCCGGCGAGAACATCGTGCTAAAGTGCCCTATGATCGAACCTGCGGGCCCCCCGGAGCCATTCATGACCGGAGGCAGGCCCGCGTAGAGGTTCACGTACATTCCAAGTAGGACCTGCACGGCGAGCATACCGCAGAGGGCTAAGGCGACGCCCCGAGGCGCACCGGGTGTGGAATGCAACGCTCGGCTCGGGGCGTCGGTGTGCCATTGCGATGCTCCGAGCCGTGCGTCTGTAGGATCGCTCATGGTCGGGTTGCCCGTCCGATCATATGAGGGGACACTGGGGCAAAAAGCAGGCAAGGCCGAAAGGTGAACCGGCGGCATGAGGAAACCGAGAAGCCAGCTTGTTCAATCGCTCGGAGGGTGTCCCGGGAGGTGTGGCAGCCTGCGCCGAAGTATGGCCAGAAGAGGTCGACCCTTCGTTGGAGACGGGCGAGGCCCGGCTCCTCTGCCAGGATATGCTCGTAAAAGCGCAGCTCAGCGCCGGGGCGAAGTACGCGTGATAGCTCTGCCAGGGCAGTCGCCTGGTTGGGCACCGAGCACAGCACGAGCGAGGCGACAGCGGCATCGAAGATGCCGTCGCCGAAAGAGAGAATCTCGGCGGTTCCGTCCACTACGCGCACGGGTACCGAGGCTTGGCCGGCAGCCTCTGTGGCCCGGGCCCGCAGGTATGGCTCCGGTTCGACAGCCACTACCTCGGTGACCGAGCTTGGATAGTGGGCGAAGTTGAGCCCACTCCCAGCACCGACCTCGATCACCCTGCCTTCGAGGCCCTCGAGCAGTTCGTCACGATGGGCGCTGCCGCCGAGGTGCTCAGCCGCCGGCGCGCATCTCGCGAAGAAGCGGGCGAAGAACGGATGCGAAATAGTCGTTCCAGCCACTAGCGCACCATGAGGATTGAGTCGGGGAGCAGACAATAGTTCGCGAAATACCGGGTCATTGGCCTTCTTTCCTGAGTTCTTCGCCTTCTTCTGAGTTCGCGGGGCATAGTCGCTGCGACGAACTCCATCCAGTGGGTTTTCGTACTCCGTACTGTCCCGGAAAGGCGTTGCCCACAGTTCCTGCACAGACTATTACAACGACAGCAAGTCGGAGTATATTCTGAGAGAGCGAGAACCAGCCTGAGGGAGCGTAGTGAGGAAGTCAGCTGTCTCAATCGGAAGGTCCTATCGGCGTTGGTGTGTGTGCCTTGCTCTTGCTGGCCTTCTGCCCGCTGTAGATCGTGCTCATGTCGGCTTCGTCGCTATCGTGGTGGTCGACGGCTAGCCCAACCAAATGCGCCTGCTCGTTTTGATAATCGGTTACTGCCAGTTCTGAAGTACTCTCTTTCTGGTGATCCGAGCTCGGGACATGCTCCTTGTCCAAGCCCTGGGCATCGGCTCGGGTGGACACAGCACAACAGGACTGTGCTCTCCCTCTGGGCCAGAGTGAGAGTGCCAGGAGTACGAGCAGTGGCCCGGTGTTCGGGTCGGTGCCTTGCCCGGTGAAAATGCCTCCGAAGTTCTGACCGATCACCCAGTAGATGCCAGCGACCGCGATGCCAGCTCCAAGTGCCAAGCGTCGGGTGCCCGGACGTAGCACCCACGACCCGATGAGCACTTGGGCCATCATAATCAACAGTGCAAGCTCCATACCGTGGCCGACTACGAGGTGAGCCACGGTATGGTCCATGGCGGCGAGCGGAGCAGGTTCTTGCTGGGCGAGTTCGGTTAGCTGAGCCGAGAGGGCATTCGGGGCTTTGTTGGCTATCTCGAGTTCAAGCAAGGCAGTCCCTGTCCACAGCACCGTCCACAACACGCGCGTTGCCGCCGACCCAAGGAGCCCGACGTCGGCCACTGCATCGCCTTCGGCACGTTTGGGCCAACACACGATGGCGACAACAGCGTAGAGGATCACGGCTCCAGGTGCGCCCTGAAGTGGATTCATGCCCGGCATGAACATACCCCCGAAGCCCTCACCCACCGACCACACGCCGAGCGCCCAGGCAATGGAGGCGATTCGAGCTGTCGGGGCCGAACGGCTCCAGAGTAGGCCAATGCCGATAGCCACCTGCGTGGTGGCGAAGACGGCGTTGAAGGCCACTACGTGGCTGGACATCAGCACGGAAATGTCGTGGTTTAACAGCGCGACCGGATGGGGAACGTTCCCCATCTGGGCCATACCGAGTACGTTCACGAAGAATGCCCGGCTGAACATGTAGGGCTGGAATTGTAGAGCCCCGTCTATAAGCCATAGAAGTCCCAGTGCGATCTCGAGGTGACGCCGAGTAAGCCAGCCACTGCGAGTCTCCTCGGGCAGCGGCGTGGGCCCAGTTAGGCGTCGCCAGGATCCCCGACCGGCGGTGACGCTCATCGGCTAACCACCATGATCACCTGGCCAATGACAGCAAACACTATAGTAACCAAGTTCGGAAAATTATGGTACATCATGACCAACTAGCTATGAGTAAGACGAGCATTCCCACTAAAACAATTGCAGCTGCTATAGCAGTAAGCGGACCACCTAATTTGGACTTGCGGCGTTCCAGCCGAAGTCGCAAGAGGCCCTGTCGTATGAGGGTGTATCCCGACAAAGCTGCAACAAATAATGCTCCATGGAATGTGTTTTCAAAATAAATAGCTGTTAGCACCGTCACGCCGATCAAAAGTGCAAGGCCTGATTCCATCAGCTGGGTAGGTATGCGCCGCATTCCTACAATGCGGTCTGAACTCCACAACCCCCACCTCGATCCGGTCGGGCGCCCAGCGCAGCAGCCTGTAAAAAAGCAACCAAGTCTTCCTATCGCCAAGCCGAGCATGATTCCGGGGGTTGACGCATCGAGCACCGTAGCGACAGGTACATTAAGCACTGCGAGCAAAGCCGGGAACACAACTGCAATTCCTGCCACCATGCCTTGGAGACACCAGCCTTCTCGGCGTTTTTCACGCAGATGCAAGACGATAAACCATAGCTTGGCACCGATAGCGCCTGCGATAACACCCGTTATGGAGGCAATCAGAACTCTGGCCGGATCAAGTTTCAATAAATCGACAATCCAGAATTGTGTCCCTAGTGCTACGGCGATTCCAACTGCAACGAGAACTGCCCAACTCCCTATGATGACTGCTGGAGGTCGCGCGAATGGGGCTAAGCAGGTCTCTATTGGGGTTGCTGGCGCTGCTAACAGCTTTCGTTTGCGCCAAGACCATGCTGCACGGTAGACTGGCGGGACCATTTGAGCGGTTTTATCCTGCCGCCTGTTTAGTCTGTGGCTGACTATGGGAGGCGGTACCATTTTAGCGGATACTTCCCAGGTACCAGGATTGACTCCCTCAATCTTTGCCATCACTGCTACCGGACCACTGCCCGTTACAATGCCGTTGACGGTCACCTCATGGGTCACATCGTCTTCGGGTTGTTTTGGACCCGAAATATTAACACGTTTAGCAGATATTCGAATCGTGTAAGAAGAGACGTCTGCTTCAGGTGGAGGATCGAACCAGTATGTTACGGCCAAGATTTCTGGAGCGACCCGGCTTAGATACGTTTCCATACGGTTCGGCGCATTGACCTGTTCGTCGGTAGAATTTGATGGACCGGACGAAAGATTCCCAGTCTTGCTGTTCGATCCCAAATGGTTTGGCTCAGCAAAACCCGTATGCTTGGTTTCTACTCGTCTTTTACTCACCATTTGCCCAAGACTCCCTTTTCCTGCGAGTTGCTGGGCCCTGTGACTAAGGTGCAGCTTGCTTGGGCTACTCTCTTAGCGCTCCATACCGCTGAGAAAATAAGGAGAACAAGTCCTCCACTCAAAAGAATATTTTGGTTCTTGGCGAGGAAGCGCTCGATGGGTATTGAGGTAGTGAGCAAGGCGATTCCAGATAGCCCGAGTATTCCAAGGACGCTTGGTATTAGGGGACTGCAGCAAGCAAGACATGAGAGCAAGCTGGCTGCCGTGCTTAGGGTCGTGGTGGCGCCACTCTTTCGACCTACACGAGTGAATTTGCTAAATGTGTATACCTGCAAAGTGATAACCGTTGCAAACGCCAGGCCGTATGCGATGCTGAATGCTAAAAGACGAATGTCTAGGTAGTTCCAATTGCCAAATGCGATGTGCTGGGTGTACTTGAAAGGTAGCAGCAGGCTATAGGTGAATGTGACAGCCAAAGAGACAACTATGAACAGAACTCGGCAAGAGCGGTTCTGTGCCGCTTCTGTTAGCCCGTTCCATGACGGACGCAAGCGATGCGAAGTGGCAGTCGTCTTATGCATTTGAGCTCCGTGCCTTGGCCATTAGTCCATCGAGTTCTTTTTCTGTGACGCCGCCATCGATTTTTGCCAAAATTTGGCCATTAGGGCCGACGAGATACATTTCAGCTGCGTTTCCCACCCCCCAATGGAGCGCGAGCGTCCCGGTTGGGTCAGGAAGAACAGGGTATTTGCCTACTTCGTTACCCAGGAGCGACCGAATACTGCTGACTCTGTCACCAAAAATCACCCCTACCAAGCGTGCGCCGTTTGTCTTTGGGGTTTGGTCACGGACGAACGCATTTAGCTGAGGTTGTTCCGTCACACATGCAGGGCACCAAGAAGCAAAAAAATCAACAAATACATAATGGCCTGTATCGCTGTTAAGAGAAAAAGGGATGCCGGTAATGGTTGTACCAAATAAAGCTGGCGCGGTCTTACCGACGAGGGGACTTTGCAGATGTCGTTGGGATTGTGGCGGAGATATCGCCAGAAACACCATGAAAATGATGAATGCGAGACTTACACCAATGGAAGTTATCATGACAGACCTGCTTCGTAGGCGCATAGCGGAGCCCGACGAACCCATGTTTACTTGGTCCTGGTCATAAGTTTTAAAAGGTTCCGTTCCAGCCATTAAACCGTCGGAAAAGTCTCTGTGATTTTCGGAGACTGTTGCGCAGGTTGATGCGGGTCGAGACGAAAAGGAAAGTTTCACTCGGTGGTCCTTCCAAGCCGTTTTTCGAATTCTCGCCTAAGCCTGCGTTCCGATGGACGTCCATAGCTGAAGAGCTCATCGTCTATAAGGATTCCAGGAGGGATGGGTAGGCCGACCTTCTGCGCAATCAGTTTTCCTTCTTGACTGGCAAGATTCACGTGCCGTACTTCAAGGTCAAACTCTGCCCCTAAACTGCCAAGAATTTCGGTTGCCATCTCGCAGAAGTGACAGCCGGTCTGTGTAAGGATGACGACGTCCACTGTTAGGACCTCGCGTGGGCTAGGCCCGCCTGCAGGTCAGATAACAAGTTCTTGACGGGGACGTACATGGTGTAATTCGGCGCTCCTCCGAAGTCTCCTCGCCATAGGATCCTTCCGGTTCGGCCTACGAGCACGAAGCTGTGTCCATCCTCAGAGGTGCCCATCATTCCGTAGCTATTGGCGTGGTAGGCATTCGACACGACCCCCGTCGAGTCGGCTAGCACCGGTGTCGTGATGGTGTTGCTGTTGGCCATTTCTGTAAGTGCCGAAGCCGGGTCAATGGCGATGCTTGCAACCTGGGTGATGCCGAGCGCATGGAAGGCACCGAGGTCGGTGTCGATCGCCTGGAGCTGGGTCCAACAGGGCTGACACGTAACGCCCTCTTGAAAATAGAGCAGCACCCGCTGGCCTCGGTAGGCGGCGAGGTTGAACGTACTCCCCGAGGTAGTGGGCAGGTTAACCGGAGGGGCAGGTGCACCTGGTCCAGGACTAGCCACCACGTACGTCGGCCCGGAGCCGACGTTGGCAC
>DAHVKW010000069.1 GCA_027320695.1 Actinomycetota bacterium | reverse complement strand
TCGCGAGGGGGATTGGAGGCGAGTTCGTGCAGCACCGCATCTGGAATCGAACCTACGCCTGTCTGAAGAATTGCACCGTCAGATATCAGATTTGCCACCGCCCGGGCTATTCTGCGCTCTCCCTCGTCTATAGGCGGCGAGGGCACGACCAGAGGACCCTCCTCGGTCGAGAACCAATAGTCAATTTGATCCTCGGTCACAATAGTATCGCCGGAGGTGCGCGGCATGTTTGGATCCACCTCTGCAACCACTATGGGATGCGTCGCCAAAACCGCCGGCATGTAGTCAACGGAGACTCCAAGTGACATGCGCCCGTATAGGTCGGGAGGCGAAACATGCAGAAATAAAAGATCTGCGCGTACGGAGCCAGCCAAATAGAGATCTGGTATTTCTGAAAGGGGGTGCCTGTAATATTCAATGCTGTCCGCACCGGCCACACCCCTGAGTCCATGTCCCGGCACCCAAGCATGGATTTTCAGATAATCCGGAGCAAGCGATGCAAATGGCACCGCCTGCATCGGAGAAAGCATGTAAATTTCTAGATCTCCAACATTTGGGCCCCAGGTCGCAAGCTCGTCTTCCAACCAGCGAGGTTCAGCCGCGGCGGAATGAATGACGATCCTGGATCCTCGCTTGATCATCGGAAGGAGATCCTCGAATTTCTCCAACTGTTTCACGCATGCTCTCCATTTTTGCCCTGTTCCGCGTAGTCGAAAAAGCCGGATCCAGATTTCTTTCCCCAGCGCCCTTCGCGATACAACTTTTCCAATATTGCATTAGGTTTTGCAGCTTCATCACCTGTCTGCTGGTATTCGTCTAGCCTTGCCAGGTAGCTCACGTCAACTCCTGCTGAGTCCATGAGGTGGAACGGCCCCATCGGATGACCAAGTCCCCTCGTTACGGCGAGGTCGATATCTTCAGCTGATGCGTACCCGCCTTCCAATAGGTTCATAGCCTCACGGGTCAAAGCGCGATATATACGGTTGACTACGAATCCTGGAACCTCTTTTCGCACGACTATCGACGCTCTGCCAATTTCGCGGCAGAACTCTAACGCGCCTCGTTCTACCTCTGCTGAAACTCGAGGATGAAGCACAACCTCCACCAGATCCATGACTAACACGGGGTTGAAAAAATGCAGGTTGATAACTCGCTCGGGTGCGGATGTTACCTCCGCCAAACGAGAGGCCACAATATTTGAGCTATTGGTCGCCAAGATCGTCGACGGGGGGCACAGGACTCCCAACTTTTCAAACAGCAGCGCCTTCGGCTGAAATTCCTCGATAATCGCCTCTATGACTACTGTCGCTCCGACCACGCAATCTTCGACCGAAGAAGCAAACCTCAGTCTCGCCGCCGCCGCGGCTCGCTCGTCCTCCGTCAGTCGATTCTTGTCAACCCGGGAATCCAAATAGCTCTCGGAAAACTCCCGAGCTCCAGATAACACTTCACTCGAGAGATCAAACAGTGACGCATCAAGCCCCTTCATCGTGCAATGAAGCGCGATTTGCCGCCCCATGCTGCCAGCGCCCACTACGGCGACTCTATTCATTTACGCTCACCTTGTTCAATTTCACCCACTCCAGACTTTGCCTGGCCTCCAAATTTTCCAATTGCCGCCTTACGGTCGGAAGAGAAGTAGCACACGTTTGAAACCTCAATGTCGTAATCGAAGCCTTGCCTAAAACCGACCAGATGATCCACCGAACGCTTCACACCCTGGACAGCGGCTTGAACGTTCTCAGTGATCTTCTTCGCTATAGCAAGAGCCGAAGCGCCCACCGCATCGTCTTGGACCACCTGTGAAAGCACGCCGATAGACAGTGCCTCCCTGGCATCGATTCGACGACCGGTAAGCGCCAAATCCTTCGTCCTCAGCGGTCCGGCAATGCGGGTAAGCATCTGAAGACCGCCGCCGGCTGGAATCAGTCCCCAATGCGCTTCCGGCAACCCAAACTGAGACGACTCGCCAGCCACAATCACGTCTGCGGCGAGAGCCAGCTCAAATCCTCCTCCAAGGCAATAGCCCGTCACCGCAGCAATCATTGGTTTGGTTCGCTCATGCAAACCAAGGTAGAAAGGAAAAACCAAATTTCGACGGTAATCATCGGCTTCCTCATCGGTGATGCTTTGGCGCTCTTTTAAATCCACTCCCACGCAGAACGCCCGGCCTCCGGCACTTTGAAGAACTGAAACTTTGATTGCAGGATCGGAATCTATCTCTGCGAAGATTCGCCTCAATTCTGTGAACATAACTCTGTTCAGAGCATTCATCGACTCAGGGCGATTCAGCGTTACAAGTGCCATATCCTTATCGCGCTCAAAAACAACTAACTCGCTCATTTCCCGGGCCCGATCATTTAGCGCCCTAGGAACGATGGGGTGCGCTTCTCCCTGAATGCCGAAATTCCTTCTCGAAGATCATCGCTGGCGAAGAGGGTGGCTACTCCCATACGCTCGAGCGCCAGCCCCGCTTGCTGTGGACTCTCCTTGCCAAGGTAGAACACCTGGAGCAATACCCGCATGGCCAATGGACTGAATCCCGCCAAACGTTGAGCCAGCAGCTTCGTGGTATTCATCAGGTCACTCTGTGGAACCACACGATTCGCAATACCGAGCTCATATGCTCTTGACGCCGATATCAACTCCCCCGTCAGGAGCATTTCCAGCGCGGGACCCTGACCCATCATCCGGCTGAGTCGCTGAGTACCCCCGTAACCTGGTATCGCGCCGAGAGTGATCTCGGGAAATCCCACTCGAGCCGAATCAGCCATAATTCGCAAGTTTGCCGCAAGGCACAGCTCGAATCCCGCGCCCAGGGACAGCCCGTTGACAGCCGCAATCACCGGCTTTCCCATGCCCTCTATTCTTTGATATAGGGAGTGGATCCTCTCAGAAAGGGCCAACATCGCGCTTGAACTCTTGGATTCCAGCTCCTTGAGGTCGGCTCCTGCCGAAAATGCCTTCTGACCGGCGCCAGTCACAACTACAACCCGGATCTCGTCACTGGCCGCTATGTCACTGAAATGCTTATCGAGCTCCGCCAGCGCGGCTTCGTCGAGCGAATTCATTGCCTCCGGACGATTGATGGTCACGTAGGCGAGGTTGTCCTCGACGTCCATTTCGACCGAACTCCCCATAGCGTCCTCCCTTCAGCTTTGTCGGCGAATGACCATGGCGGTGCTCACGCCGCCGCCACCGCAAATGCTGGCTACGCCTAATTCGGCGTCATTTACTCGAAGGGCGTTGTACAGCGACATCACAATCCTGGCGCCGGAAATACCCGTCGGGTGGCTCATGGCAATCGCCCCGCCGTGAACATTGACTCGATCACGGTCCCAATTGAGCACTCGTTCGTTGGCAAGGATCTGGACGGCAAACGCCTCGTTAACTTCGATATATTGCATATCCGAAAGAGTCATTCCAGCATTGTTAAGTGCTGCCGGGATTGCCACGCCCGGCCCTTCCCCCATAAACGCTGGTTCTACGCCAACCTGGGCAAACGAAACCACCGAAAATAGAGGGACCCATCCTCTTTCCTTTGCCACGCCACGGCTTGTGACGACCATTGCCACGCCGCCGTCACCCATACTGCATGAGTTGCCTGCTGTCACTGAACCTTCTTCGTCAAATGCTGGGCTCAGTCGGGCCAATCTTTCTAAGGAAGTATCTCGACGAATCGCCTCGTCGTGGTCAAGTTGCTTTAATTGGGGGTCAAGACCCTCCACCGCCGACAGTGAGGCTATCTCCCATTTCAGATATCCCTTATCCTGGGCGCTCGCAGCTTTCTGGTGGGATTGCAAGGCAAATGAGTCCTGCTCCTCTCGACTGATCTTGTACTTCCTGGCAAGATTCTCCGCGGTTTGGCCCATTGTCATGTTGCACAGCGGATCGATCGTATCGCTCCAAGAATCCTCAATCAGCCGGTTGCCAAGTTTTATGCCATTCCACCTGATATTCTTCACCATGAACGGCATGGTGCTCATTGATTCCATGCCTCCGGCGATTGCCGCACGAGCTTCGCCACTCCAAATCGACTGGCTCGCAAGCATCATGGTTTTCATTGCCGAAGGACATGCCATATTGATTGTTGCCGCCGGCACGGTGACTGGGATACCAGCTTTCACCTCTGCGGTTCTCACAGGATTTGGTCCGTTTCCAGCCTGGCGGCAATTCCCATACAGGACGGTATCTATATCTTCGGGAGTCAAGCCTCCACTTTCGATCGCACCTCTGATTGCCGCTGCTCCCAGGTGGGCAGCTGGAACCTCCCGGAAAGCGCCCCCAAAACGAGCTAGGGGAGTTCGGGCCATACCAACAATTACGATGTCTTCCATTATCCGCTCCTTGGTCACGGGTTGAATGCCTTAGCAAGGCGTGGATAATGGTCATTCATAGGCATAGAATCCTCGTCCGGACTTTCTTCCGAGGTAACCTGAGGCCACCAGCGAACGGTGGAGAGGGCACGGAATGAACTTGTTGCCACCGCATCTTTCGTTAAGATCCTCCAAGATGTGCAGCATGGTATCTAACCCCACAAAGTCGCCGAGCTGAAGGGGACCCATCGGAAAGTTGAATCCATCGCGCATGGCCTGGTCCACGTCTTCAGCAGTGGCAACCCCCTCGTAAACGGTCCAAACAGCCTCATTGAACATTGGCATGTAAACGCGGTTCGTAATAAATCCGGGAGAGTCCTTTTTGACCTCGACGGGAGATTTCTGAACCTTCTGGAGGAACTCTTGAACAGCAGCGAAGGTCTCATCGCTGGTCCTCAATCCGCGAATAACTTCCACCAGGCGCATCACAACGACGGGGCTGTGAAAATGCACCCCGATGACCCTTTCCGGGCGCTGGGTCACAGCCGCCATCGGGCTAATGGGTAAAGCCGACGTGTTCGAGGCAAAGATAGTCTCTGCCGGCATCACCTGATCAAGCGCACGGAATACTTCTTGCTTAAGTTCCAGGTTCTCGAACACAGCCTCCACAACCAGGTCCGCCTCTTTAGCTTCGGCAAAACTTGAGACTGGTATGACTCGAGCTAATATTGCCTGGCCCTCTTCCTCAGTCAGTTTTCCCTTTTTAATCCGTCCCACAATTTGTTCCGAAATACGGTCGACGCCGCGCTGGCGGGCGCCCTCGCTACTGTCATAGACATAGGTCGTCAATCCGGACTGGGCGCAGGTCTGTGCAATTCCGTGACCCATCATTCCTAATCCGACAACCAAAACTTTATTGATACTCAATGGTCTTCCTTCCAACTCCAAGTTGTAACTAATCCAGTCCGTATACGCGCGCTGCGTTGCCATGTAGAATCAGCTCGGCAACGTCATCCTTGAGACCCATGCGCTCACGTATGTAGCTCACGGCATCCTTGTGCTCAACCGCCGGAAAGTTAGTGCCCCACAACACCTTTCGCTTTCCCCGGCTCTTTATGAAGTTAACGAGAGTCTGCTCGAGATATTGAGGAGCATGGGCATCGATTCCAAGGAACACATTTTCATGCTTCCAGGCAAGCGCGATCATCTCTTCCGTCCAAGGCCAGCCGGTATGTGCGCCCACTATTTTGAGTTCAGGAAAATCAATTGCTATGTCGTCCAGAGCTATGGGACGTCCGAGTTCGCTGGGCATTCTTTCGGCGGAATGGCCAACTTGCATCGAAACTGGAATTCCAAGCTCAGCACACTTGGCGTATAGCGGGTAGTACAATCGGTGATTTAGTGGAATTCCGAAACCATATGTGTGGATGTAGACCCCGCGAAATCCCCATTCTCTTACTGATCGCTCAACCTGTCGAACGCCTTCAAGGCGGGTATATGGGTTGAATCCAGCAATTCCGACAAAGCGGTCTGGATATTGTTGAACGACGGCATTAACTTCTTCCTCAGTAATGTCCCATATCATTCGATTTTTCTGCTCAGCCATCATCCTGACGGCCGGAATCAGTACTTTGGATACCCCCGCCTCGTCCATCATCGAAACGAAGGTATCCACTTCGATACCTTTAACCCGGTCCTCCATGTGCCACCATTTGATCAGATACTGAAATTCGGGTGGCCCGTACCAGTTCTTCTGGATACAGTCTTCCGTAAATAGGTTGCACAAAATGTCGATGGCACCTGTCATCGTTATAAAACCTCCGTTGGAGTAGTGGTATTAGTAATCAAGCCCGTCCGAGAACAGGCTCTAGAGCTGGGTGCCCTTCCCCCTCTGGAGTCAACCCGCGCACCTCCCCTAAAAGCCATAAAGCCGTGTGGAATTGAAGATCCGCATCTTGCAGCAATCGTTCAATTGCTGGAGATGGTGCCTCTTGCATCAGGGCATGAAGATCTTGGCGAATGGTATCGAGATAGACAACATACTTTTGGTGTTCCATTAATTCCCTCCTTTTATGACACTGCACTTTCCTGAGCTTTCTTATGGCTTCTTGGACCTATGATCGAAGAACCTTTTGGCTTTCAGTTCATAACGCGGCAAGTCCCCTGGACTGACAACGTTTACTTCGATAGTCACTCCGATCTTGGCCTTGATAACTTGCTGAAGGCTTTTCTCCATTTCCTGATACGAATTCGACGAAACTCCGGAAACTGGCTCGACCTTCACAGTTATCTCATCGTTCATGCGCCCTGACGCCACGTGTAATTCGTAATGCGAGCCAAGCCCCGGAACATCGCTCAACAGGTATTCGATCGCAGCTGGATAAACATTGGTTCCCTTGATCGTAATCATGTCGTCAGTACGACCTAGGACACCTCCCTCATAAAGCAGCCAGGTGCGTCCACAACTGCATGCGTCATAATGAGCGCGCACAAGATCATGAGTCCGGTACTTGATCACGGGCTGGGCCATTTGGATGTAGCTGGTAACAATGTTCTCTCCAACTTCGCCATTTCCCACAGGATTGCCCGATCCGTCGAGGATCGTAGCATACCCCTGGTCTTCGGCAAAATGACAACCGTGCTGGTCAGGGCACCCGGGAGCGATGGCGCCAACTTCGCCTACTCCATAAAGCTCATATGCTTTGGCGCCCCAGGCCGATTCGATCGCCTGTCGCGTGGTTGGAATTCCTGGGCCGGGTTCTCCCGCATGAATGGTGTACCGAATAGCGCTCGAACTTGTATCGATGCCAAGTTCTCTCGCAAGCTCAGCAAGATACAGCGCATAAGTCGGGGTCGATATCAATACCGTGGGCTTAAGAGCCTCAATCTGCTGTAATCGCTGTTCAGAAGTTAGACCGCCCCCGCTTATTACGGTCGCACCGAGACACCTCACTCCCCAATAGGCGCTCCAAAAACCTGTGTACATTCCCCACGGAAATGCGAAATAAAAGGAGTCTTGAGGCCTAATTCCAACTCCCCAGTACAGATAAGCCCACTGCTCGCCGTACTGGATCTGGGTATGGAGTGAGAATGGGATCCTAAGAGGTGTCCCGGTGGAACCTGAAGTTTGGAACTGATAAAGGTAATAATCGGGGCTGAGCGCAACGCTATCGCCCCAGGGCGGATCGACCGCTTGAGCTTGGACCAGATCCTTTTTGTCGATGGTTGGCACATACTTGTTGAAGTCTTCTAAGCTTCGAATATCTTCTGGCGCCATTCCAACCCCCTGATAGAGGTTGCGGTAAAAAGGTACCCGGTCGTACGCGTAACGAAGCAAAGCCTGCAACCGCTGAAAATGCAATTTATCCAGCTGATCACGCGGCATTGTCTCTGTGTATTCGTTCCAATAGGCTCCCGATCGCGAGCGGGCGCTTAACAGAGGCTTCTGCCTCTGTGCATTGACATCTAATATTGACACTGGTACCTCGCTTCCCTGATCCATCCAATCTCCGCAAACAGTGCCCGCAAGCCATCGTTCCCAGGTTTCACAGAACTCCAACAACAAATTCCGTGGCCCTGCAGCTTGTTTTGGCATCCGTAATTTGAGGTTCCGTTCCGGATACTGCCCGCATTGTCAATTATGCTCTGCCAGCCATGAACCGAAGCTCCAGGATTACCCCCGAACCTCCGCCGATTACTTCCCACGCAAAGGAGGGTCCCCCACCCAAAGATCCGTGAAAATGGAAAATTCTTCGAATTTGGAACAAAAATTCCAGTGGCTCTCTTTCCCGCTGCGATGTCAGTTTCGAATCTCGCTCCGAAAATAACTCAACCCCACTGCGCTAGGGACCTAAATATCGTCTGAGTCTCCAAAAAGGCCCAGACCTCCTTCCAACCGCCATCACCTGCTTTTACGAAATAGGTACTAATTGCATACATTAATGTAGACAATATTATCTTTGTCACATTATTGCAAGCTGACACAATCCATAGGGGACCTCCTCCGCGGCTGCCTTTGAGGCCAGTCGAAACAAGCGCATCGATCTGCATCGATGCATCAATAGTGAGCACAAGGCCTCGCAACAATAATATTCACGTC
This sequence comes from Actinomycetota bacterium, assembly GCA_027320695.1. GTDB lineage: Bacteria > Actinomycetota > Acidimicrobiia > Acidimicrobiales > Acidimicrobiaceae > SCQM01. The sequence continues at coordinate 608 of DAHVKW010000069.1, read as the reverse complement.
CCCTATGCAATTTCCAAATCGGATCCTCCCTGTGTGTGCAATAGCGCATACAGTTTCTTTCCGTAGGTAGCCGAAATCCAATCTGATTCCGATAATCAAAATCCGCTAAGTCTCTTGCGGGTGGTTCGGCTAAAACCGCGTTGATTCATATTGGCTCTCTTGGGTTGGGTCGGGTACCATTGGTGCCATCGCTGCTGGACGAATGCGGCTTCGGAATCGCTTGGAGATCGCCGTGATCTGGCGAGCCATTGGACCGGAGTTTGGCTTTACGAAGTTGAGGAATCCAGGTTGGGACAATATAGGGAGTGCTTATGTCAGGTTCAGTTGATCTCGCAAAAAAGGATAGGGTTGCGTATTTATACCTCAACAATCCTGAAAAGAAGAACGCTATCAGCGCCGAGATGTGGGAAGGTCTAGCTGTATATGCGCAGGAAATATCTGCTGATTCGAATATCCGAGCCACCATCCTGCGAGGCCACGGTATGTCCGCATTCGCCGCCGGCGCCGATATATCCCAGTTTGAATCGAAGCGGTCGCCGAGCGCAGAGGGAAGCACCTATGATAGTTTGACCGAAGCTGCAATCTCAGCCATCAAGGCGATTCCGGTA
>DAHVKW010000068.1 GCA_027320695.1 Actinomycetota bacterium | reverse complement strand
CCTGCGGTAATTGTATCGGTAAACTCGCTCAACGAAAGCCAAGCCGGAGTCGTGATCGTTGTTCCAATTACGCGTACTCGCCGGAATCTGCCGTCGCATGTAGAATTGGAGCCAGGCGGTTCGGGTTTGACTGAAGTGAGCTATGCCAAGTGCGAGGATGTCAAGTCATTCTCCGAATACCGTCTTATAACACGCATAGGTTCTATTGCTGAACAATCGAGCTTCCAGATCACTCGGATCCTGGGATTTCTTCTCGACATATGAATGCACAGAATCCGTTTATTGCCTGCCCCAAGCCAGTTACGCCACAATCCCAGGCAGTATCTTTGTCCAAACACCTGATACATCGTTACAAGGGATTTTTCTTTCCGGAATCCATTGGAAAGTGACGCAGAATTACATTGGATGCATTGTGTTGCCCCCAAGATTTTTAGGGACGAATTGATCTTCCATCTCGTGCAAGCGTACCGATCGAGATCGTACTCCTTCACTCCAAAGTTTTTAGATTTCGCAGCTTCGGAGTTTCTCGCGCCAACTGAAAACCGGCAAGCTGCCAGTATTCCGCCATAAAATTGGCACGGTGCGTCCTTAGGCCTCCGTTATGCGCTTCAGCCTCCTTGAGGTGTAGGCAATGACTAGCTCTGCGTACCCGGAGGCTTAGGAGATGAAGTTTGCTTTTGACCTGGCTTAATAATCACGTCGGTCACATTCTTTAGCAGCTCAATAAAAGCCTTGTCGGAAAATCCGAGCACGAACGCCACGACATAAAATGTGTACCGGTCCACCTTTATGGTGTTTGTACTTCCAAGATGCAGTGAAACCCAGTAGATCAACGAGCCAATTGCTCCCGTTATTGCTCCAAAGATTGGGCGGGTGTAATGCCAATAATCGAAACTAGAATTCCATTCGTTATTGTGAGAATAAATACCCCGAAAACCTGCGACTACCCCGCCGGCTGAGCCAAACCAGATCACCCCAAGCGGTAGAGGCCCCAAATTAGCTGGCACGGCATTCCTGGCCCAGGACCAAGTTGCATAAACCGCAAATAAGGCCATGAGCGCGACAATGTAACCAAGTTCAAGATAGAAGATCCGTTTTGGCATACCTTTGGTCGGCTGGCTGGAAACTGCTATTTGCTCAGATTGCGTCCCGCCAGCTGGCACGGGGACAGCCTCTGCCGGACTGGCCTGAGCCTCGGAGCCCTTGGGTTCATCGGCCATAATGCACCTTCACATAGTTGGGATCTTTAGCCAGGTCGCACACCGTAGCCTCCTCTACCCCCTGCACGGTGAAAGCCGTGCCGCTAAAGACCAGATTGGTCTTCAGGTCCAGTTGAAATGATATAACATACCCACAGTCCAGCGCCTATGATTTTCGCTTTCACGATGGTCAGGAGGCACTTAGCCTGAAATACCTAAGCTGGCACTACAAAAAACCCAAGAAAAAGATTTAGTGCTCCCTAATGTCATTGCAATTTGCGATGTCGGGGGCCCGCGCTCAGGCAACGAAGTGCGGGCGCTAGTCCATATGTTGCGCACACAGCACAAGGCACCAATGGCGTCAGCACCGTCGGTAGCATAGCCCAGTCCGACCCCTTCTGCTCAACGACCGACAGGGCCGGTGGGAATTACGCGCCGAGAGTTGATGGATGCACGCGGACCCTAACGCCGGCATATCGATCCGGAGGGGTCGAAAAATACTGGCCCAAACCATTGCCCGGGATGCGATTTGTGCCTACCCAAAAATGGCCCAAGGTTGGCTACTGAGAGGTGAAAGTTGTGCGAGTTGCTGAACGCAAGGAAGAAAAGAGGCCCTGCGGCGCGCATCCTAAATCAAGAATGCAATGACAATCCAATGACATAGCGCTGCGATTATGACAAATGCATGAAATACCTCGTGATAGCCGAATACCTCTGGCACGGGATCCGGTCTGCGCAGCGCGTAGACAATAGCGCCGATGCTATAGAAGACGCCGCCGATAACAAGCAAACTCAATGCTTCGATTCCCGACGAACGAAACAGCTCCGGCAGCACCAATATTGAGGCCCAGCCTAGGGCTAGATAGACGAGGGCATTCAGCCACTTTGGCGCCCGTATCCAGGCGAGTTGCAAAATAATACCGGTAAGGGCGCCCAGCCAAGCTAGCCATAGTATGAAAACCTGGGTCTCCCCGTGGAGTGCCAGCACTGCAATTGGCGTGTACGTGCCTGCCACGGCGGCAAATATCATCGAGTGATCCAATCGTCGCATGCGCAGCCTTGCCTGGGCTGACCAGGTATGCCGATGAAATGCGGCGCTGACCCCAAACATGGCCGAAAGACAGATCGAATAAATGCTGAGCGCTAGGCGTGCTCGATCTCCTCTAGCGTCTGCAATTAGTGCTGCTCCCATTGCAAGCGAAATCCAAAAAGCTATCTGGTGCGATACGCCTCGAAATTTAGGTTTGATTGGAGAAATCCTGGCGGAAGACATCGTGAAGTCCTTTCAAGGCTCAACCACCTTTCAACGATCATACGCGTCGTGTCCTACCGGCCGCTAATGCAGCCTGAGTTGATATATTTTGCCATGCGTCTGTGAGCCGTTGTCAGGTAGTCACCTTTGTTGCCGTAATTGTTTCGTGAATGTTAATTCTTCGCTGCGCTCCCAGTGCTTCTGGATGAGCCTGACGAATTGTGCTAATAAAGTGTCCCGATGGCGTTGCTCCTTTTTTCTAAATGACATAGTTTTCCTTTTCGACCACGATTGGTCGGGCGGTCTCGATGATCATTGCGATTGGGAATTTGGCGGCATTTTGGCCGCTGAAGGTTGAGGGGTAAGAGCTGGTAGGGGTGTCTGTTCCGGAAAGGTGTGGCAATGCATTTCAACAGCGGAGATACTGCTTGGGTATTGGTGAGTAGCGCCTTAGTGCTTTTCATGACTCCGGGACTTGCGTTCTTTTATGGAGGAATGGTTAGGTCGAAGAACGTACTTGGCATAATGATGCAGAATTACGTCACTATGGGCGTCGTGAGCATACTTTGGGTATTCGTCACTTACAGCCTTGCCTTTGGTCCCGACTGGGGTGGTTTCGGGATTATTGGAACTCTGCACAATTTTGGCCTCGCCCACATCAACCAGCCGATCGCTGGATTCACAGGGCTCAAGGCCCAATCGATTCCGCCTGTAGTGTTCGTGATCTTTCAAATGATGTTCGCGATAATCACTCCGGCCATCATCACCGGGTCGACTGCCGACCGACTGAAGCTGAGCGCTTTCATAGTTTTCATAATCGCATGGTCGATACTCGTCTATGCCCCTATCGCTCACTGGGTATTTTCGCCGAACGGCTGGATGGCAAAAATGGGAGTGGAGGATTTTGCCGGCGGATCAGTGGTCGAGATGAACTGCGGAATTGCCGGCATCGCCGTTGCACTGGTCGTAGGACGCAGGCGCGGGTGGCCGAAAGATTCCATGATGCCGCACAACGTGCCGCTGGCCTTAGTCGGAGCGGGAATACTGTGGTTTGGATGGTTTGGTTTCAACGCCGGATCCGCTCTCGGCGCGAATATTTTGTCGGCCAACGCGTTCATCAACACAAATACGGCCGGCGCTGCCGCACTTCTGGCATGGATGGCGGGTGAAAAGATCCGCACGGGTAAGTCGACGACCTTGGGCGCTGCCTCCGGAGCTGTTGCCGGTCTTGTGGCTATAACTCCGGCATGCGGATTTGTCAAAGTTTGGGGAGCGCTGGGGATAGGCATCGCGGCTGGCTTTGCTTGTGAGGCCGCTGTGCATATCAAATTCAAATTCAAACTCGATGACTCTTTGGATGTGGGTGGGGTTCACCTCGTCGGGGGAATAGTCGGGACCCTGCTGATAGGCCTCTTCGGATCCAGCGCTATCAACGGAGTAAACGGCCTCCTGCTGGGAGGAAACGTTACACTCCTCTGGCATCAAGCGGTGGCGGTCTTAGCCACGATCGTATACGGTTTTGCAGTTACCTGGCTGATCGCGACGATAATTCACAAGACCATTGGCATGCGGGTTTCGGATAGCGATGAGACACTTGGTCTGGACCTTGCACTGCATGCGGAGCGCGGCTACGAACTAGGTACCGGACTTGGAGTAAGGGTCGGCTCGATGTTCACAACCAGTCACGAGGGTGGGTGAAGACAAACCTGGGAGCCAATGCAACTGAACTGGCGCCGTCATTAGCTTGAGGCTGTCGCGTCCGCTTCCTTGCCAAGTTCTATCTGCAGCCTAGGAAGAAGTGCCGCAAAATCGAGATCGGCAAAGCCTGCCTCACAGGTCTTGGAGATGAGATCCGCCGATAGGGACGTGGCGGGGAGAACGAGGTCGTCCTCGCCAGCTAGTTCAAGCGCCAGTTTCATGTCCTTAGACAACATGGCGGCTGTAAAGGTCGCTTCATAGTTTCGACTCACCAACCCGGGAGTCTTGGCTGCAATAAACGGAGAGCCGATCGACGAGTTGCCGAGCGCATAGAGAAGTGTCGAACGGTCAATTCCATTGGTTTCGCACAGCACTATCATCTCCGCGATCATTTCAGTTGTTGCGGCCAACACGGAGTTGATTGCCAGCTTTACTACGCGAGATTCTTCCGCCTGTCCCAGGTAGATGACCTTCGATCCGGATGCTCTTAGCAACTCTTCCGCCTTTGCAAAGGCATCTTTTGGCCCGGACACCAATAGGGTCAAGGTTCCTGCGCTGAGCGCGTGGGGATTTCCGCTGACCGGGGAACGGAGATACTCGATGCCTGCTTCTCCTGCCAGCTTTGCGATCCCAGATGACGCTTTTGGGGAGACCGTGCTCATATCTATGGCAATCCCGTTGGAGGTTTTTCCCGCTAGCAGCCCCGCGGGGCCAAGGTAAACGGAGCTCAGCGCGTCGTCATCCGAGACAAAGGAGACCGCGAAGTCCGCGTGTTCCCATGCCTGCGACGGAGTCTCCAAAACCTGTGCTCCTTTGTCAATTAGCTCGGTGAATGGCCGTTTGGTCCGATTCCAGACCGAGACCGTGTTCCCGCCTTGAAGAAGTCTTTGAGCCAATGCATTGCCCATTTTCCCCATTCCCAGCACGGCTGCTTTCATTTCTGCCTCCTAAAATCCTCTGATTTCAATCAGCGTGCGGATCGTCTAGATCGTAAAACGGTATTGCCCGGCTGCCGCTCCCGTCTTTTTGATGCGAATCTGATATCGGCAGGAGCGATCAGGTGGGCGATGCTTTTCCAACAATCGTATCCCCGCGCTATCGGGTATCTATGGTCGCCATTTGGGCGATGCAACGTGGCGGGAATTTGAACTTAATTTATCAGCTGTGCGACAAGTGGCGCTGAAGCGACTCCCGAGTCGGTCTGCTAGCAGGGGTTTCCTGGCCTGCTCCCGCTAATTCCCAACATTGGGCAGCTAGGAAAAGTCGCGGTCAGTAAGGGCCTCGCGACGTCACTTGCACCTAAGGCGTAAAGCCGCTTTAGTCTGCGCGAGGGTCATGGATGAGGGGCGCAAATGGCCGTTCCACTTACCCGGATAGCGGCGCATTTCGCGTCTTTTAGTGCGCTGCCGAGGTCATTTGGAAACTCACGAACATCATTGCCGGCTGTTCCTGGGATCCGCCGCATGGGACTCAAGAGATCAGCGAGCCCTCAATTTTGGCGGTGTCAAGGCTGGTAACGGGTACCTTGAGGGCTTTGGCCAGTGCGGCGAGCGAACCGTCAAGCAGCATGAGATCACGCATTAACAAGTCGATTTTCTGCATCGCATAAGGGGTTGCTTCCAATCCCAGCTCGGTTTTAGCAGACTCGATGAACGATGAGACTCTTATGTACGGCGAGCTGCGCTCGATATTGCGCCTCGTGAGACTGTTCAAGGAGAAATTCATCCTTTGGACCACAGAAACAAGTGAAGTCGCGCAGTCCGGAGAGATGGAAGATGGCTCCAGCATGTCGGCGACCAGAGACCTTGAGTAGTTTCTTACAGCAGAGGTTCGGCTAATCAGCTCGTTCACTTCTCTATTGAGTCCTCCTAGCAGGGACCACTGCAAGGGGCTGACAGTCGCGACAAGCGCATGGAAGTCTGAATCGACTTCTCGTGACAATCCAACCATTTCATCTTCGAGTTCCGGACTCCGAAGATACCCAACAGCAGTTGTGAGGAGCTGCTGAAGGTGATCAAGGAACCTTGCCCTGGCCGTGGCGATCACGCGTCTTGGACCGAGCGGGAGAATAAACAGGGCAGTCAAAGAAGCCAGAAGCGCCCCAACGGCGGTTTCAAGAATTCGTTCCAGCAGCAGGGAGTTGGACAGCTCGGAAAGTTGCAGAAATACCATTGATATTGCGACGGTGACACCCATGGCCAGGAAAGAGTAGTTGACCTTCGAGAGGTAGACCCCAAGAAACATTGCGGCTAATACCGTGAAGGCATCCAGAGTTGAATTCAACCCGAAGGCTTTGGTCAACGCTGATCCTATGGCGACGCCGAGCACAGTTCCGAGGAATCGGTAAAATCCTTTTCTCACCTGTTCACCGGCATTGTTTACGCCAATAAAGCAGAGTAAGGCTGACAGAGACGCCCAGTAATAGCGTTGCGGATCGACAAAGTAGCCTATCCAGGTCGCTGCGGCCGTAGCGATTGTAATCTGGATCGCCGCGCGCACTTCGGGTGTAAGTCCAATGTACGACCCGGTTGCATGGTCCCAAGGTTCGTTAGATGCGCTCGCACTGACCACAGCGGATCCAGGGAGGTGGCCCGTATGCAGGCTGGAAGTATGTCTGCCGGTGGCAGTGAGCTCTTTCTTGTAGGTGTGCAGTATCTCTCGAGCCTTTCGCCACCTTATCGCGGCCGAATTGAGATTTATTATCGACGCGGAAAGGCGTCTGAGCAGGATTGGGGTGATGCTGTCCGAAGAAGGATGGAAGGTCCGCCATCTTGCCAAGGAGTGGTTCAATTCGAGGGCGAGTTGCTCGGCGTCTGAGTCTGGAATCCCTTTGATATAGTCGACGATGTCCCTGGAGATCAACGAGGAAAGGTTTAGCCTGGACAGCGAATCTGAGAATCGGGCTACGTTTGAAAGGGACAGCTCCAGGTCGAATAGCGTTTGGCGAGCCTCTTCAATCGCTGGGGTGCCGCCGAATCTGGACATGTATGCTTCGATGATCAATGCCATCTCATTGAGCCGAATGAGGGCCACACGAAGGTCGTCAGATGATTTCTCCCCCCTGCCCTCGAGAACTTTCACCGCGAGCTGTGTCAATAAGCGCGCACGGATCGTATAGGAGTGCATGGATCGTTCAAGGTTTGACCGCGCCTGGAACATAACTAGCGGAATCCTGACGATAAAGATTGCCAGTACGGATACAAGCACCTCGGCAGCCATCCACCCAAAGGCTTTTATACCGAACTGCCGGCTCATGAAGTATCCGAGAAATCCTCCAAGATACATCATGGTACCTACGTTGTTCCCCCGGGGTCCGTACCGGCGGAAAAGAGTACCGATACCAAGCAGCACAGGATTGATCGAAAGGACTATCCAGGTATTCGAGCCCAGGAGAAGGGCTATAAGAGTCGCAGTCAGCAGCGGGATGGTGGGCAGAACCGTAGCGATTGCCGTTCCCTTGAAGTCGGTCTCGTCGAAGGTAATGCCAAGCATAAGAGCCAACAACCCGCCGACGAGCATCGCGACGATTATAACTTCATGGTGCAGGGCAAGCGCTCCGGGATCGTACTTGGCACTTTGATAGCGCGATACTCCTAGCGGATCGAAGAGACGGACGAACTGCCATTCGGCCAAAAATGCCAGACCCATCGAAACCGTCGTAGCCACAGCTGAAATGAGCCGTGTGAGCGCGGGATCTGATGCAAGTGCCTGATCCAGCCAGACCGGCCGGGTCATGAAGCTGCGGCCGGATGCTGGTACGGAGCTTCCTTGGGACTAGAGCTTGGCAATGTGTTGGATCCATCTTTTTCTGTCAGGTCTTGGGATTTTATTTGACAGGTGCTTGTCATGGGCCAATCATATCGAAAATGGGTTGGCGAAAAGTTGATATGCACGCCCAATATCAGTTGTGAACTACAAGGTGGTAATTATCGGTGGTATAACTTTATTTATGAGCTGGGATGTTGAAGAGTACATATGGTCAGCGATACGTCTAAGTGATGGGACCAAGGAGATTTACTCAGCCGATCTTGAAGCCTTTCAGGCGTACTGTCAGGAGAATGATGTCAGTGATCCAGGCCAAATCGACCGGAAGACACTGCAGGGATATATTTCCCACCTTGTGCTTGCCGGTAATTCGCGGCGAACCGTGGCACGGAAACTCTCGGCGATACGGGGTTATCTGAAATTCCTTACACGCCAGCGCCTATTGTCGGAGAACCCAGCTCACGGACTCTCCATTGGCAGGATCGAGACGAAGCTTCCCAGGGTGCTATCTCGCTACGATGCTGACAATTTGATGACCGCGGCTTCCAGGCATGGCTCGCCTGACTATCTTGTGCTGCGCGATAACTCCATCTGCGAGCTGCTTTATGGTAGCGGGCTCCGGGTATCTGAAGTGGCGAAACTTGACCTAGATGACTTAGATCTCGAGGGCGCATCCGTCACGGTAATGGGAAAAGGCAGCAAGCAGCGCATCGTCCCAATGAACAAGTCGTGCGTTGCCGCGATAAAGCATTATTTGGAGTCGGGGAGAGGATCAATGATCGCAGCACTGGGGTCAAAGTTTGGAGGCTCCAGCTCTGCCGTATTTTATAACCAGGCGGGTCTCAGGATTGGCACGAGAGACATCCGCCGGGTGCTCGATTCAAGGAGCGCAAATCCCGTCAATCCCCATGCTCTAAGACACTCGTTCGCTACGCATTTGCTGGATGGCGGTGCAGATCTAAGAGTAATCCAGGAACTGCTCGGCCATTCGAGAATCACCTCTACCCAGGTGTATACCAAGGTAAGCAAGGATCAATTGATAAAGGTGCACGAGGAGACCCATCCGAGAAGCAGATAGCACTTGCCGCTGGCGTCATAGGATCGTGTGTTGCGTAGTTTTGGAAATGATGCGCTGCTAGCCTTGGGTGCCAGGTAGC
>DAHVKW010000067.1 GCA_027320695.1 Actinomycetota bacterium | reverse complement strand
GTATTTTGGACTTGATAGGCAACACTCCAATGGTCGACGTGAGCCAGTTAAGTCCCAATCCGAGGGTCCGAATAATCGCGAAGCTCGAGGGTCAGAACCCCGGAGGATCAGTCAAAGATCGAATTGCGCTAGCCATGATCGAGGATGCCGAGAATTCTGGACTCCTCCAGAGAGGCAAACCCGGGCAGACTCTGCTGGAGCCGTCTTCCGGCAATACTGGAATCGGACTAGCGATGATGTGCAAAGTAAGGGGCTATAACCTCAAGATCGTGCTCCCGACCAATGTTTCTGTCGAACGAAAGCAGCTTCTTCAGGTGTGGGGTGCGGAGATCATCGAGTCACCGGGCTCGGAAGGCTCAAATGGCGCGGTAAAAATGGCAAGGGCGATAGCAGAAGAGCATCCTGAATGGGTTTTTCTCTACCAATATGCGAATCCGGCTAATCCGAGAGCTCACTACGAAACCACAGGACCGGAAATTTGGAAAGATGTACCCGAGATCACCCATTTCATTGCCGGCCTTGGAACTTCGGGAACACTTATGGGTGTCGGCCACTTTCTAAAGGAAATGAATCCCCAGATCCAGGTCTGGGCAATCGAGCCGCCTGCGGGTGAGATGGTCGATGGTCTGCGTAATCTGGATGACGGCTATATTCCACCGATTTTTTTGGACGGCGATGGAGAGCATCTCCTAGATCGCAAGACGGTAGTCGGTCCTAAGGAGTCAATCGAGTGGACGCAGAAGCTGACTGAGGTTGGCCTATTCGTGGGGATCTCATCCGGCGCCATAATGGCGGGCGCCGTGAAGTGTGCCAGTTCCATCGACGAAGGAACTATTGTCACCGTCGTGTGCGATGGAGGCTGGAAATATCTGTCAACTGGAGCTTGGACCGATGATATCGATCAGGTGACCGAGCGGGCCAAAAAGATCATCTACTTCTAGTCGCATTAACATTTCAAGGTATTCAGGTTAATGCGCTGTAATTTTCCCGGATAGATTGGCGAACTATTCGGAATTTGAGTCGGTGCTCTGGATAAACTGATTGGAGTGGATTCGCGCCCGATTGGAATTTTTGACAGTGGCTTCGGCGGCCTGACCATCGTGCGCGCATTGGTGGATTTGGTTCCGAACGAGTCTCTCGTTTATTTAGGCGACTCGGCACGCTACCCCTACGGGCCTAGGAATGCCGCTGAGGTTATTGGATTCTCACACCAGATCACCGAATATTTGATATCAGCCTTCGACGTTAAGATGGTCATTGTTGCTTGCAACACCGCATCGTCGGTGGCCCTGGATTCGCTGAGCGAGAGGTTTGATCGTCCGATATTGGGGGTAATAGGGCCGGGCGCACGATCTGCGGTTGTCGCTTCTCAGTCTGGCCGGCTCGGAGTGATCGGCACCGTCGGCACCATTTCTTCCGGTGCCTATCAACGGGAAGTCGAATGTTTGGATCCGAGCGTCGAACTGACGTGCGCAGCTTGTCCGGGATTGGTTGAGTTCATCGAGGCGGGAGAGACCGATTCTCAACAGGTGAAGGTTTTGGCGTCAAGGTTATTAGATCCAATCAAAAATGCCAAGGTCGATACCCTATTGCTTGGGTGCACCCACTATCCATTCCTGGCGCGCGTTATTCAGGATATAGTCGGCCGAGAAGTAGTCCTGATATCTTCCGCGGAGGAGACTGCATTCGAGGTCAAGGCGGTTCTCGTAAATTCTGGTCTCTCGGCACCTGAACATGCGACCGGGAAGTATACGTTTTTGTCGTCAGGAGATCCGGAGCGATTCAAGGAGCTGGGGCATAGGCTGTTAGGGCCTGAGCTCGAAGACGCGCAGCAGGTCAGTTGGAAAGGAACTCTCTGAGTGAGAATAGATGGACGGCAATCAGATGAGATAAGGCTGTGCACGTTTGAACGCGACTATACGGAAATGGCGCTTGGATCGGTCCTAGTTTCCATGGGAAAAACTCGGGTTCTTTGCACTGTCTCTCTTGACGAAAGAGTTCCCCCATGGCTCCGTGGCACTGGCAAAGGATGGATCACCGCTGAGTACTCCCTCCTGCCTGGATCTTCTTCCGAAAGGGTAAGCCGTGAGGCCGTCAAAGGTAGGCAAAGCGGGCGGACGCAAGAGATCCAGCGCTTGATCGGGAGGTCGATTCGGGCGGTTGTCGACCTTTGCGCTCTAGGCGAAAAGCAGTTGATCGTGGATTGCGACGTGCTCCAGGCCGATGGCGGGACCCGCACCGCATCGATTTGCGGTGCTTACCTTGCGTTAGCCGACGCGATTTCGCGAATGGAGCAGGCGTACAGGGTTGGTCGCAACGTTCTGCTTTCCTCCTGTGCCGCGGTGTCTGTCGGTATTGTGGACGGCGTCGCCCTGCTTGACCTGAATTATTCCGAAGACGTGAGGGCTGAGGTGGACATGAATGTCGTCATGACCTCGGAAGGTTATTTTGTAGAAGTTCAGGGAACGGCAGAAAATGCGCCATATACCAAGTCCCAGCTCGATGACATGCTGTCTCTGGCCGAGCACGGGATTGCCGGGATTCTCGAGATTCAGGGTACTGCGTTGTCCTCGATTCCGTCACCAAAACCTGAGCTTTTCAGGAACTGATAGTTGATACAAATAGTTCTTGCAACCACCAACTCCGCTAAAGTCAAGGAGTTCGTGGGGATTCTCGGGGAAACGGCGGAAATTGTTGTATTCGGCGACCTTCCACCCGTAGTTGAAGACGGTGAAACCCTTATCGAAAACGCTTTCAAAAAGGCTAGGAGCGCGGCCGATAATTTGGGTTGTATCGCGCTTGCGGATGATTCGGGCCTGTTCGTTGATGCCCTGGGCGGCAGACCTGGGGTGCATTCTGCCAGATTTGCAGGACCTGACAGCAACGATGCCGCCAACAGATCCAAACTCTTTTCTATGCTGGAAGGCATAAGTGACCGAACGGCCCATTTCGAAACCGTCTTATGTCTATGTGCGCCTGGCGCCGCCTTTGAAGATGCCCTGTATTTCGAGGGACGATGCGAAGGGCACCTGAGCGGCCAGGAGCGGGGTTCCAACGGGTTCGGATACGACCCCATGTTTGTGCCCCTCGAGGGTGACGGACGAACATTCGGCGAGATGACGCCGGATGAAAAGTCAGAACTGTCGCATCGATCAAGGGCAATCTCCAAACTGAAAGACTTCCTGGTAGATAGGGTAGATTGATTCTGCTGCGAAGTCTCAGGAAGTCTTTAGCTTCCTTCTAGGTGCGACTAAAGGTTACTGACTTAGATGTAATCAAATGCTCGGCGCTACCAACCCAAGGAGAAGCTGATGAGACGACAGAGAATGATACTGGGAGCAACTGGTCTGGCGGCCGTCGGAATCGTAGGATTCGGTGCCATGACCCTGTCCTCGGGTGGATCCTCTCTGGCCTCGAGTTCCGTGCCCACTACCCAAGTTGCTTCATCTGGCACTTCCCAGTCAGCGACTAGCACACCGCACCCCCATCCGCGATTCAGATTTGGAAGGCCTGGTTTTTCGGTTTACTCAGAGATAGTGATCCCGCAAAAGAGCGGAAGCGGATACGAAACTATCATTTCCGTAACTGGAAAACTATCCGCAATATCTTCCAGTTCGATTTCAGTTGTGCGGCCTGACACAGGCGCCACGGTTACTGCAGCGATCACGTCTTCGACAAAATTTGGGAATACGTCTGAAGCGGTCCTGGCATCTGACCTAAGTTCAAATACCGCTGTCACTGTAAGGCTGGTTGAGACCGGAGGAAACGCTATCGGCGTAGGTGTGCCCCGCAAGCCGGGATCCATGCCTGGAGCGAGGTTTGGCCATCGAAATAACTCATTCCCGCTTCCTAGTGGAGCAGGCGCTCAGTCATCGGCTAGCGCCTAGAAAGATGCCTGCTATCTAGGGAACATGATCTCCCTGTAGGAGAAAACGGAGAAAACGCTTCTTGGGAAGGCCGAGCCTGAGGGGCGTTTTCTTCTTGTGTGCAGGCTGGTTTGTGTCTGGGGGCAGGCGGCTGATCTTTGGCGTCTGCAAATTTGGTGCGGACGGAGAGACTCGAACTCTCATGCCTTTCGGCGCTAGGACCTAAACCTAGTGCGTATGCCAATTTCGCCACGTCCGCATGCGGTAGCCTTTAAAGCTACCTACATTCTGGAAAATCCTACTCGACCCCCCGCTGGAATCTGTTCAAGAATCGCCATCTGAACCAGCAGCACGATTCATGGCAGCGGTAATCCTAACCTCGAAACGCCGAAGCTAATGCTCTTCGCAAACTGTGCACTGGATCAGCAAGGACTGCCTGAGAGAAAAGGAGATTTATCAACATGGCGCAATCGCAAGGCAAGGACGAGCTGGCGCCAAAGACGATGAGAACCTCGTTCATCCCAGTCATAGCCCGGCACTTCAGAACGCAGGCAGAATAATGTCAGGGATTCACCGCCCCGTGGGTTGCCGCCTGGTCCTGATAAACCTTCCCAAGTGATAGTGCACTGCGACGCATGTCTCCAATTCCGGGGCGGCTGGCAATCGTTGAGCTAAAAAGGCTTAGGTCGCACAGTTGCACTGGGTGAGTTTTTCAACTTTCTGGTAGGGTGTTTATATGTCAAATTCTCAGCTCAATTTTGGCCAAGATGTGGTCATGCAGCTCCAATCAGCCGACAGAAGTGCAGACCTGTATCAGCGCCTTCTTAAAGAAAGAATTGTTTTTCTGGGAACACAAGTCGATCAAAACTCGGCAAATGCAATCTGCGCCCAGCTGCTTTTGCTTGAAGCCGAAGATCCATCTAAGGATATTGCGTTGTATATAAATTCCCCCGGTGGCTCTGTTACCGACGGGCTGGCTATATACGACACGATGCAGTACGTGAGCTGTGATGTTGCCACAATTTGCGTGGGAATGGCAGCCTCGATGGGGCAGTTCCTTCTTTGTGCCGGCGCTCCTGGCAAACGGTATGCGTTACCGCACTCGCGTATCCTGATGCATCAGCCGTCAGCGCAGGCCCAAGGGCAGGCGGCGGATATCGCAATTCAAGCTGAGCAGATTGGCTATCTGAAGAAGATGCTCGCTGAGCGGATTGCAATGCACACGGGACAAACCGTGGAAACAATCACTGCAGATTCGGATCGCGATCGCTGGTTCACCGCTGAAGAAGCCAAGGATTACGGTTTTATCGATCAGGTTATTTCACGGTCTTCTTCAGCCAACATTGAAACCAAGGGTTGAGTGAGCCGTTCGGTCGAATCAGATAGCACCGCATATGCTATATATGACGATCTCGGCATTTCCGTTATCTGCTTTTATATGTAAGTCCTTCGGAAGGAACAGCATTGTTGGATCAGGCCAACAGCTTGCCCGATAAGAAAATGGTGGCGTCTCGCATCGAAGACCTTCCCATTCGGGTAGTTAGTCCAAAAGTTGGCGTATTTGCGCGAATTCAAAACATATGGACCTTTAGAGAGCTTCTGGTGTCGATGGTTCGCAAGGAGCTGCGCATAAAGTACAAGAACTCAGTCTTGGGATTCTTGTGGTCCCTATTAAATCCTGCGCTCTACTTGGTGATCTATTACATCGTGTTTCAAAAGATCTTGAAGAACAATATGCCGCTTTTCGCCATCTTCCTGCTATGCGGCCTGCTGGTATGGAACTTTTTTTCAAATGCTCTTTCTTCCGCGACGACAACCATCATCAATAACGCGGGAATCGTAAAGAAGGTGGCATTTCCGAGGGAGATCTTGGCCCTGGCTTCGGTTGGAGCCGCTCTAATCTTTTTTTTGCTTCAAGCTTGCGTGCTGGTATTGGCCCTGGCGATATTCCAGGTGATTCCTGCGTTCGGCTATCTATGGCTTGTTCCGTTTGCCCTTCTTGCGCTGGTGCTGTTCGCAAGCTCTCTAGCGATAGCGCTCTCTGCAATCAATGTCTATCTGCGCGATACCCAGCATCTCATGGAGCTGGTCTTGTTGGCGTGGTTCTGGGCCACCCCAATCGTCTATCCTTTCCAAGAACTTGGCGTCCGTTTAGCCCAAAAGGGATTGCTTTTCCTGTACTTCTTCAATCCGGTTACTGTGATTGTCTTGACATTTCAAAGGGCCTTGTATGCCAAGCTCTCCTACCTGAACAACGGCAAGGCGATACCGCTTCTTCCCGGGTATTCCCCCGGATGGTTCGCTCTTCAGCTGCTTATAGTTGTTCTCGTGTCCGCCGTCTTGTTTATTGGGGCGCTGATGCTGTTCTCACGTCTTGAAGGCAACTTTGCCGAGGAGTTATAGTCTTGCCGGCCGCAATTGAAATAGATGACATCTCTAAACACTTTCGTCTCTATCACGAAAAGTACACCTCTCTGAAAGAGCGTGTCATCCATTTGAACAAGCTTCCATATGATGAGTTTTGGGCCCTGAAGAATGTAAGTTTTGATGTCAATTGGGGTGAAACGGTCGGCCTAGTTGGCCACAACGGCTCTGGAAAGTCCACTCTTCTAAAATGCATAGCTGCGATCTTGAAGCCGACTTCCGGCGAAATTCGAGTCCGGGGACGAGTGGCTGCAATGTTGGAACTTGGTGCCGGTTTTCACCCGGAGCTGTCCGGCAGGGAAAATATCTACCTCAATGCAGCACTGCTTGGTGTAAGCAAAAAGGATGTCGATCTTAGATTCGACGACATAGTCGATTTTTCGGAGCTTGGGCCATTCATCGATAATCAGGTTCGTTATTATTCCTCCGGCATGTACACGCGTCTCGGCTTTGCGGTAGCAGTAAATGTGGATCCTGACATACTTTTGGTCGACGAGGTATTGGCGGTAGGGGATGAGAATTTTCAGCGCAAATGCTTCGATAAGGTCGAAGAGTTCCAGGAAGAAGGCAGAACGATAGTATTCGTATCCCATTCGCCAGATATCGTCAGGCGTGTCTGCGATCGAGCTTATGTGCTCGACCACGGTAAAATCGTCGGGGAAGGGACTGCGCCCGAGGCTATATCGATTCTTCGCGAGTTCCAAGCCAGAGGGTCTGGCCTTGCCTCGATGATTGCCTCAATAAGCGAAGATCCCGCATCGCACCTGGCACCGGTAGCGGCGCAAGAAGAGATATCTCTGCCGAATGACCGAGTAATGGTTGGCCAGATCTCCGTTGCATTTCCGGCAACCGCCGGGGCCGGTCACCTGACACCTGGCGACCCACTTGCGGTAAAGGTCAGCTATAGCGCGACCAGGCCGATTTCAGGGGTTTTGGTTGGAATACAGTTATTTGATCAGAAGGGTGACTTGGTTTTCGGTACAGACTCGGATCTATTAGGCCTGGAACCGCTTGATGTCGACTCCGAGGGCGAACTCGAATTTAGCTTTCCGTCGGTGGCGGTAAGCGACGGCCTGTTTTCAGTGGCTGTCGGGTTCACGTCTGCTATCGATCAACGGATATACGACTGGCAGAACCAGGAACTCGCCTTCAAAGTCATTTCTAACGGCAAGAGTTCGGGATATTTGAAGCTTGAGCCTCGATTGATACTGAATGGCGAGGCAGTTCCTTTCAAGAGCTGAATATCTCGTTTAGGAAAGAGCCCATTTTCTGGACTATGACTTCCCATCTGTAGTTGCGTTCCAGGTAGTCGTAGCCATTCGAGCCCAGCGTTCTCCTCACGTCGGCATTTGAGAGCAGCAGATTGACTTGGGATTCGAATTCGGCAAAGTCAGAAAATGCGAAACCTCCGCCAGAATCGGCCACGTGATCAGATGTCACCTGGCACTGAGCATTCACAATTACCGGACGGCGAAGCGACCACGCTTCGAAGAGAACCAGAGAAAACGATTCAAACGCGGATGCATTCACGAGTGCTGTGCTTTCGGCCAGGAGCGACCACTTCAAGCCTTCGCCGATGGGACCGAGGTTCACGATGTCGGGAAAGTCGATTGGCTGAGTAGTTACCGGACCAGCGAAGACTAGTTTCAGCGGACCGGGGTTTCGTCTCTTGTATTCGGCAAAGAGCTCCGATAAAAGCGTTGCTCCCTTGAGCTGGTCGACCCTGCCAAGCGCAAGGAGAAAAGGAAGTCCAGTCAGTTCCGGCAGGTGTTCGGATAACGGTTCGAGAGGCCCCTGGTATCTTTCAATACCTAGTCCGGCTCTCAGTCGCGGCTTGTCCGCGGTGCGCATAACTGCATCGACAAAGCGCTCCTCGGCTTTTGACTGGAACATGATGGCTCTTGCGCTGCGAAAAACATCGCGGAACACGGGCAGATATGCGGGAGCCTCATCGTGTGCCGCCGGAATCAAGACTGCTCGCTCGGTGACGGCGGTAATTCCCCTAACGATGGGGTGATAGAGGTAGGGAAAGAAAAGGATGACTTGAGCCGACGAACCTTTGATTGCTTCTATGAGCGAGTGAGACACCGGGCCCTGCGCATCAATCCACTGGCTGCATTCTTCAAGCGTGGCTGATTTTGGGAACTTCAGCAGCCGGCCAGAAAGCTTGGGGAATTCTTTTGAGCGTCCTTTGTCAATCTGGTGGCGAATGACCGTTATGCCGCCCAACTCCTCTGTCCCGGACGGGAAGTGATTGTCCCACGTGTCAGTGTCGAGGGCAGTGGTGGTGAGGACCTCCACAGATAAACCCAGTATGCGCGCAAGATTCTCCGCCATCATCCTGGCGGCGTGTTCTGCGCCTCCTATGACCTCTTTCCCGTATCGCGGAGTGACGAAGGCTATGCGCCGTATTTGAGTCAACTGTTCACCTCTGCGCCAGCAAGCGCCGGCTCAAGTTCGCCGAGTGCCCGATATAGTTTCTCAGTTGACCTTGCTAGGCTCAGCTCCCCGAGTCTGGATGTCATCCGCGATCGGAAATATGCCTGGAGTTCTTGATCTGAGATCATCTTGCTCATCGCAACTGCGGTGGTGACAGGGTCGCTCGCTGGAATGATAATGCCGGCGCTGCCCAGAGTTTCGCTGATTGCGGATGAGTCATAAGCAATTATTGGCAGGTGGTTGTGCATCGCCTCTAAGAGGGGAACGCAAAATCCTTCGTGTTCAGATAAACAAACCAGAGCATCGCTCCCTTTGTAGTAAGACGAAAGTTGCTCGGCGGGTACCCCCATTGTGAAGTTGACGTTGTTTTCTACGT
>DAHVKW010000066.1 GCA_027320695.1 Actinomycetota bacterium | reverse complement strand
ATTCCTCTTGGGCAGTCTCAAGTTCGGCGGCCAGTGTCCGCACGACCGCCTGAAAGTCTGTTTGGCGACGAAGGTTACTTTCGACAGACTGATCTGGCTGAGGTTCAGCCAAACGGGAGAGCCAGTCTTCGAATGATTTGCCACGAGTCAGATTGGAGGGAAGATTATCGAGGCTCGCACGAATGCGGTCACCAAGTTCGTCTGTGCAAACCATCCGGGATGACAATGCACGCGAGAAACCAGCCCCCAGGATGAATACGGCACGCGGATGACCGGGTTCGGACTCTTGCCCACCATCGCTACTTTGTAAAGGCTCATCCAGGTCGATCACGAAACGATTTTACTTCACGTACCACTTCGCATTCCGAGTATTGAAACGAGAACCATAGAAACTCCTAAGGTCTCACCTAGAAGCTCCCTAACGTCACCCACCTTCCCTTCACAAACCCCCAAGCTGTTATCGAATTCGCTTGCTCAGCCATACTTTCGCAAAATCGTCACGAAAGTACAATGCGCCAGCAACATCACGCGATTCAAAGTCCAGCTCTTGTGGGTGGTCAAGCTTCCGGATCGGACAGGCACCCGAACGTTCTGTAACTGGTCCTCGATTGGGCAAAGCGTGCAATGCGAGCCGGCCTGACCGGCATTTGGAGAGTTGGAAAAACTTTTGGGGAGAATGTCTATAAAAAATCAAATTAAATATCCCAAAACCTCTTCCACCAATCCACCAATCACCTTCCTCTAAATCTCCCCACCGTCTCACTACAAACTTCTCACCTGCACATATATAAATCCTCCAATCATAACCCCCAGAAATCACCAAAAATCATTATGGACACAGGCATGGCGATTCTCTGAAAGACTCCAGAGGACAGAAGGTACACGTTCTCCAGCACCTCCAACGAACTTTGTTTGCGGGACACTGATCGCTTGGTAGATCACGGCGGTCTGCGCGTGGCAGCTGAGATTGGGACGACCGAAAATATGACGCCGCCTCGGTTTTTTGCTAATACTCGAGAGTAAACACCCTGGTACTGGTACATCATTATGTTTCGGCCATCTGGCTGAAGCGCTGGGACACATTGCCGTCGACAAGGGAATGCACGTGGCCGGGTCCAACATAGAGGACATAGGGTCACTGATCAGACGTCACCGCATCGATGGCTCAATCTCCAAAGCGCTCCTGCCTTTGACAAAGGCGCATCTCGTCATCATCGACGACCTCGGGATGCTAAACATCTCCACGGACGCCCAAGTAGGGCTGTACCGGATGATCGATGCTGCATACGAGAGGCGCTCGGTCCTTGTATCCTCGAACCTTCATCCTTCGGTATTCGACCAGATCATGGAGACAAATCTGGCACCAGCCTTAGTCGATCGTCTCTTGCACCACGCCCACGTAGTAGTCACCGAGGGGACCTCGATCAGGCTTCAGGAGGCAACCTCTGGGATGGGGGTGATGCCGCTTAGCTAGCTAGACCATTGGGATAAGTTCGTGGCCGTGCGCTGTACGCTATTGGTGTCCGTTGAGCGTCCCAAATTGCTGTCCGTGCGCTGTCCTATTCTCTGACGGTATATAGGTGTTTATTCATGGCCATTGACAAAATAACGGCATTGACCTTCTGATTCAACGATATCTCGCGAAGTCTTTGCCCAGTTGCTACCGAATCGCTGTGTCGTCTTGCGACCCCCGTATTCACACAGACATCACTGCGGTCCACGAAACACTTTATTGCATCGTATACTCGGCCTCGCGAGCGTCACTTACCAGATTCAGGTTTCATCCAATCTTCGATCTCCCGATCCATTCGCTTCCGACATTTATCAGGAGTCGACTTGCGTAGACGACGGATTGAAAACTCGTCGATACGGATCAGCTCAAACTCGATATCGTCTGGGTCTTGAATCGTTGAATCGCGATTGCATTTTGGATCAGCGGGCTTAGAAACGATCAAGGAGGTGGTCAGAACCGGAGTTGAACACATTTGCCAAGCTGTCTCAATGGACATAACCTGACAAGCTAATCCAATATTTGTTGTAATTTCACATTCATCAAGCGCTACCTGGGTGTGCAGCCGGAAGGACGAGTAAAGTCTGCTTTGCAGCCAGTAATTTTCCGATTTCCAAGAAAATATCCCTATTAGTTGACAAAATTAGTCGAAATATACGCTAAACTATTTTAGGTTATGTTTCCCAGTGAAATGGAGATAATAAGTGGCAGTAGACGTCTACGAGGATCGTATCAATGAGTCGCTGGGAAATGAGTTCCTGAAGAAGGCGCTGACTGGAATTTACGTAGCTTTTGCTGCTGCACATGAATTCTGTCAGGCAAATTACCCAGAGCCCGAGAGGAAAAACCTTGAACCGCTTGTAAGACGAGCAAATGTGGAAAAGAATCTTAAGGCCACGGTTGACATGATGCCGGAGCTTTCTGTCTCTAATGTCAAGCCTGCCGGAACGCCATGGTTTCATATTGAAATTTTGGGGGCGTCCGTAATCTTGACCACAAGCGCCGTGAGATATCCCGGTGGACCGGTTAACTCTGCCACTTTTCGAGAAGTGAATGCCAGCCCGCAACTTCGCTTTGAAGAGTTGGAAGGGCCTCATGCTAACGAAGCGGGCCGATGCTATGCGGTCTTGACCTATTCGTCATATATTTCGTCTGATTTGGATGAGCAGCGAATGTATGGCCATTTACCTGGCTCGGTCCACATTGGCGTTCCTTCCCCGGATCTACGAAAATACCTGTATCTTGACAATCTCATGACGAGATTTCCCGATATTGTTAAGAATCATGCTGCCACTTGTGGAATGGAAGAGAACATGATTAATGTGTATTTGCGCCGATCAGAGGCCACTCTGTACCACGCGTCATGAAGCTCGGGACACCTGGGTTTGTCCCTGCCCGACTCACCGAAGCACGTGAGGTACGTGGCCTTACGGCGGCTTCTCTGGCCGAAAAGACACACGTATCACGGCAATCGCTGTCGCATTATGAAAAGGGCCGGTCAACTCCAAGCTCAAAGGTTCTGGAACGGATTGCAGAGGCGGTCGAACTTCCAGTTGGGTACTTTACGCGTCCGATGGAATCGTATACTCGTGGGACTATCTTCTATCGTTCCATGAGTTCAGCGACCAAGACTGCAAGGAATCGCGCTCTACGCCGTCTTGATTGGATTAAATGGATCGGCCGGTACGTCACAGAATTCGTGGATATTCCCAAATCCGATTTCCCCGACCTCTGCCTACCTAATGATCCGCTACAACTCTCGGATCGGATTATCGATGATGCAGCCATAGGACTTCGTAAACATTGGGGTCTTCGTATGGACCCTATCAGCAATGTAGTTCTCTTACTGGAGAATAAGGGTGCCGTTGTATCTCGTGACAAGCTTGGTGCACAAACACTTGACAGTCTTTCCGAGGTTGTGCGCGAAGAAGATCGTACCTATGTACTAATTGGGACCGACAAGGGGACACCGGCGCGCTGGCGATTTGATGCGGCACACGAACTCGGTCATATCATGCTTCACGCGAATGTGGACCCTGCGTTCATGGCCAAATCTGTAAACCATTCTCTTATCGAAAACCAGGCCCATCGCTTTGCTGCTTCGTTTCTTCTCCCCCTTGAGTCGTTTGGAGACGAACTCTTTGGCGTAAGCTTGGATGCGTTCTTGGCACTAAAACCTAGATGGAAAACGTCAATCGCAATGATGATTCGCCGTGCACGCGATGCAGGTTTCTTGTCACCTCAAGCTGAGCGAGGCCTGTGGGTAAACTACGCGAGACGTGGTTGGCGTCGCGGAGAACCATTTGATGATGTACTTGAGGTTGAAGAGCCACGTTTACTCCGAAGCTCGTTTGACCTTCTACTAAGCAATGGCCTCCAAACATCTTCAGACGTGGTCTCCGCCTTGGATCTCCCAAATACGGATATTGAGGCTCTAGGCGGGCTCCCGCCCGGTTTCCTATCGTCTTTCATCAGGTTGAATCTTAAAATGCTTGATTCGCAACTTCGAACTCTGGATACGGATGTCGCGCTCAATCAACGCCCAGCCCCTATAGTCCCACTTTCTAGGCACAGAAATAAGGGAAGTGAAAGGCGCATTTGAGTGGAATGGCGCGTAGCAGTGGCGACTCGTCGGTGAGTATCAATACATAAAATAAGAGGTTACATGATGAAGGTGATGCTCCCAGAGCCATACAAGGGCCGGTGCGTCTTTTGTGGGAGATCCGACGATCTCAGCAATGAACATATTATTTCGAAGACGGTTCGCAAACTTCAGCCGAAAACCGCAAATGTGACAACCGTAGTTGGCGTGCAGAAGATAAATAGAGATTCGACGCTGAACATAGTGTTGGAGAAGGCAATTTGCATGACTTGCAACGGGGGCTGGATGCGCGAATTGGAGGACGACTTTGTTCGGATTCTGGGCACTCAGCTTTCTTTGCCCGTTGAGGTTCGTGTTGACCCTGCCAACCAAGAACGCATCGCGACTTGGGCTATCAAGGTGGCGCTTCTAATGCAGCTGTTTACCAGCACTCGTGCCAACCAAGAACGTGGTCATTTTATTCCTGGTAGCCACTTACGCTGGCTTTGGAAGCACCAGAAACTGTCGGGTCCACCTCCGGGGACACGGGTGTGGATAGGAATGGTTAACGACCCGCAATGGCTTGTCAGACTCCAACCCAGTTCGCTTGCAATATCGCGTGGGAATCCACCTGATGCATACTTTGTTTCGTTATCCCTCGGCTATCTGCTTTTTCATGTATTTGGGGTGGAATTTGTGAACAGGGAGTCGAAAGACCTAAGAACTTTGGAGCTCCCGCGGGAGCTGACGCAGACACTTGTAGAGATTTGGCCAGGAACGGGCATGGACCTTGTGTGGCCAACGCCACAATTAATTCAAGCTGCCCATCTCTCGGTTGTTGACACGTGGCCGAGCGTCTCACTCGGCTTACCAAATGAAAGGGTAACTTATTCGCCTCAATTTCGGGGACACCGACGGGACTAGTTCTGAGAGGAGGCATGCACGGGGCGTGCCTATGCAACGCTCCGCACCACCCCAACCTCGAACGCGAAATCGCAGCGTACGGACCGCTCGCGCTCGCGCCAACCTTCATAGGCTGCATACGCAAGGACTGAGTAGGTCCCCACAAACTGTCCCCATAAACACACAGGCCGCCGACCAAACATGCTGGTCAGCGGCCTGTGCATACGCAGAAGGGCGCGAGAAACGCCCGTACTTGGTGGCGGGGGCACTGTCGCCTTCCGAGCCGCCCGGTCCTCCGGAACCGTAAAGCCGCTGGTAGCCGGGCTCTGCATACGCAGCCGCCTGGGCGCTGCACTGCTCAATGTCGCTCGTCGTTCGCTGGGGTCCCCAGAAACCCGACCGAAGGGGCGGCGGTCCTGACCTTCAGGCTAGGTTCCCGAAGATCGACGCCTCCATCGGCAACGGTCGACCGATACCTCCAGGCGTTGCCCTACTGCTCCTCGGCTGTCTGCTGCAGTCGACCGAGGTTGTGCTCGGCGGAGCGCACGAAAGCAAGGTCACCCACTTCCTCAGCAACTTGTAGAGCTCTTTCGAATGAACGGCGCGCCCCCTCCTTGTCGCCACGGAGCCAAGCGATAGCTCCCGTGTTCTGCCAGTGAGCCGCGAGCCGATCCAACTGCTCCGTCTCGGGCATGGCCATAATGTATTCCCATGCCCGTTCCACCTCCCGCTCGGCGCCATCTACGTCTCCCTGACGGATCAGCCATACCGCTCGGCTGTGGATGCTCGCAGACATATTTCGCGCGTATTCGATCTCTCCTTCCGATGAGAGCCCATCGCGACGTTGACGTAGGTTCTCGACCACCGCAGTGAGGGCGCGTTCAGATAGATCGAGGTCTTTGAGCGAACGAGCGACTTGCCTGTCATCGATGCCGATCTGACCAAGCACGAGCGAGACACGCGTCCCGGAACTCAGGTTGACCCCTTTGCGCAGCGCCCGACGCGCCTGAGTTCGCAACCTGCTCCGAAGTGCGTCGGCCGCAGTGTGCGATCCAGCTGCGTCCAGTAGTCGCGCGAGCGCGACACCACATACGGCAGAATCGACGCCATCTTGGGTCAGCCATCGACTCACCGCCTCAGCAAGACGATCCTCCTCGGACCCACCCCTCGACTCGACCCTCGTCAACGAGATGCCCAGGCCCTCAAGCACCTCAGGCAGGTCGCCAATCAGGAACTCTCCATGGTCAGCTGCTGCACGTACGACCGCTGCAGCGCGCGGGTGTGGCGGCACGCCTCGCCGTAGGTTCCACGCCAGCCACGGTGTAGAACTCGCCGCTGCTTGCAGACCGAGGTAGTCATCCGCCAAGTCGAGATCGGCTCCCGAGAAACCGAGGACCAGAACACATCGATTTGAGAAGAGATCCTCAAGCCAGCTTCGCCAGGCGGGAGGGAGGCCGCGACGCTTTTGCGCTGCCAGGTCAACGAGGGACCGCGGTTCGCCGCCGGTGCCGTGGAGTTTGACGAGAGCCCCAACACTGCGTTCTGGCGGGGGCTCGTCGATCAACGCATTGAACGTCCGGAAGTCTGACGGAAGAGCCCGTTCGAGCAAGGTGTCGAAATTCGTAGTGACAATCGTTTGCAACATCCCGCTCCGCGCCAACGTGGACAGCGTGCAGTGAGTCGTGTTGGGTTCCTCACCGTCAAGAACTCCTAACAGATCGAACCACGTCAGTCCGGCGAACGCGTTGTGAACAACCTGACTGAACTCGGTGACTTCCAAGTCGTTGAGGCTCAGTCGTTCGAGGGCTCGTCGGGCGTGGACTGGGGCTTCGATCGAGTGGGCAAAGCAATGCCGTAGCCCATCGAGCACGGCCTGATTGAAATCCCACCAGCTTGGAACATTTGCTGGGGAGCCGACCGACAGACCCGCCCCGCCCAGAACCACTAGACCGTGCTCAAGCCACTCCAATGGTAGCCGTCCCGACCCTGTCGTTCCCACTGACGGCTCCAATTTGCGCCCGGTCATCGGAGGCGGCCTGGTCCGATGCCCGCGACTATTCTCCGCCAGGATTTTGGCTGAGCGCTTGGACTGCTGATGCAACAGCACCGTGGATCTCTTGGGCTATCCGCTGCGCGAGAAGACGGCCTTTGCCCAATACTGGCGTAGGGATACCTACGAATTCGATACGGGGCACTGATACGGGCGACTCCGTCGGGTCGCGTCGGCACGGCCGCTACAGGGCGACTGGACCGCCAAGGAGCCGGGCAATCTCGTGGGGCGCGAGTCATCCTCGCAGTTGCTCAACCACTTGTTCCGCCTTCAAAGGGTTGAACCCGACGCCGGGCGAGAGCGTTTCCCACCCGCTCGGGTCCGGCAAGGCTTTGGCGTACTGGACCATCTCCGGCAGAACTTCGGCTAGTGCTGTCAGCTTCGCCGTGATGAACGTCCCCTGCCGATCGCCTGCTCTGACGCGGTTTAGTGCGTCGGCGGCAGCCTTATCGGTGACGACGACGGCACAGTACGGAACTGCGATGGACATGGCATCGGTGTCGTAGATGTCATTCTTCGCCCATCCGCGCTGGTTGTTTCGATGGACGGCGAGCTTCAGGTCGACAGCGACACGCACGCTCGGCAAGCGATCGAAGAAGTCGCTGATGAATTGTCGGCGCTGCTCCTGGTCGTCGTCGCCAAAACCCCCGGTAAGCCGACGGATGGACAATCCGTACTCCTTGAATACCTCCACGAGGAGTTCCAAATTCTCGTGGGTTACTTCCCGGGCTTGGATCCAGACTCGCAACTCGGCGGGATCCTTCGGCGGCGTGTCGACGAGCAGGCCGACGAATTCCTGCTCCCACTCCAGCCGGCTTCGACCAACTTCTGCGGTCCCCTCGGGCTTGTACCCGTACCGCTCGCGCAGAACTGCCTCCTCCTTGCCGTCCGGGCCCGCCAGCACTTGGCATTCGAAGCCTTGGGTGGCTCTGATCCGCATCTCCCGGGGGAACTCTTCGATGTCGATGACCTTCCCGCCGGCATCGTGGACCTGAAGGGTCTTCTCGACGCCTTGGAAGGCCCAATGGACGCCTACACCGAGTGGATCGAGGTTCTCTGGACGGAAGGTGGGACGACCGAATTTCTCGTGGGTGGCGACGAGAAGTTGGTTGCGCAGCAGGTCCCGCCGTGACCGGATGGTCCGAAAGTGTGAGATGGAGGCCATGACGTCTGCTACGTCGCGCCGCTGGCGTGGGTTCTTGATTCCTTCAGTCTCGATGTAGTGGGTCCACGAAAGTGGGAACGCGACGCCTGCGTCCGCCGCAGCGACCAAGTCATCGAGGAGCTTCGTGTCACTGGGAGTATCCGGTTTGCCTGCTGCGGCGCGTGCCATGCGGATCCAGACCCATTGATCGAGATAGGCGGTGGGTCGGTACGACTGGAGACCGCTACCGACGGCCCCTGCTTGAGTCTGCGAACTCATTGGATGCCACCTTTACATTGGGTTGTGTGCCGATAGTTGTGCAAATTGAGCCATGGCACTCTAGGTGCTCTCAAGTCTAAGCCACCGTGAAGGCATATTCACGTTCTCTGTCTTTGAGGAACTCCATGTTGAGATAGCGGTGCTCTTCGATCCAGTGTTCATTGATCTCAGCCCCAAGGGCTCGGATCAGCCTCAGAGCAGATACCTGGTTTGGAAATATCCTCACTACATAGGTTCTTCTCTTTATCTCCTCGTTGAATCTCTCGATCATGTTGGTGGACTTGAGATGTTTCCTGTGTGGACGTGGGAACTGGTAGAAGGTCAAGGTCTCGGAGATATTCTCTTCCACCCAGTCGACCAGCTTGGGATAGCGCGACTCCCACTTTGTGACCCAGACCCTAATGTCTTTCTGGGCCTCTTCAAAAGAAAAGCGGTCGTAGATCCATCTGAGTTCAACCAGACAGTCGTCATCTGCTTTCCTTGGAAGGTAATCGAGGGCGTTCCTTAGGAAGTGGACGTAGCACCTCTGCCAAAGCGCGGATGGCAGAAGTTCTGAGACCGCTCGCTTCAGCCCTTCGTGGGCGTCGGAGATAACCATCTCGACTCCATCTAAACCGCGTTCTTTGAGTCCAGAGAGAAACTCCGCCCACGAGTTCTTGGACTCCCGGTTGGAGAGCTCGATCGCTAGGACTTCTCTTTTGCCGTCCCAGTTGATCCCGATTGCAATAAGCACCGCTTGGTGGCGGATCGCTCCGTGGTCTCTGATCCTCTCGTAGCGGGCGTCAAGTATCAGATATGGATAGGACTCG
>DAHVKW010000065.1 GCA_027320695.1 Actinomycetota bacterium | reverse complement strand
CCGAACCGCCAATTGAACGCCGTCTGATAGGGCGACACAGAAACTGTGGCTCAGCAGGTACTATTCATCCAGGCGTAGCGCCGAAATAAACGCCTCTTGAGGAACCTCCACCCGTCCGATGTTCTTCATTCTCTTCTTGCCCTCTTTTTGTTTCTCGAGAAGCTTTCTCTTGCGGGTTATATCTCCTCCGTAACACTTGGCAAGAACATCTTTTCTTCTAGCCTTGACGGTCTCGCGCGCAATGATTCGGCCGCCAATCGCTGCCTGGATTGGAACGTCGAACAGCTGCCTTGGAATTAGCTCGGCCAGCTTTGCAGCCATTTTCCGACCGTAATCGTAAGCCTTCGTCTTATGAATTACAGCAGAAAACGCATCGACAGGCACCCCGTTGAGCAATATGTCCAGCTTGACGAGTTCGCTCTCGCCATAACCCGCAGGCTCGTAATCCAACGAGGCATAGCCTTTGGTCCTGCTCTTCAACTGATCGAAAAGATCCAAAACCACTTCGCCAAGGGGAATCCTGTATCCAATTTCAAGCCTCTCTGGAGAGATGTACTCCATTCGGTTCATTTCGCCGCGACGGCTCTGGCAAAGGTCCATGATCGAGCCGGTGTACTCAGACGGGGAGATGATGTTGATCTGCAGAAAAGGCTCTTCGATCTTTGAGATCGACTGGGCCATGGGCATGTCGCTCGGCCGGTCGATTTTCACCGCCGTACCAGAACCTTCGAGATAGGCAATGTACTCCACCGAGGGGGAAGTCGCAATAAGCGAAAGACCAAATTCTCTCTCGAGGCGCTCTCGAACAATCTCCATGTGCAAAAGGCCGAGAAAGCCGCATCGAAATCCGAATCCGAGCGCGCCTGAAGTTTCCGGCTCGTAAGTGAACGAGCTGTCGTTGAGCCTAAGTTTCTCCAACGATTCCCTGAGATCCTCGAATTCGTCCCCATCCACGGGATACAGGCCGCAAAAGACCATTGGCTTGGGATCCTGGTAACCTTCCAGCGCATTAGTCGCAGGATCCGAATACGACGTGACGGTTTCGCCCGATCTGGCTTCGCCCACGTCTTTGATTCCGGCAATCAGATAACCTACCTCGCCGGGGCCAAGGGACTCTACAGGAACCTGGATCGGGGTGCGTATACCGATCTCCTCGGCCTCGTGAACCGCAGACGTCTGCATGAAGCGCAACCGCGCATTGGATTTAAGCACTCCGTCAACGACTCTTAGCGAGGAGACCACGCCACGGTACTGATCGTAATAAGAATCGAAAATCAGCGCCCTTAGCGGCTTTTCGAGCTCACCCACGGGCGCAGGAATCCTAGCAACAGCAGCGTCTAAAAGTTCTGGAACACCCTCGCCGGTCTTCCCCGAAATCCTAAGAATTTCATCAGCAGGAATTCCCAGAACCTTTTCTATCTCGGCGGCATAACGGTCTGGATCCGCGGCAGGCAGATCGATCTTGTTGAGTGCCGCAACTATCTCCAAATTGTGTTCCATGGCCAGATAGCAGTTTGCCAGGGTCTGAGCCTCAATTCCCTGCGAAGCATCCACGAGCAGTATCACGCCCTCACAAGCTGCCAGCGAACGTGATACTTCATAGCCGAAGTCGACATGACCTGGCGTATCGATCAAGTGGATCACGTAGTCCTTCCAGTGGACCCGGACATTCTGGGCCTTGATGGTAATGCCGCGTTCTCGTTCGATATCCATCGAATCGAGATACTGCTCGCGCATTTCCCTGGGATCAACGGCGCCAGTGAGTTCGAGTATCCTATCTGAAAGTGTTGATTTGCCATGATCGATGTGCGCGATAATGGACAGATTGCGTATTTTCGTGGAGTCAATCATTATTCTCTAGAAAAGATTAGGCTGCCTAAGCCCGACTTAGGTTGAATAGGATCTAAACTCTTTTTCCCAGCATCCACCTTTTAATTGGATCACATTTTTGCGCCACAGAAACGGATACGAAAACCAAAATGGCAAACATCAAAAGCCAAATCAAAAGAATCAAGACGAACGAGATTCGAAGAGTCAAGAATAAGTCGGTACGCTCCGAGCTCAAGACCAGGCTCAAAACTGCTGTCAATGCGGAGAAAATCAAGAAGATAACAGTGCCGAAGCTATAAAACTGGCTGTCAAAAAGCTCGATAAGGCGGCCTCGGCCGGAGTTATTCACAAGAATCAGGCCGCGAGGAGAAAGGGCCGGCTTATGGCCCGG
The DNA here is from genome assembly GCA_027320695.1 of Actinomycetota bacterium. GTDB lineage: Bacteria > Actinomycetota > Acidimicrobiia > Acidimicrobiales > Acidimicrobiaceae > SCQM01. The sequence continues at coordinate 7,246 of DAHVKW010000065.1, read as the reverse complement.
CTTGCCAGAATAACTCAGGAGCTGTCGGAACAGCAAAGCGAGTAAGAATCCTTCGCATCAATTCGGGCCCCTGCTCCCTGACCAGCTCAGAGCGCCGGCTTTCGAAATGCTACAGTGGCAATGTGATTACCCTAAAATGCAATCAGTCTTCTACTTCACAGTTCCACGCCCTGAACGCCGAAATGACCTGTCCAACCACGCGAGCAGGTCGGCAATCCGGCAAAATATCCCACCGCAGTAATTCGAAGAGCTAGGACCGTCTGTGTCTGACCACGACGACATTTCAGAGCTCGAGGACCATCACCACGGCGAGCATCACAAGGCTCATCACAGTCATGCGAACCACCCAGACCATGCGAATCTCCACAGGCACAAAAATCGTTTCTTGTCGTCGTTGCTCGGTTATGTAAAGCACAGCCATGCCGAAGTCGACATCGTCATCCCCCCGGTTGACACCAGCCGCGAGGGAATGCATGCCCTGAAGGTCTCGCTCGCCGGACTTGGCGCTACGGCGATAATCCAGATACTGGTGGTGGCAATCTCTGGTTCCATTGCCCTGCTATCAGAATCCATCCACAACTTCGCTGATGCCCTAACCGCTTTGCCGCTCGGCATCGCATTCATCGTGGGCAGAAGGAAGGCTAATACGCGCTACACCTATGGATATGGAAGAGCGGAAGATCTGGCCGGACTATTCATCATTCTCCTGATCACCATATCGGCACTCATCGCTTTGTACTATTCCATCCTGAGGTTGATCCACCCCCACCAAATCCAGCAAATACCATTTGTCATCATCGCCGGAGTGGTCGGCTTCGCAGGTAATGAAGCCGTGGCCATCTATAGAATCAGAGTCGGGCGCAAAATTGGTTCTGCCGCCCTGACCGCCGACGGGCTTCATGCCAGAAGCGACGGCCTGGCATCCTTGGCAGTCGTCGTCGGTGCTATTGGAGTTGCCCTGGGATTCAAATATGCAGACCCCATTGCCAGCCTTGTTATAGGAATCGCGGTTTTCGGCGTACTGCGCGAAGCCGCACGGGATATCTACAGAAGGCTCATGGATAGCGTAGATCCCAAGCTGGTTGGAATAGTGAGAGAAGTACTGGCTGCGACGCCTGGCATTAAAGGCGTAGAATCGGTGAGAATAAGATGGATCGGCCACCAACTCAGGGCAGAAGCTGACGTCCTGTCGGATTCAGAACTGACGCTCGTGGAAAGCCACCTCATATCTGAAAACGCGCACCATAGGCTGCTCCACGAAATACCCCGGCTGTCAGAGGCAATCATCCATACAAGCCCCAAATACCAAAGCGGGGATTCTGCGCACCTAAACATCGCGCATCACTTTCCAAATTCACCCTCAGACGACTAGCGCCTCATCGCAACCCTGGTGTGACAGCTAGCTTATGTCCGTCTCGTAACCTGCCTGGAGCGAAGCTGCAACGGCAGGATGCACGACCCTGTTCTGGGAGACGTTTAGCGATCCAGCCAGACGATCAGATTTCGCGTCTCGGGCCAAATCCAATAGACGTGGAATAACGGCCGCCGACAAAGCCCTCGAAGATGTCCTCGGATACTGGCCCGGCACATTGGTCACGCAGTAGTGGATCACGCCAGCTTCAACATAGGTCGGGTGAGATAACGAAGTTGGCTTGGAAGTTTCCACCGAACCTCCCTGATCGATAGCGAGATCCACAATTACCGATCCTGGACGCATGGACTGGACTTGTTCCCTGGTAATCAAAACCGGCGCTTTGGCACCTGTGACCAGCGCTGCAGTTATTACCAGATCGGCATTTGCGACTGCGTCGCCAATATTATGGTGATTGGAGTACAGGGTCGAGGTAACGATCTTCTGCTCGTGGACCTCGTACAGCCTTTCAAGGTCGACGTCCACCCCAGTAACCTCTGCGTCCATTCCTCTTGCCCCCCTAGCGGCCATCGTTCCCGCCACGCCCATGCCAATCACCACGACGCGAGCTGGAGGCACGCCCGATGCTCCTCCCAGCAGGGTTCCAGATCCTTCCGCCAAATGAAAGGCTCCCATGATCGCCGCAGCCCTTCCGGCAATTTCGCTCATGGGTGCAAGAAGCGGATGCCCTTTTGGCCAAGTCAAGGTCTCGAACGCATAAGCCTCGACTCCTGTATCAACTAATGCGTTCGTAAGAGCCGGGGCGGCAGCCAAATGAAGGTAAGCGAAGAGCTTTAGTCCCTTTCTGAAATGCACCCATTCGGACTGCTGCGGTTCCTTTACCTTGCATACCAAATCGCAAGACCATGTTTCTTCGGCCGTGTCGACGATCTGGGCACCAACCGATCGATAATCCTGGTCGCTAAATCCGGACCCGATTCCTGCACCCTTTTCAACCAAGGAAACAATGTCTGAGTGAGAAAGCATCTTTACCGCGCTTGGATCCAGGGCGACTCGTCTCTCGCCATCTTTGATTTCGGCTGGGAGTCCAACTGTCTTTACCATTGAAACTTCTCCTTCAACTCGACCCTCGATCCGCTTTTGCTGGCTTCACACCTGCCGACTTGGGGCCGATATCACCTCGATAAGGTCAGGTTTTATTTTCATCAACGCTCTTTGCCTGCAAGGCCCGCTTCCACTAAGACTACATCTCATGCGCCGTGATGCCCTTAGTTGCAAATTGGCTCGGTTTACGCTTGAATTTGCCCGCGCTCTGGAACGACTCTCGAAGGTCATGCCCGCGAATCGGCTCGTCAACTATTGCGAACCGAAAAACTCTTCGCAAGCCTGGCGACAAGAAGTTCGACGGCCAGTTCTGGGGTAAGTCCGCCTTCACCTTTTACCTGCCGGTCCGCTTGGGACAGCCACACCATAGCCTGAGAAAGCCGCCCATATCCCAGTGCTCGAGCGGAAGCGATCATATTGTCGATCGCATAAGGAGGCCTCTTGAACTTCTTGTCTCGTGCCTGAAGGATCGACAATGCCTCGCTCCGAGCCTTTACCCCGGATACAAGAGCCAACTCGGTAAACCTTCGCTGAAGAATCGAAAGTATCACCAAAGGATGCCGTTCACCGGCCCGCATAAGACGCCACAGCATTTCCAAGGCCTCGCCAACCTTGCCAGATTCTATGGCGTCGGTAAAATCCCATGGAGCGACATCGCCCGGTGCAGACAGGTACCGCTCAAGGGCTGGCAAGTCGACGAGGGCGCCTTCGCCAAGCGTGGCCTCGAGCAGATCCAAGAGCGGAACGACCTGCGCGACGTCCTCGCCCAAAGATTGACCCAGCAGGCGGTAGGCGTCGGGCGCAAATTGAAGACCCGATTCATGCACCATCTCACCCAAAAATGTCTGCTTGTCGCTCTTGCTCTTCAGCGAGCAGTCGATCAGCGAATGCCTGGCTGAAAAGACAGACCTCAGCTTGGCGTCAATGGTTCCGGAAAAATTGGCCAGTACCAGGAAATTATCCCCGGAGTAAGATTCAACGGCCGAAGACAAGATCTCAACCTCTTCTGCAACCAGCTGGGACGGATCTCTTAGAACGATGAGCGCAGCCGGGGAAAACATAAAAGTCTGGGACATTGACCCAACAAGATCTTGTATGGAACAGGATCCCGCCTGGAAAGTCACCCTCTCCAGATTGGGTCCAACCTCGAACTCTATCTTTCGGATAAATTCGGACAACGAATTGTAAACAAGCGCTGGGTCATTGCCAACAATGAGGGTTGCTCTTGATATCACGCCACCCACGGCCGCCACCCTCAGCTCTCCAAAACCCAACGGGGCGGATACCCCGCCATGATGGCTGTGATGACATCCAGTACTTGGCGCGTGCCGGCCACATCGTGCACCCTAAAGACTTTGGCGCCCTTCACAGCCCCAATTGACACGGCGGATAACGAGCCCATTCGTCGCTGCGTTACGACCTTTTCGAGAACCTCTCCGATGAATCCCTTATTGGAAGCAGAGATGAGTATTGGGTAACCCAGCGCTCTCAACTCGTTGGTAGATAACAGTAGCTCCATGGACTGGGAAGTGGTCTTGCCAAGGTCGAACCCTGCATCAACCAAAATACTGTCGCGATGAATACCAGCTTGAACTACGCGCTCAAGCCTTTCGGCCAAAAACTGCTTGACTTCGCCTTTGAGGTCCTGATAGATAGGATTCGGGTCGGCCAGCCGGGGAACCAGACGAATATGGGTCGCCACTACTGCCCCGCCGTGCTTCGAAACGTTTTCCAAGTAGCCCGGAGAACCAAACCCGGATATGTCATTGCCAAGCGAAGCGCCGGCATTCATCGCTGCGTCAATCACCCGGGCGTTCCAGGTATCGACGCTGATGGGAATGTCAAAACGATCCCTTAAAAGCTCCACCGCCGGAAGCACCCGATCCAGTTCCTCAGCTTCAGAGATTTCAGGTCCCGGACCGGCCTTGACTCCGCCGACATCGAGAATATCGGCACCCTCCAAGACGATCTCCTCCGCCCGGCGCAAAAACGCGTCAAGCTCGAAATACGCTCCATGATCGAAGAATGAATCCTCGGTCCGATTTAGGATGCCCATTACCAATGCACGCTCTTCCAAATCAAATTGAAAGTTTCTAAGTTTTAGCGCCATTCAATTAACTAGAAGAGCCGGGAAGTCAACGCTTTGCGAAATTGGGTAACCCTGGGATCAGAGGAATCGAAAGTTGCCAGCAAATCCAGAAACTCTTTCCGCGCCTGATCATCGTCCCTGACCGAACTCAAAAGCTCGTTAAGCCTGGCCTCAACCTCATCCTGGGAAGAGAAATCCATATCCTTGGCAAGGAGCCGAGCTTTTGCGGCTAGCTGCCGAAGTTCGTCATTTTCCGGCACTCTCGAGATTAACTCAAGCGCCGCCTCATAGTCCCCAATGCCGATTTTGATATTGGCAAGCTTGGCAATTGCTTTTGCGTGCCCGGGATCGAGCTCCAGCGCACTTAGCAGACTTTCTTCGTCGTCTGCCTCGGCCAGCAAATCCGCCGGCGATGAAATAGGCGCAAGCTTCTCCACCCAGGCGCGTATCTGCTGCTCAGGTAGAGCACCGACAAATGAGTCCACTATCTTGCGATCCTTGATGGCAAATACAGCTGGAATTGACTGAACCTTAAAAGCTTGTGATATCGCAGGGTTCTCATCAACATTGACCTTGGCTAGAGCCACGCGGCCTTCAGTTTCATCTACGATCTTTTCGATCATTGGACCCAAAGTACGGCAAGGGGCGCACCATGGCGCCCATAAATCTATAACTACTGGCACCTCTTCTGAGAGGTCCAGAACGTCCTTTTCAAAGGTTGCATCAGTAACATCTATCATGATTAGAGCTTATCCTGAATCCACCAAAGGACTCTGTCGAAGCTGACTTCGGGCTTGAAATCCTTGTCATCGTATCCCGCGAGTGGGAAGAAGATGGGACAGTTGCTCTAAGTTGCCAGTGGTTGGCGGATTTGGCGTGTATATCCATCCACCATTCCACCAGTTCAGAGGGCACTATTTCTTTATTTGGAGACTTTTGGGAACACTAGCTTCGGAATTTTAACGATAAACACCTTGTCAACACTTGCTCATGGTCCACGTCACGGATGGTATTTAATGGCAACTCCGCCAACTCGGATTTGCATGCCAAGGCACAAAGTAAAGGCGTGCGTTAACGACTCAGATGACCAGCGAGATCGTTTTCGGCAATTTTACAATAGTCTTTTTAATTTCTTTGCCGCCAAGCGCTTGTTGCACCTTAGCAGATGCCAGGACCAGGGAAATGGCCGCATCCTCAGCGATCTCTGGATCTACCTCGATTTTGTCTCTTACTTTGCCGTTGATCTGCACTACAAGAGTGTACTTGTCAGCCTTGACAAGTACAGGGTCGGGAGTCGGCCACGACTCGGCGTGCACCAGTCCCCCGCGTCTTCTTTCCCAGATCTCGGCAGTGATATGAGGAGCCATTGGAGCCAGCAGCTTAATCACGGAATCTATGGCAAAATCGAAAGTCTCTTTCTGCGCTCCTGCTCCGGCATAGCGATATAGCGAATTCGTGAACTCCATCATTGCCGCTACCGCGGTGTTATAAGACCACCTCTCGTAATCCTCCGAGACCTTGGCAATCAGTCTGTGAGTAGCTCGCATGATCTCTTCGTCTCGATTATCTGCTGCCCGATCTTCAATCTTTAGCGTTACCCCAGGAAAACTCTCAGCCGACCCCAACGCTAGTCTCCAGACGCGATTCAAGAACCTGAAACAGCCGTCAATGACATCCTCGGTCTGATCGGACCAGTCGAAGTCATCCGCGGGCGGACCAACAAAAAGATGGAAGAGACGGAGCGAATCAGCGCCGACCGTATCGAAATACTTAGTTGGGGCTACCAGGTTGCCCTTTGACTTCGACATCTTAGATCCGCCAAGACGAATCATTCCCTGAGTAAACAGACGTTTGAACGGCTCTCGATAACCGCTTGGAATGTACCCTAAATCCGCCAATGCCTTAGTGAAAAACCTGGCATACATAAGATGGAGAATGGCGTGCTCGATTCCACCGATGTATTGGTCGACTGGCATCCAGGTGGCAACCGCCTCTTGGGAAAATGGCACGCTGTCAGCACCTGGATCACAGAATCTCAGAAAATACCATGACGAGTCTACAAATGTGTCCATTGTGTCGGTTTCGCGAATGGCTTGTCCGCCACATCTTGGACATGTTGCGTACTTGAAGGTCGGATGCACTGCCAGAGGAGACTCGCCCGTCGGCAGGAACTCGACATCGTCAGGTGCAAGTACTGGCAGCTGTTCGATTGGCACCGCGACTAGTCCACAGTTAGGACAGTTCACTATCGGAATCGGGCAGCCCCAGTATCTCTGCCTTGAGACGAGCCAGTCACGAAGCCGATACTGGATTGTGCTCTCTCCAAGGCCCGCGTTGGCCAGGAATTCTGTAGCCTTGGCTTTAGCTTCATCCACTTCTAATCCGTCGAGCCAGTCAGAATTGATCTTCGGACCAAGACCTGTATATGCCTCGCCGTCGAAATCATCCGGTGGCTGTACCGTTCTTACAATTGGAAGTCCGTATATTTTGGCGAAGTCGTAGTCTCTCTGATCCTCTCCGGGCACAGCCATGATGGCCCCAGTCCCGTAACTCATTAAGACGTAATCGGCAACGTAAACCGGAACGTGTTTGCCGGTGAACGGATTAACCGCATAGCTGCCGGTAAACACGCCTCTTTTCACCTTGGAGCTCACCTCGGTGGATTGGCGCTCGATCTCACT
>DAHVKW010000064.1 GCA_027320695.1 Actinomycetota bacterium | reverse complement strand
GGGCGTCTTTGTCTGTTGCCCCGAGCCTCGAGGTTATCCCTGTCGACGCAGTTGATCCAAGCGGCTCATTTGCCAGGGTTGCCATTTCGCTGGAGCAGTTCTCTCCATTCCTGGAGATTGTCGATCTTGGGACTTGCGCCATCAACGCCAGAGGCCCAACCAGATATTTTGGGGGCGAGAAAGAACTTGTATCAAAAGTCACGCAAGCCATGAAAGACCAGATTTTAGAGGTTTTTCCTGTAGCTGGAGAACTGAGAAACAACTCTGTCGATGTTTTTGGCAGGGGTTCGGTGTTCTCCTTTGGCGTCTCTATGGCTGATGGGATTTTCACCGCACGGATTGCGGCTAGGGATTCCTTGCTAGTTCCTTCCGGGGAAAGCGGTTCTTTTTTGGCTCCATTCCCCATCAGCGAACTTCCTGATGTGGACATAGCCGATACCCTCGATCGTTTGGGAGTGCGAACTTTAGGGGAGTTCGCAAGTCTTGACTTTTATCGGGTGATGGAACGTTTTGGAGCTAGAGGTGCACTTTTGCACCGAATGGCTGGAGGATTGGACACTTCCGCGCTTGAGATCAGCGAAATCAAAGAGGATTTCAGTCAAAAAATCGAGCTATCTGAATCTTTGGAAGTTGCCTCTGCCGTGGTCTTCGTCTGCAAGGCGAGGGTCGAAGAGATGCTTGAGCATCTTCTGGAAAAGGGCTATTTTTGCCAAATCATGAGGGTGCGGCTTATGAGCGAGAATGGAGAGGAGTCGGTCAGGGATTGGGGAGTAAAAGATGGATTTTCTGCCCAGCTTCTTTTGGAGCGTATCAGATGGCAGCTTGAATCATGGTCTTTTGACCCGAAGCTGGCTCCGTCGGCTGGAGTAGAGGTCGTTGAGCTGAAACCCCAAAGAATCGTTTCAGCCCTAAGGCGCCAACTGGATCTTGACGGCAGCGAAAGGTCTTCTATCGCCAAGGTTTCTCAAGCCCTTTCAAGAGTTGACGCAATTGTCGGCGAAAGGGCATCTGTCGCAAAGATAAAGGGATCCAGGACTTTAAAGGGGAGTGTCGAGATGGTGCCATGGCAGCTCCATCTTTTCGATCTTGACGAGCCAAGGAATAAAAAGGCAAAGGAAGAGCCACCGTGGCCAGGAAGATTATTGGGGTCATCCCCGGCGATTTGTTTTGATTCAGAAGTAGAGGTGTCGCTTTTGACCAAAGAGGGGATACCGGTAATGGTTTTGGCGGATGTTATTTTGCGCGGCGAGCCTTATTGGATGGAAGTGAAGGTTTCGGAGAAAAAAGCAAGAGTTTTGGAGTGGTCTTCTCTGTGGCCGATGATGGAGAGGTGGTGGGACCCAGAACATTCAACCAAGGTTGTCAGGATCCAGCTAGTGACCGACGATATCGGCGCCTTATTGGTTAAAAGTAGAAATGGAAAATGGTTTATCGAGGGTTTATATGACTAACCTTTGCAAATTCCCAACGAAATAGCAGCCTATTTATTTGCGGTTCCCGAAGATGAAACGGTTGACGGCGATAATTCAACAGCAGTAGAATTAATCAAATATTGGCAAGTTGAGGAGTACGGCTATGTGGGCAATGACAGTAAAGGAGTTCCGGCAGCTCAGGCGGGACCATCGAACATTCGCCATGATGATCGTGCTGCCGGTAATGATGCTGGTCATATTCGGGTATGCAGCCAACTTCACGGTATCCAAGATTTCTACGGTCGTGGTCGGCCCGCAAGCCATGACGGTTGCCGAACAACTTAAAGCGCCCTTTCGCGTTGTCGAAATTGATCCCAAATTAGGCATATCCACCGCCAAATCGCGTCTGCTCAACGGCAGAGCGGAGGTGGCTTTCATCGCTGAGCCGGGAACGACACAAGTTCTAATGGATGGGACTCAACTTTTCTCGACGGAAACGGCAGAGGCCAGCTTAGGGAGAATGGCTCAAGCGGCCAGAGCCTCAGGGACAGCTTCGCCGCTGAGCTTTAGCATTCTGTACAATCCTAGATTGAATACTTCATGGGTGCTGGTTCCCGGTCTCGCCGGTCTCATACTCGTCTTCATCGGCACATTGATCACGAGCCTCGGCGTAGTGCGGGAACGCCAAAGCGGAACTCTCGAACAACTCGCGGTGATGCCACTGCGACCTTGGGACGTCATAGCGGGCAAGATCGTCCCGTACTTCATAGTGGCATCGCTCGACCTCATCGTGATAATCGCAGTCGGAATTTTGTTGTTTGGCGTTCCCTTTGTTGGCAATGTCGCAGTATTCGCGCTTGGAGCAATTTTCTTCCTGCTTGTTACCCTCGGGATAGGAGTACTAATATCAACCATTTCCCAGAACCAGGGCCAGGCGATTCAACTGGCATTCATGGTCATGCTGCCGCAGATACTCCTTTCAGGACTTATCTTTCCGATCAGCTCGATGGGCGTCGGCGTGCGTTGGATTTCGTACATTCTGCCGTTGACATATTTCATCGATATCAGTCGGGGTGTCATGCTCAAAGGAATGCCCATTGTCGCACTACTAGAGCCGCTGGCACTGCTAGCTATTCTGGCCATGGTTGTTCTGGCACTGGCGATGCTTCGATTTAGACGTGATCTTGCCCCAAGCAGCCGCAGCTATCGGAGCGCAATGGCTGAATCAAAAGTAACGGCATGAGCTGGGGCATTGAGTCGGCAACCGTACGCTACGGATCGCAAGTCGCTCTTGACGGTTTGACCCTGCAGCCAGAGCGTGGAAGCGTCACCGTCGTAATCGGTGGCGATGGCGCCGGAAAGTCCACCTGCCTCAAGGCCTTAGTCGGTCTAGTTCCCCTGAACGAAGGGACAGCCTCTCGGCCTTCGAAGAAAGAGATCGGTTATGTACCAGCGACGGGGGGAATCTATCCAGACCTTACCGTTTACGAGAATCTAGCCTTTTTTGGCAGATCTTATGGGATAAAAGGCTCCGCCTTTGAAAAGAGGCGTGCCAATGTCCTGGAACTGGTCGGCTTGCGCGATGTTCGGGAGCGTCTCGCCGGACAACTGTCTGGCGGAATGCAAAGGAAACTGGCAGTCGGGCTGGCGTTGCTCCACCAGCCGCTACTTCTTGTGCTGGATGAGCCGACTACCGGGCTTGATCCTCTCAGCCGGGCTGAAATCTGGAGGGTCATCTCGCATACCGCCGCCCAAGGCGCCGCAGTTGTTCTAAGCACCACGTATGTCAACGAGGCGCAAAGGGCGTCACTGGTGATACTCCTGAGCAAGGGGCGGTCAATCGCGGCGGGGTCGCCTTCCCAGATCATAGCCGGAGTCCCAGGAAAGGTGGGAAGGGTCAAATCCGAGAGGCAGCCTCCCGGCTTGGCATGGCGACGAGGTGGCATGTGGCATACCTGGGATCTCTCGAAAGGTACTCCTGACGAGGCCGATCGGATTGAACCGGACTTCAGTGATGCGGTAATTATTGCTGAACTTTCCCATGAGATCGGAATAACCAGGTGAACGCGCTGGCTGAAACCCGGTGCGTAACGCTCCGTTACGGCGAATTCACAGCCGTCGATTCCGTGAGCATTGCTGTGGAGAGGGGCGAGACGGTAGGCCTTCTTGGAGCAAACGGGGCCGGTAAGACTTCCTTGATCAGACTTTTGCTGGGGCTTATTCCGCCAACGTCGGGCGAAGCGCTGCTATTAGGCTCGTCGCCCTCCGTCAAGAGTCGTGAGCGTGTTGGCTACGTGCCACAGACGCTCGGATTGTACGAAGACTTGACAGTCAAGGAGAACTGGGATTTTACAAACAGGGCATTCGGATTGCGGCGACTATCCCTGCCGGAGGATCTTGGAGAGATTCGTGATGACCTGGTGGGCGAACTGCCCCTGGGAATCCAACGTCAGGTGGCTTTTGCCGTTGCCACGTCCCATGGGCCCGCGCTTCTTGTGCTGGATGAGCCAACCTCTGGAGTCGCGCCATTGAGCAGAGCCAGGCTATGGAACGATATTCATACGAGTGCCGAGGCTGGCTCAGGAGTCTTGGTCACTACCCACAACATGGAAGAGGCCGAACAGTGTGATCGGCTCGTGATAATGGTGGACGGCCAAATGGTGGTTAGCGGGACCCCAGCCGATGTGATTGGTTCTCGCCTGGTCGTCGAGGTGCGCAGCGAAGACTGGCGAAGGGCCTTTGAACTCCTGGACAGCGCTGGGTTCGTTGTCCAGGCTCATGGTGACGTTCTGCGGGTTCCAGCAGCCAGGGACGTGATTGACGAGACGATTACCGCCAGTGATATCGAAGCCACCACCACCATGGTGCCGGCCAATCTTGAAGAAGCTTTTGTGATGATCGTCTCAGAAAGATCAGCCGCATGAGCCGGACTGGTAGACGTCCTGGCACCCCGGAGACAAGGAAAGCGATACTGCTCGCTGCGCGGAGGGCATTTGGCGAGCGAGGCTACGAAGCAGCGACATTTCGAAGTATCGCGGAAGACGTGGGAGTCGATCCGGCGCTCGTGGTTCATTATTTTGGTTCGAAGCAGGAACTCTTTGCTGCTGCTCTTGATTGGCCAATTCGCCCGGCAGACATCTTTGGCGGCTTGGAGACTTCCAACATTGCGGAAATGGCCGAGATGATAGTTCGAAGGTACTTGTCTATGCTGGATCAACCGCAGGTCCGAGATGCCATTATTGCAATGGTGAGGTCGGCTGTTTCCAATGAACAGGCTGCCAGAATGCTTCGCGAGTTTGTAACCGGGGAAATTTTGACCCTTCTGGGTCAGATGACCAATGCAGCGGATGCTCAGCTCAGAGCGTCAGTGGTGGCATCGCAGCTAGTGGGTATTGCCATGTTGCGTCACGTAGTGAGACTCCATGCTCTTGCGGAGGCAACTACCGATGAGATTGCAGCTCTCGTCGCTCCAGCGATTGCCGGATATTTGCAATGAAACTGTGCGCCCGACTGAAAATCCGTGTCGTAATATTAGTCGGAGGGAAAGGGGGGTGTCATGTCACGCATAGCTGGAGTTACGGATGGTGAAGCGGGACTGTACGCGAGGATTGCGTTTTATTTTGCACGCCGCCAGATTGCACGTCTTGCTGGCAGCAAGCCCGATAATATGATCGAGCCGATCAAGGTCTATGCTCGCATTCCGGGAGTTTTGCGCGGTGTGGCTAAGCTGGAACAGGAATCGGCGAAGCTGCGTAGTGTTGACAAACGTTTCAAGGCGCTGGCTGAGCTAAAGGCGGCAACTCTTACGCATTGCGAGTACTGCATCGACTTGGGCTCGCAAATAGCGCGCCGGTGGGGCGTGAGCGATGAGGAACTGCTTGCCTTGCCCTCGTATCGGTCTAGCGCACTTTTCACTCCTCTTGAAAAGCTTGTGCTTGACTATGCGGTCGGGATGTCCCGCACGCCCGTTGAGGTCTCTGATGATCTTTTTAATAAGCTGCGTGAAAACTTCGACGAGTTGCAGATGATAGAGCTGACGCATCTAATTGCATTGGAGAATCTGCGCGGCCGGTTCAATTTTGCAATGGGCATCGGAGCCGCAGGCTTTGTCGGCCCCATGGTATGTGCGGTGCCAGCCATGGTCAGCCCGGAGGACTGAATGTGGTTTCCGGCTGCTTGTGCCGGAGGCTCACCGCGAATTGGCAAGATCCCTAGTTCGCTGCTACGACATCTTTTGCCTCGAGGTTTGGCACGAAGAAGATGGTTCGCCTGGCAAAGTCTCGTCCAGACCCGGAACTCACTGGCAATTTGCTCTTTTGGCAGGTGAGCGGTCAGAGCGGTACGCGACTCATGTCGACGTTAACAGGCTTGATGCATCCTTGGGCTGGACTGGTTTTTCTGACGGTTCCGGCGGTTTGAAAAGAAGCCGGCGAATTTCTCCGTCAGAAAAGTTACTTCGGGGCAGTATCGATTATTTTGATATGAATCGAACATATGTTCGATAATATGACAAGATGGAAAGTTATGCCGAGCTTCATTGCCACTCGAATTTTAGTTTCTTAGATGGGGTCAGCGACCCGGAGGAACTAGTGAAGATGGCGTCGTTGCTGGGATTGTCCGCACTTGCAATCACTGACCATAATGGACTTTATGCAGTTCCTCGCTTTGCGAGCGCGGCAAAGCTATGCGGATTGCCGGCTATCTATGGAGCTGAACTTACCTTGGGAAGCGGTGTTTCCCGATATGAGGTTATCGATCCGCCTGGCGACCACTTAGTTGTTCTGGCCAAGGGTCCCAGGGGGTACAGCTCACTGTCCAAGGTTATTTCTTCTGGCCATATGGCTAATAGAGAAAAGGGAAGTTTCGAGCTTTCATACGAAGGTCTGGCTTCTGCCAATGAGGGCGATTGGGCCATTTTGACTGGGTGCCGGAAGGGTCTGATTCCGAGGACTCTTCTTGAATATGGCCCAGAGGCTGCTAGAAAGAAACTTGCATATCTGTGCGATCTATTTGGTCGCGAGAAAGTCTTTGTTGAATGTTGGGATCACGCTGATCCATTGGATGAGCCGCGCAATATGGAACTGGTCCAAATTGCCACATCTTTAGGCGTCGAGCTGGTTGCAACAAACAATGTCCACTATGCCACGAGGGATTCAGCCAAGTTGCATCAGATCCAGGTGGCTATAAGGGCTAACACGCCTATTGATGAAATAGATGGCTGGCTTCCTTCGTATCCCATGGCAAATCTGCGTTCCCCCAAGGAGCAGATGAGACGCTTCGCCAAGTTTCCCACTTTGGTTCAAAATGCCAATGACCTTGGTCTTGAGTGTGCTTTTGACTTGGACCTCATAGCTCCAAAACTTCCTGATTTTCTAGTTCCTCAAGGCCATGACGAAATGAGCTTTTTGAGAGAATTGACTTATCGAATGGCTCCTGCCAGGTATGGGCCAAGGAGTAATCCCCGGATAGATGGTGCTTATGAGCAGCTCGACTATGAACTCGACATTATCTCCAAGCTTGGATTCGCAGGATATTTTCTGGTTGTTTGGGACATAGTGGAGTTTTGCAAAGCAAATAGAATTTTTTGCCAGGGTCGGGGATCTGCTGCCAATTCCGCTGTCTGTTACGCCATCGGCATAACCAATGTTGATCCTGTCTCCCTCAAGCTTTTGTTCGAGCGTTTCCTCTCTCCCCACAGGGATGGTCCTCCTGATATCGACGTGGACATAGAGAGTGATCGACGCGAAGAGGTGATCCAATATATATACCGGCGCCACTCCCGCTTAAGGGCGAGCCAGGTTTCCACGGTTGTCACCTACAGATCAAAGTCTGCAGTACGTGATGTCGCCAAGGCATTCGGCTATTCCCAGGGTGTGGTGGATTCTTGGGTTTCACAAGTCGAAAGGCATTCTGGCCTGGTCCGGAGTCTTGAACTCAAAGACTCCGGTGGCTACAAGGTGGTCACTGCTCCAAAGGAAGTCATGGATATCGCTATGCAAATTGAGAATAATCCCCGGCATACCGGTATACATGTGGGCGGAATGGTCATATGCGATAGGGAGATATCCGAGGTTTGTCCCATCGAATGGGCGAGAATGGAGAACCGGACCGTGATGCAATGGGATAAGGATGATTGCGCTCAGGTTGGTTTGGTGAAATTCGATCTTTTAGGTCTCGGGATGCTGTCGGCATTGCATGAAATGGTTGATCTTGTCGCGGAGTTCCATGGCCATGAAATAGATCTGGCTCTCATACCCCAGGAAGACTGCATTTACGAAATGCTTTCCAACGCTGACACCATAGGGGTTTTCCAGGTCGAAAGCAGGGCCCAAATGGCTACCTTGCCGAGGCTGAAGCCCCGCTGCTTTTATGACTTGGTAGTTGAGGTGGCTCTTATACGTCCCGGACCGATACAGGGAGGCTCAGTACATCCGTATATCCGGAGGAGGAATGGTCTCGAAGATGTCACCTATCTTCATCCGCTGTTGGAGAATTCTTTATCCAAGACTTTGGGAGTTCCGCTTTTTCAGGAGCAGTTGATGCAAATGGCCATAGATGTGGCTGGTTTTACTCCAGGAGAGGCTGACCAGCTCCGAAGTGCTATGGGATCAAAGCGCTCCAGTGAAAAGATGAGTCGTCTGAAGGAGCGGCTCTTTGAGGGCATGTTCCAAAAAGGCGTATCGGAACCAGTCGCAGAGGAAATCTTCGGCAAGCTTGCCGCGTTCGCGTCTTTTGGTTTTCCGGAGAGCCATTCTGCTGCCTTTGCATATCTTGTATATGCGAGCGCTTGGTTCAAATACCATTATCCCGCCGCTTTTTATGCAGGACTTATTAGGGCGCAGCCCATGGGGTTTTGGTCTCCTCAGACGTTGGTTGGGGACGCCAAAAGACATGGCGTCATGGTGCTAACCCCTCATGTAAACCACTCCGACTACAGAGCTGACTTGGAGAAAACAGATAGCGGAGAAGTCGCTCTTCGAATAGGGATTTCTTCAATACGAGGTATAGGCAAAACATTGGCGGAGAAGATTTCTGATTGTGGCCCTTATGGATCTATAGAACATTTGGCTAGAACTGTTTCGCTGGGTGCCAATCAGTTGGAAGCTTTGGCAACTGGAGGTGCACTTGATGGTCTTCTTGCTGATGACCTTTCTGTGGATGCCTTGGATACAAGGAGCGCACTGTGGGCTGCTGAGCCTGGTTCGCGCTACTCCGAAGGGATACTTCCTTCTATGGCCGTCGGCTCCAAGGCCCCTTTTCTTAGCCCCATTAGCGACAGTGAGAGAGTGCATCTCCAATTGTGGTCCTATGGCATATCTCCGGCAGGGCACCCCCTTATGTTCGAGAGAGATGAACTGGCGGCTAAGGGAGTGGTTTTAGCTATCGATCTGGTTAATTTTGAAAATAGCGCCCGCGTCAAAGTGGCGGGTGTGGTTACGCACAGACAGCGGCCGGCTACGGCAAATGGAACGACCTTCATCAATTTGGAAGATGAGACTGGGCTAATTAACGTTGTCTGCTCGAGAGGATTATGGATCAGATATCGCTCGATTGCCAAGCTTTCCCCGGCTCTAATCGTGAGCGGTAGAGTCGAGAAAGTCAGCGGGGTCATCAACGTGGTTGCTGAAAAGATCGAAAAGCTCCCGGTGAAAATCAGATCTGTTTCAAGAGACTTCCATTGAGAGTCCTATCTTCCAGCTTCTCTTCGGCAATTCACTATCCGCCGACACGGCAGCAACGTCATTTCAACACCTGTTCTATCTTTCAATTGATCCAAAAGCAAGTCTGTTCAGGTCCTGACTAATGGAATTGAGGTACCCAAACAAATTATCGCTTGACTCGACTGAACGACGTTTCTGTTGCACTGCCGAGCGGCATTTTGGCACTGAACTCAGAACCTAATCCTAGGCGAGGTACCCAAAGGCGCCCAAGGATCTAGAGACACAGCCTACAAACGGGCAGTTCACAGAGTTGAAGACTGAACCATGGACTAGGCAAACGCCATATTTGCACTGCAAGTGCGAAAGACAGAAAGAACTAGAAAAATATGGAGGAAATTTAATTATCCTTATTGG
>DAHVKW010000063.1 GCA_027320695.1 Actinomycetota bacterium | reverse complement strand
CTCGCCTTGGATCATCTTCGCACGCGTCAACCTGAGTCCAGGCGCCGGCATGGATTATCCAATCGGGCTGCATTTGGCTAATCGAATCTAAAACTGAATCCCTGGAGAAGAGGTCAAGATCACTTGAAGATGGAGCAAACACGTCTTCGATGCTGCTGTTATCGAGCAGGAACCTGACCAATTCACTGCCAACTTGACCGGAGCCGCCGGTCACCATGACCTTTAGACCCATCGAATTCTCCTTTGCCCTAAGAGGAGCTTTTTATCCAAGCCTGGCCTTCAACTACTGGCGCCTTCGCTTTTAGTGGCTCCCACCACTCACGATTTTGTCTGTACCACTCGATCGCATCGCTCAGACCGTCTTCAAACGAAATTGCCGGCTCCCAGCCCAGCTCATTTCGGATCTTTGATGAATCGAGCAGGTATCGACGATCGTGGCTCGGCCGGTCTGGCACAATCGTCTTCAGGCTCAATGGCTTTGACAGTCCATCGAGAACCAAGTTGGCTATCTCCTCGATGCTCTTTTCAACTCCTGTTCCCACGTGATAGGTTTCCCCGGATCTGCCTTTGGTAATCACCGCCTCGATCGCGCTTGCGTGATCCAGAGCGTGAATCCACTCTCTCTTATTCTGAGTAGACGCGTAAAGGGGCAAATCTCTGTCGTCAAGGGCATTAGTAACGAATAGTGGGATAACCTTCTCGGGAAACTGATATCTGCCGTAATTGTTAGAGCAGTTGGTAATGGAGATTGGCAGGCCATAGGTAAGGTAATAGGCCCTGACCGCATGGTCCCCACCCGCCTTTGAAGCGTTGTAGGGAGTGCGGGGCAAGTACGGTGAAAATTCGGTGAAGGCATCCGGGGAGTCCAGATCCAGATCACCATATACCTCGCAAGTCGATACGTGATGAAATCGCTGGATATTGCTATGACGGCACGCTTCAAGCAGGCCTTGAGTACCCATTACGTTTGTCCGGAAAAATCTGCCCGGATCCAAAATCGCCAACGAATTATGAGACTCGGCGGCGAAATTCACAACTACCTCGATCTTGTGCTCTTCGATCGCGGACCTGGCAGAGCCGATATCTCCAATGTCCCCCTCGACAAATTTGAATGACCCTTCCAAGTCTGCAAGAGAGGTAAGGCTACCGGCATAGGTTAGCGCGTCGTACACGACGACATGGTCGCCAGGATGGTTTTCGATCCAGTATCTGACAAAATTGGAACCGATAAATCCCGCTCCGCCTGTAATCATCAATCTCATCTATGCTCTCCCGCGAATTCTGACAGCTACGGCTTAGCCAGCGTAGTTTAGATATGGATATTACAAAGCGCCCTGAGGCTGTTCATCCAAGATCAACCCGGGAATGGTCTCCGACCACGAGACGAGTCGCCAAGGGCCGCCTTTCGGTTTTCGCGACGACCACCGACTTCCCGATAATCGACCCTTCCAATCTATGGATACCGACGATCTGGCTTCCATTCAAGATAATCGAGTGCTCGACCTCGCTCGACTCAATGACACAGCCAGCCGCTATGGAAGTGAAGGGTCCGATGAAGCTGTCCTTGATCACAGTACCCTTGCCTACCACTGCCGGACCGCGGATAATCGAGCGAACTACCACCGCTCCGGACTCAAGCACTATTCGTCCGTCAAGAGTCGACAACTCATCGACGTCACCTTCGATACTTCGCCCAATCGATTCCAGGACAAGACGATTCCCCTCCAGTAGGGCTTCCGGCTCGCCAAGGTCCTTCCAATAGCCCTCGACAATGTGCGATCTGACCTTCTTCCCGTTGCTGATCAGCCATTGGATCGCGTCAGTTATCTCGAGCTCGCCGCGAGCAGATGGGCTAATGCTCCTGACCGCTTCGTGGATCGACGCGTCGAAAAGATAGACGCCTACCAACGCGAGATTCGATTCCGGGACCTTCGGCTTTTCAACCAGGGAAACGATACTGCCGTCATCATCTAAAGTCGCCACTCCGAAACGCTGTGGATCCGGTACCTTCGCCAGCAGAATCTGGGCATTCGTCCCATCGGTCCTCTTCGAGAAACTATCCACAAAGCCCTCTACCCCGTCACGAATAAAGTTGTCCCCCAAATACATGATGAAATCCGAGTCCGCCAAAATGTCCCGAGCCATCAGAACGCAGTGCGCCAATCCCAGCGGCTTTTCCTGGTGCAGATAGGTCACTTTCATGCCGAATTGCGAACCATCGCCTACGGCGGCCATAACCTCGTGCCTGGTATCCCCGACGATCATCGCCACTTCTTGAATACCCGCCCTTGCCAAAGACTCCAAACCATAAAAAAGTATTGGCTTGTTTGCGAGGGGGACCAGCTGTTTAGCCGAGGTATGCGTAATTGGCCTCAGGCGCGTGCCGGTGCCGCCTGCCAGTACTAGACCTTTAATAGGATTTGCCACGAAATTTAACCTACTCTACTCCCGCTTCAAAACATCTGTGGTTTCATTCATTGCATCTGAATTCTTCAATTTACGAATTCACAGGGTCGCTACAACGTCAAAAAATCGAGGCTAGCTGCTACTCATAAGCCCTTGCGCAAATGTATAACGTCTCCAGCAGGAACCGCCCTCGTGCCGGAGTCCGTTTCGACGAGCAGGTTGCCTTCGGGTGAGATATCGGATGCGACGCCTATCAACGTTTCTCCTGGCATTTCCACTCTTACGCGTTTGCCGATGGTGTCACACGCGCTCTTATATAAGCCCCTGAGTCCAATCCGTCGATCCGAATCTCCCAACGAAATGTAAAGGGAGGCGAACTGAGCAGCGAGTTGCTGTGCCAGATCGACTCGGCCTTCCTCGCTCAATCTGATACCTGATTCAGCAAAAATCGAGGTAGCGCCCTGACCCACGCCTGCCAACTCATCCCTGCTTTGTGAGCAGTTGAGACCGATCCCGGCGACGACCCAGGCATTTTCGACCCCACCGTAGGCCGCCTCAGCTAAAATTCCGCAAATTTTCTTATCGGCGACCATCACATCATTCGGCCATTTAAGCTTGCATGATACAGAAAATTTCGATTGCAGGGTTTGAGAAGCGGCCAGGGACAAGGCTGCGGTTATCAAATAGAAAAATTGTGGAGGGAATTTAGGACGCAAAAGTATCGACATCAGCACTGAACTACCAGGGCTGTCAATCCAATCCCGATCTAGACGGCCACGGCCAGCACTTTGATGATCTGCTAGGATGATTTGGCCTTCTGGAAGACCCATTTTCGCTAGATCGGTTGCATAACTGTTCGTAGAGTCGACATCAACCAGATGACGAAGATTCCAGATAATATCTGGCCGAGTTGGAATCGGAATTTTTATTTCGCTCATAACTCTATAACCTTAGACATATACATGCCGGAGGTAAAGTGAGGAAAGATGTTTGAAAAGCTGCTGGTCGCAAACCGCGGCGAAATTGCCGTTCGTATTATTCGCACGGCGCGCGAAATGGGCATCAAGACGGTAGCCATTTATTCTGAGCTAGACCGCGATGCCCTCCACGTTCGCTTGGCGGATGAGGCCTATGCCCTTGGCGGGCAGACCGTGACTGAGAGCTACCTTAACACTCCAACCATTTTAGATATTATCTCGAAGGCAAAAGTCGATGCCCTCCACCCTGGCTATGGATTCTTCTCGGAAAATTCAGACTTCGCGCGTTCAGTGACGTCCTCCGGCGTCGCATTTATCGGTCCGCCGCCTGAAGCCATTGAAATAATGGGCGACAAGATAAGTTCGAGGATTGCGGCCCAAAAAGCAGGTGTCGAGGGTGTGCCGGGAACTGTCGAAGTGATCCAGGACCCTTCGGATGTTATCTCTTTTGGCAACCATCATGGTTGGCCCGTGGCAATCAAGGCTGCTTATGGAGGCGGCGGCCGAGGAATGCGCGTGGTTTACAATCCCGAATCCGCCGCCGAGGCGCTGGAGTCGGCTCAAAGAGAGGCTGAAAAATCTTTTGGCCGGTCTGAAAGCTACCTTGAGCGCTACCTGACCTGGCCCCGGCATGTTGAAATGCAAATATTTGCCGACGTTTATGGCAATACGATTTGGCTGGGCGAACGAGACTGCTCTAGCCAAAGACGGCACCAGAAATTGGTCGAGGAGTCTCCGGCGCCGGAGTTTCCAGACGAGGTGCGCCAGGCCATGGGTGCAGCAGCGGTGAAAGTTGCCAAAGCCTGCGGATACGTCAATGCCGGTACCGTGGAATTCCTCTATCAGGACAACGAGTTCTACTTCCTGGAGATGAACACCAGGCTTCAAGTTGAACACCCGGTCACCGAACTTACCACTGGTCTCGACCTAGTTGAGCTACAGATTAGAATCGCGGCCGGCGAAGCAATCCCGTTTGCTCAGGAAGAAATCAAGCGTACTGGGCACGCGATTGAAGTCCGAATCAACGCCGAGAATCCCGACAAAGGCAAATTCCNCCCGTCGCCAGGAACTATTTCAAAATTCCTCAAACCGGACGGGTTTGGAGTCCGCCTAGATGCCGGATATGAGTCCGGCGATACCGTCTCACAGTTCTACGACAATCTGATCGCCAAGCTAATCGTCTGGGCGCCTGACAGACCCAAGGCCATCGCGAAGATGAGAAGGGCGCTCGATGAAACCGTAATCGATGGAGTGCACACGACTATTCCGGCGCTGCAGACGATTTTGGCTCACGAAGACTTCGTGGAAGCCCGCCACTCCACAAAATGGGTTGAAGAAAAGGCTGGAATCGAAAACCTCGCTGTTGCGCCACTTATTCCAACTGAATCAAACGATGAGGCAAGGGTTCTCCGCGAGGTTGACGCCGAGATAAATGGTAGGCGCTTCCAGGTAAAACTTTGGCTACCGGGAAATGATTTGGATGACAGTTCAAGCAAGGCGGGCTCCGTCAACGGAAAGAGGCCGAGGGCGAAAACTCACAGCCAGATCGGCGGCGGTTCAGGCACCATCGCGGTCCCGATGCAGGGGACTATCGTCAAAGTACTGGTCGAAGTGGGCCAGAGCATCGAAGCTGGTCAAACCGTTTGCATCCTCGAAGCTATGAAAATGGAAAACGCCATCAACGCGGAAAAAACTGGTACGGTTAAGGAACTCAGGGTAAAGCCGGGAGACTCTGTAGGAAGCGGAGACATAGTGGCTGTCATCGGCTAGAAGTCTCGACCGTTGCCTCAGCTGACTCAGAATCCAAGCAAACGACCGCTGACCCGCCACCGGGCTAACTCGCGCCAGGCACACTAGTAGCAGGGCCCCAAAGGAGCGAATCTTCGATGAGCGACCAGTTACAAATATCCAAGGCTAGAGCATTGCGCGAGGTGCAGGACTATTCGGACAGGCTCCTTCAGCTCAGCCACAAGATTCACGCCACTCCCGAGTTGGGGTATGAAGAACATCACGCCTGCGCCTGGCTCACGGCGGAACTCGAAACGTTCGGCTATTCCCTTTTCGCCAACCCGGCCGGCCTCGAAACCGCGTTCGTGGCCACAATCGGCAGAGGTCCAATCGTGCTGTCCATATGCGCAGAATACGACGCCCTGCCAGAAATTGGGCATGCGTGCGGCCACAATATTATCGCCGCCGCCGCGGTAGGAGCGGCGAAAGCCCTCGCCCCGCTTGCAAACGACCTCGATGCCACCATAAAAATCATGGGAACCCCTGCCGAGGAGGGAGGAGGCGGGAAAATCGAAATGATGGAGCGAGGGCTGTTCGACGGAATTCATGCGTCGATGATGGTGCACCCATCCCCCGTCGAAGCCGACAGGATGGACTGTATAGCTGGCAAACATCTGAACGTCCAGTACGTAGGCAAAGCAGCACATGCGGCGGGATTTCCGCAAGATGGAATAAATTCCCAGGACGCCATGACGATAGCGCAGGTAGCTATAGGCCTTTTGCGGCAGCGCCTTT
Source organism: Actinomycetota bacterium (assembly GCA_027320695.1). Classification (GTDB taxonomy): domain Bacteria; phylum Actinomycetota; class Acidimicrobiia; order Acidimicrobiales; family Acidimicrobiaceae; genus SCQM01. The sequence continues at coordinate 3,587 of DAHVKW010000063.1, read as the reverse complement.
ACCCTTACGAAATGGTCCACGGCATCGTGACCAAAGGCGGAGATGCACCCAACGTGATACCGTCAGACACGAGAGGGAGGTGGATTTTGCGCGCCGATACTCTGGCCCAGCTCGAGCTGCTCGAACCGAAGATTAGGTCTTGTTTTGAGGCTGGAGCCGTTGCTACGGGCGCAGTGGTTGAAATTACCCAGGCGAGCAAGACCTATTCGGAATTCATCACAGACGAACGCCTGGCCGCGCTCTATGTCGCCAACGCGCAGAGGCTTGGACGAGTCTTTACAAACGAAACCAAAGGCCGATTGAAAGCCTCTACAGACATGGCAAATGTATCTTTGAAGATACCCTCGATTCATCCCATGCTCGGTATCGACTCTTACCCGGCGGTTAACCACCAGCCAGAGTTCAGCGCCGCATGCGTCACCAAGACTGCCGATAAAGCTGTCATGGATGGAGCGGCTGCTATGGCGCAAACGATGATTGATGCGGCCTTGAGGCCCGAAATCCGTAGCTACCTGCTGGAAAGAAACTCCAACAGCACCAGCTAATCAGCCGCCTCCGCCAGGGCCTCTGCAAGCGCCGGGTGTACAAGAACTGACTCGACGATATCAGTCACCCTGAGGCGTGCGGTAACCGCGACGGCAATGACTGAGATGAGCTCGGCTGCATGAGCGCCGACAATCGATCCTCCAAGGACGACTCCGGTCGCAGGATCTGAAAGGATCTTCACAAATCCCCTCGCATCGCCGTCAATAAGCGCTCTCGGATTGGATGCGAACGGAACCTTCGTCACTCTAATCTTGCGGCCTTGGGCGAATGCCTCCGCTTCAGCGAGGCCCACTTCAGCGATTTCCGGTTCGGTAAAGATCGCAGAGGCTGCTTTCTCGTAATCGAGATGCCGATGTTGACGTCCATCCAGACCCATTACATGCTCGGCAACTTTCTTTCCCTGCATGGACGCAACCGAAGCCAGCTGCAGCTTCCCGGACAAGTCCCCAGCTGCGTAGATGTGGGGGACATTCGAAACGCAGTGATGGTCAATTGGGACATAGCCGGATCTGTCGACAAAGACCCCTGCGTTTTCCAACCCTAAATTCTCGGAATTTGGGATGGAACCTATTGCCAGAAGAGCGTGAGAACCTTCAATCGATCTCTGATCGTCACAAAGAACCCTCACTCCACTCTTGGTCCTTTCGATCCCCACAGCTCGCGCTCCCTTGTACAAGAGCACACCTGATTCCAAGAAATCCGCTTCCAGCGCAGCTGCAACTTCCGGATCTTTCGCAGGAAGAACCTGTTGCCTCGAAACAACTAGAGAAACCTTCGATCCAAAAGATCTAAACATATGCACAAATTCCACGCCGGTAACTCCTGAGCCGATGACGACCAGGTGTTCAGGAATCTCCTTGGGGGGATACGCGTGGCGAGTGGTCAGAATGTTGATCCCATCCACCGACGCCCATTCGGGAATCCTGGGGCGCGAACCCGTGGCAACCAGAATCGCATCGGCTCCAATGACCTCTTCACGCCCATCGGCAAAAGTTGCCAACACCTCGTGCGCGGAGATCATCTTCCCGGTGCCTTTCAGGACTCTTACTCCCTGGGACTCAAGGAGCTGGTCGTACGACTTGGCCAGCTTTTCTGTGATCGAGCTGACGCGCGATCTGAGTTCGTCGAGATTGGGAGCCAATTTGTGGACAGGAAGACCAATCCGGTCAGCCCTCTCTAGCTTCTTTATAACCGCGCCGGTGGCAATCATTGCCTTTGACGGCACGCAGTCCCAGAGGTTTGCAGCTCCGCCCAGTATGTCCCTCTCGATCAGGGTGATGTCGGCACCCAGCCTGGCGCCATGAGTCGCAGCCTGAACGCCTGCTGGTCCGCCTCCTATGATTACAAATTGCACTGGGCTTAGCCTCGCGGTTGATATGCGCCAAAAACTCCACGCAGCGTGTCGGACACTTCTCCCAGCGTAGCTCGCCTTCGCAAAGCCTCTTTCATTGGGTAAAGGAGGTTTCCGCCTTCTCGAGCGCTCTTGCCGAGGTCAGCGAGCGCGTCGCTAACCCCTACTCCGTCCCTAACCTCCCGAAGAGTTCGCAAACTGGCAACTTGGTGCGCCTGCAGCGCTGGATCAATTGGGAAAACTTCGGGCGACTCTGGAGCTTCGTCAGTAAACTCGTTGACTCCGACAATCACCTTTGATCCAGAGTCCACAGCTTTCGCGAATACGTAGGCCGACTGTTCGATTTCATCCTGCATGAAACCCGATTCGATGGCATTTACCGCGCCGCCCATGGCATCAATCTTTTCCAGATATTCCCAAGCCATGGATTCGATCTGGTCCGTAAGAGTCTCGACAAAATAGGAGCCTCCGAGAGGGTCGGGGGTGTCGACCACGCCGGATTCGTACCCGATGATTTGCTGAGTTCTAAGCGCAATTTTCGCGGCTTTGGTAGTTGGAAGACCTAAGGCCTCATCAAAGCCATTGGTGTGCAAGGACTGCGTGCCACCCATGACAGCCGCGAGCGCCTGTATTGCTACCCGCACTATGTTTATCTCAGGCTGCTGTGCCGTAAGCGTCGAGCCGCCGGTCTGGGTGTGAAAGCGCAGCAGAAGCGACCGCTTGTCCTTTGCCCCGAATCTCTCGGACATGACTTTGGCCCAGATGCGTCTCGAAGCACGGAACTTGGCAACCTCTTCAAAAAGGTTGTTGTGCGCGTTCCAAAAAAAAGAAAGCCTGGGCGCAAAATCATCGACATCGAGACCAGCGTCTATGGCTGCCTGCACGTATGCAATGCCGTTTGCAATAGTGAATGCTATCTCTTGCACGGCAGTTGATCCGGCTTCTCGAATGTGGTAACCAGAGATGGAGATTGTGTTCCAGTTGGGAAGGTTTTCACGGCAGTAGCTGAAGGTATCGGTAATCAGCCTCATCGATGGCCGGGGCGGATAGATGTAAGTTCCGCGGGCAACATATTCTTTCAAAATGTCATTTTGAATCGTTCCTCGCAGTTCGGTTGGCGCCACCCCATTTTCCTCAGCCACCAACTGATAGAGAAGGAGCAGGATCGAGGCGGTGGAATTTATAGTCATGGAGGTAGTCACAGAATCCAAGGAAATATCCTTGAAAAGCATCTTCATATCCTCTATGGAATCAATGGCCACACCGACTTTGCCCACCTCACCTTCGGCGCGGGGATGGTCGGAGTCATAGCCCATCTGAGTAGGCAGGTCAAAAGCGCAGCTCAACCCAGTCTGACCAGCGTCAAGCAGGAACTTGAATCGCTGATTCGTTGCCTCCGCAGTTCCAAAACCAGCATATTGGCGCATGGTCCATAGGCGCGAGCGGTACATGTCCCTGTAGACACCGCGCGTAAACGGTGCGTCACCCGGCCCACCCAGCTTTACTTTCGGATCCCACCCATCGAGCTTGTCCGGTCCATAGATAGGTTCGATCTCGATTCCCGAGTCAGTCTGACGGTTTATTTTCGACATAATGAAAGACAATAATCGAAAAGGGCCCGGATTCCCATTTGGGACCGGACCCTTGGACTAACTTCTAAAACTCTTTGTGCTGGTCACACCGTCAAGCG
>DAHVKW010000062.1 GCA_027320695.1 Actinomycetota bacterium | reverse complement strand
AATCACTGGGGTCAACCGAGTAAATTGGCACACTAATTCCCAGCGCCTTTTGAAGGTACTGAACCTCTCGACCTGATCGAGGCGAAAGGAGCGTAACAACCACTCCAACTGCCCCTCCTCTTGCCGTGCGCCCAGAACGGTGTATATAGGCTTTGTGGTCTTCGGGAAGATCAAAGTGCACTACTAGATCCAACCCGGTGACGTCCAAACCGCGCGCAGCGACATCTGTGGCCACCAGGACCCTGACCGAGCCTCTGGAAAATCGCTCAAGAACCCTATTGCGCGCAGACTGGCGCAAATCGCCGTGCATGGCTGAAGCACGAATTCCAAAATCCATCATCATATCTGCCAGCTGATCGGCGCTTCGCTTCGTCTTCACGAAAATCAAGGCTCTCTCTGCACCCTGAACAAGGCTCGAGACCGCTTCAACCTTGGAACGCTCCTCGACCGAGAGGAAATATTGGGTGATTTTCGGAGCATCTTCCGGTTCGGAAATGACCTCATGGCGTACCGGATCAGTCATGTAACGCTTTATCAAACGGTCAACATCTCTATCCAGGGTGGCCGAAAAGAGCATGGTTTGGCGTTCCGAATAGGTTTGGTCCAGTATCTCTTCGATCTGAGGCATGAATCCCATATCCGCCATCCGGTCTGCTTCGTCCAGTACCACGGAGGTGATTCTCGATAGCGACAGCGCACGGCGATTTACAAGATCGATCAGTCGACCTGGGGTGCCAACAAGAATATCAACACCGCGCTTGAGCGCCTTGATCTGAGTTTCTATGCTAACTCCGCCGTAAGCAACCGAGACTCTCACCTGCCTGGGACCTGCCACAGATGCTAGAACATCCCTCACCTGGACCGCCAGCTCTCTGGTTGGAACAACCACCAGGGACCTGGGATGCCGAGGCTGGCCCTGCTCGTTTTGCTGAAGCAATGCTATGCCGAAGGCTAAGGTCTTCCCGGACCCGGTATCGGCCTTGCCGCATATATCTTTCCCCAAAATTGCATCTTTAAGAGTTACAGCTTGGATGGGGAGCGGATCGGTAATCCCTTGGCTGTTCAAACCCGCAATGATTCTTTGATCGACGCCAAGAGACGCGAAACTAACTGTCATGATTTCCTTATTCCATTTGCGCTAAATTTAGCGACTTCTGCGATCTGAGTTCGTCTCTAAGATGACTCTTTAAACCGCAGAATATAAAACGGAACAAAAGACGATCACAGATAGCTGCACAGTGCAGCAATACCTATATAACAACCTAGCAGGCTCATCAAACATTCCCGGCAGCATTCGTTTACACCCACAACAGCTGAGCCGCAATTTTGACCCGGTCAGGCCGCCTTTCCAAACCGTATGGCTAGAGAAATTCCCTGATTACTCGTTCAACGAGTGCCGCACTACGCCGTCAGCACGGGCGGCTTCAGCCACTGCATTGGCGACGAGGGTGACGACCGAGCGGTTGAATACCGAGGGCACAATATAGCTCGGCACGATTTCGTCCTCCGGCACCGCTGACGCAATTGCATTGGCGGCAGCTAGCTTCATGGACTCGGTGATGGCCATGGCGCCGGCATCCAAAGCCCCGCGGAAGATACCCGGAAAGCAAAGGACGTTGTTAATCTGATTGGGATAGTCGCTTCTGCCTGTAGCGATGACGGCGGCGACGTCCTCGATCTCTTCCGGCATGATTTCAGGCGTCGGGTTTGCCAGAGCGAACACGATTGGCTTGTTACCCATCGCCATAATGTCCTGCCTGGTTACCAAGCCTGGGCCCGATACCCCCACGAACACGTCGGCTCCTACCAAGGCATCCGAAACTGAACCCTTGAGATTATATGGATTGGTATTTTCCCCAAGCCATGACTTCGATCCGTTATCACCGTCGCGTCCCTGGTATATCGTTCCGCGCCTATCAGTCACTATTACGTCTGGAACTCCAGCATTCGACAGAATCTTGGCAATTGCCACGCCTGCCGCGCCGGCACCCATGATGACCACTCGGAGGTCGGTCATTCGCTTGTCTACAACCCGGAGCGCATTGCGCATTGCAGCAAGGACAACTACGGCCGTCCCATGCTGGTCGTCGTGAAATACTGGTATATCAAGCCTGGATCTGAGAGCCTCTTCAACTTCGAAACATCTTGGAGCGGCAATGTCCTCGAGATTTATTCCCCCAAAGGTTGGTTCGAGCCGGGAGACGGTCTCTATCAGCTCTTCGGTGGAGTTAACATTGAGGCAGATCGGAAAGCCGTCGATTCCGGCGAACTCTTTGAATAGTTGAGCCTTGCCTTCCATGACAGGCATAGCGGCGTGGGGTCCGATATCACCCAGCCCGAGCACCGCTGTGCCGTCAGTGACAATTGCGACCGTATTGGACTTGATGGTGTAGGTGTGGACTTGGACCGGCTTTTCTACGATCTCCAGGCAGACCCGCGCGACGCCGGGGGTATAGGCCATGGAAAGGTCATCCCGGTTGTTGATAGGATTCTTGCCGCGAACCTCAATCTTCCCGCCAACGTGCAGCCTGAAGACCCTATCCAGCACACTTCGGATATGGACGCCTTCAACTGCTTCACAGACAGCCCTGATCTTTGCTACGTGATCCTCGTCAGTTGCAAGAACGGTAATATCCCTAATAATTAGGTCGTTGTAGACCTCAACCAGATCCAGACCCAGAATGTTGCCTCCGGCGTCTCCTATTGCCGTAGTGAGGCGCCCAAGAGCTCCCGGACGATGCGATATCTCCGCCCTGATTGTAACTGAATGAGATACGTTTGGTGATGCCATAATCGCTGATCCTACCTGACCTGCCTTAAATGCTTCGACAGACTACCTACCTATAAAAGTTATACATGTAAAATCTTCTGGGTTATGACAAGCAGTCTATACAGTCTCTTGCTTGAATAGATTGATCGTAAAGCACCCGAATTTTTTAGCTAGAGTTGTCAAGGTCGCAAAATCAATGAAAGAATTGCATAGAGATCCATAAGGATAAAGCATGTCAATCTTCAGGAGGTCTCGAAGAGGTCGGGAAAAAGAGTTGCTCTCCCAGCCGGACAGTGAGCCTGACGCACAACAGAAACGAGGTCCCGAGGGCGACGCCGATCGCAAGATTGTCGATCTCTCAGAGCTGACCCATCACCGAGACCTTGGCCTATCTGACAAGGATCTTCGGGAAATGTATGAGGTCATGCTGACCAGCCGTCTGGTTGACCAAAAGATTTGGAACCTCAACAGAATGGGCAAAGCCCCTTTCTCCATATCCAGCAGTGGCCACGAAGCGATTCATGCAGGAATCGCCAAAGCCATCAGACACGGAGAGGACTGGGTCCTTCCGTATTACCGCGATCTTGGACTGCTCCTCGGACTTGGCATGACGCCGTACGAAGCCTTCCTGGGAATCTTCGCCAAAGCTGAGGATCCCAACTCCGGCGGACGTCAGATGCCAAACCATTGGTCGTTGCCCCGCGTGCGTGTCGTCACTGGATCTTCGCCAATTGCAACCCAGCTTCCTCACGCAGCCGGCATCGCATATGGTCTCAAACTCGACGGATCAAATGACGTCGTCATCTGTAATTTTGGCGACGGCGCAACATCCAAGGGTGACTTTCACGAGGCGCTCAATTTCGCCGGCATTCATAAGCTGCCGGTAGTGTTCATCTGCGAAAACAACGGGTATGCGATTTCTGTTCCGCTTGCCATGGAGTCTGCGGTGACGGAATTGTACAAAAAGGCCGCCGCCTACGACATCGAAGGCATCCAGGTGGATGGGAAAAATCCCATTGCCGTCTATTCGGCGGTAAAAAACGCGGTTGAAAAAGCCCGATCAGGCGGTGGTGCGACATTCATTGAAGCAATTGCTTATCGGTTCGGCCCGCACACTTCGGATGATGACGATCGAAGCTACCGATCCAAAGAGGAGGTTGACGCGGCAAAGGCGGACGATCCCCTGACCAAATTTGGCGACTATTTGACGGCTCACGGTTGCGCATCGGACTTTGAACTGCTCCAACTCAAAGACGGGCTCGTCGAATCCATCAATAACCAAGCGGCGCTAGCGCAGGAGGTGTCCGATCCAACGCCGGATTCCGTCGGCACAAACGTCTACGCGAAGGTTATCGAGAACAAAGTCCCAGTCCGATTTGAAAAACCGTCTTTCACCTCGATACGGACAGGAAACGTCATTGACGCCTTGAGAACCAGCCTGGGCCATATCCTCGAAACCGATCCCTCGTCTTTGATACTTGGCGAAGATGTCGGTCGCAAAGGAGGAGTCTTCATGGCCACCGAGGGACTGTGGCACAAATATCCGGATCGCGTAATTGACACTCCGCTCGCGGAATCAAGTCTGGTCGGCTTCGGAATCGGTCTCGCGTTCCTCGGCAAGCATCCAATAGTGGAAATTCAGTTTGCCGACTTCATCCACTCCGCATTCGATCAGATCGTCTCCGAAGCTGCCAAAGCCCACTACCGCTCCAACGGAGGTTGGAACGTTCCAATGGTCATCCGCGCCCCGTGGGGAGGCGGCGTGCACGGAGCGCTATACCATTCGCAGGCCATTGAAGCGATCTTCTCTCACATTCCGGGACTCAAGGTTGTAGTACCCAGCACCCCGAAAGATGTGGTCGGTCTGTTGAATTCCGCCCTTCTTGACCCTGATCCAGTTTTGTTTCTAGAACACAAGAAGGCATACCGCCTGATCTCCGGACCGATTCCGGAGCTTGATTTCCAGGTTCCAATTGGCCAAGCCGAAATCGTCAAACCGGGCAAGGATCTCACCATAATCACCTACGGTCTTCACAGGCATTATGCTCTCGCCGCCGCAGAAGCGCTCCAGGACGAGGCCGACATCGAGGTGGTAGATCTTAGAACCATTTCGCCTCTTGACAAGGCCACAATCCTGGACTCCGCCACGAGATGCTCACGCGTGCTGATAGTTCACGAGGACAACATCTCTTTCGGAGCGGGGGCCGAGGTGGCCTCGCTGATTTCGGAACACGCGTTCTGGGCTTTGGATGCGCCTGTTAAGCGATTGGCCAGCCCTGACGTCCCCTTGCTCGGATTTTCTTCCGCGATAGAGCGAGCGCTCATGATTGGGACGGATCAGATCGTCAAGGCCGCACAGGATTTGTTAGCGATTTAGCCCGAGATCCGGGTTAAAAAACAAGGCCGCCTTCATAGTTGAGGCCCAGATCCGGGGCACCGAACAGTGCCTTGAACTTCACCCCCGTTGTACTTAGAAGGCGCTCCGCGCTCCCCCCCCTGTCCACTAGGGCCAAGGCCAATATGACCTCGCCGCCGGCATCCCGGACCTCCGTAACGGCCTCTAACATTGAGGTTCCCCTGGTGACCGTGTCCTCAGTTATGACAACTTTGTCGCCCGGGAGCAGCATCCCCGCAATCCTGCCGCCGCCGCCGTGGTCCTTGGCCTCTTTTCTCACCGAGAAGCACCGCAGGGGCCTTCCCAAGGCGGCGCTGATAGCCGCAGTGGAAAATGCAACCGGATCAGCTCCCATAGTAAGCCCACCAATGGCTGTGGCTTCTGCGGGTATCACGCGGCATACCGCGTCAGCTACAAGAAGCATCCCGTCGGCAGAACAAACAGTCTTCTTCGCGTCGATGAACCAGCTGCTCTCCTCACCCGACTTCAATACGAACTTCCCCGTCAGTATGGAGTGGGCAATGATATGATCGCGAAGACGCCCAAGCAGAGCGCTGTCGTCCATATTTTGAATCTCATCCAACACGGTTGAATAACGCTCAGACAAAATTCACGCCTCCTCCAGTTTCCTCAACCGTACCCAGCAGATAGGTGGGAATCGAGCTGCTCTCGATGTGACTTCGAATTGCGACTTCCGCAGAATGATCGATCGATAGGATCATCCCCACGCCCATATTAAATACGCGAAACATCTCTTCATCAGAAATTCCGCCCTTTTCCTGAATTTCCTTGAATATGCGCGGGACCTCGAACGAATCTGCCTGAATTTTGGCGGAGAGACCATCGGGTAATGAGCGAGGCAGATTGCCCGGCATGCCTCCGCCAGTTATATGGGCGCAGCTATTCACCAGATTTTTCTCGGATATGGAGCTTATAGCTTGGCTGTAGATAACAGACGGCTCCATCACAACTTCGAAAAGAGACTTCGGCGAACCCGGCCACGCCGGTTCGCTGCCCAGTTTTTTTATCTCTCCGACAGACGATGACCCAAAGAGCGAAGCCCTGGCTAACGAAAATCCGTTGGACCGCAAATTGGGTGATGCCAGGCCGATTAGCTTGTCTCCGCTGCGGACGCGATGCGATCCCCATGCTTTAGAGCGATCGACGACACCTACAGCAAAACCGGCCAGATCGAACTCTCCCTTCTCCATTGCTCCGGGATGCTCGGCCATCTCCCCGCCAATCAGAGAAGCGCCAGCCATTATGCACCCGTCGGCGATGCCGCCTACCAGCTTCTCTATCTGATCGGGATCGAGTTTGCCGATGGAAATGTAGTCCAGCATGAAAAGCGGTTTTGCCCCGGTGCATACAAGGTCGTCGACGCACATCGCGACCAAGTCAATCCCTATCGAATCGTAAATGTTTGCCCAGGTCGCAACCATTGCCTTGGTTCCAACCCCATCGGTTGAAGAAACAAAGACCGGCTCCACGTAACCGGAGAGGTCCGGGGCGAACATGCCCGCAAAGCCTCCAATGTCTGAGACCACTTCCCTTGAAAATGTTGACTGAACCTTTGACCGTATCTTGGAAACCGCCATTTCTCCGGCTTCCAAATCTACCCCGGCAGAAGAATAGGTCAATGGTTTCCCAGTGCTGTTTTCCATCGTCAGCTGACGGTATTCGCTGTAGCTGGTGCTGCAGATATGGTCACCGGGATTGCAACAGGATAGTTTCCGGTCAAACAGGCATCGCAGAATCCATAATCGGTGCCAATGGCCTTCCTCAAATCCTCGATGTCCAGATACGCGATGGAATCGACGTTCAAGTACTCCCTGATCTCATCCAAGCTTCTGTTGGCGGCAAGAAGATCCGGTCTCGACGGAGTATCTATGCCATAGAAGCACGACCACTTGTAAGGCGGAGACGAGATTCTCAGATGGATCTCAAGTGCTCCGCCCTCTCGGAGAAGTTTCACCATTGCCTTTGTGGTAGTTCCCCTGACAATCGAGTCGTCCACAACTACTAGTCTCTTGCCGGCAATATTCTCGGTCAGGGTATTTAGCTTGCGCCTTACGCCATTTGCCCTTTGAGTCTGATCCGGAGTAATAAAGGTCCTGCCTATGTAACGGTTCTTGACCAAACCTTGGCCGTATGGAATTTGCGACTGAAGAGCGTATCCCTCCGCGGCCGGGACGCCGGAATCAGGCACCCCCATCACCATGTCGGCCTCAACCGGAGCCGTTAATGCCAGGTACTGGCCCATTCTCCTTCTAGTTCCATGAACCTCTTTGCCCAGAAGCCGCGAATCAGGACGGGCAAAATAAACGAACTCGAAGATGCAAAGCTTGGGGTCGAGGCGCTCCTCGGGAAACGGGAAATAGCTATGCGGCTCGCCGTCTGAGACAATTACCATCTCTCCCGGCTCGAGTTCCCGCACGAACTTGGCTCCGATCACATCCAGCGCAGGACTTTCTGAGGCGAATACCCAACCGCTGTCGAGTCTTCCCAGGCAAAGGGGTCGGAAACCGTTGGGATCCCTGACTGCGATCAAATTGACGACGTCCATGAGAACCAGCGAGAATGCACCCCTCAGCATCGGAAGAACTTTCATCAGGGCGTCCCTCAAACTATTGGGATCGGCATCCTTCGAAAAGTGCCTAAAAAGAAGCTCCGCGAGCGCATCAGTATCCGAGATAGCCAGGCCTGGGAAAAGGCCTGCCGCTTCCACCAGCTCCGCCGTATTGGTCAGATTGCCGTTATGACCGAGCGCGAAACCGGTTTCGCCGACAGCTCTAAAAACAGGCTGGGCATTCTTCCAGTTCGATGCCCCTGTTGTCGAATAGCGAGTGTGTCCAATAGCCATGTTGCCAGGCAGCGCCAGAAGGGTCCTCTCATCGAAGACATTGCTCACAAGGCCCATGTTCTTGACTACGGTAATTCCCTCGCCGTCAGACACGGCAATACCGGCCGATTCTTGACCACGATGCTGCAATGCGTAGAGTCCGTCAAAGGTCAGGTGCGATACTGATGCATTTCCCGGGTCATCGTTGAGCTTGATCCCGAAGACCCCGCAGGCTTCTTCAGGGGAATCCGCCGGTCCGTCGCGCTCCGGTTGGTCCTTGGAACACCACCCGTCATTCGCCGCTGGGAGAACAGTGAATATGGAATTGGGTTGCACTGAGTTGCTGGGATTGTCGCACCCAGATTCCCTGTCACCTAACAAATGGTCCTTCCTAAAGGACATGAACTCGCTCGTCTTCCTTGTCTCGATCGAACAGCAAGTCTTTAGTCTTCCATTCAGCGCGTTTAAGCGCTTAGAAGTACCAAACTAAGATTCTTTGACGCCCACATAAAAACCTAGTCGAATTTTCATAATATCCCATAGGAATTGCCCCGACTTTACCGGGGGAACAATACCCTTGAGAGTGAAAATTCAAAAAGATTCATGAAAGCGCACAATGATAGATCTGCATACCCATTCTAGATTCTCCGATGGCTCCGACTCTCCGCAACGGATTATCGAACTGGCTAAAACAGCGGGCTGCAGCCACGTTGCGCTCACCGATCATGACCGTCTCGATGGAATCGGATTTGCCAAGCAACGCGCGGAAGAGCTCGGCGTCGGCTTCGTTCCCGGTGTGGAGATCTCCTGCATCTTCCAATCCGGAACCTTCCATCTACTGGCCTATTTTTTGGAGCCAATACCCGGGCCCCTTCAGGATCGCCTCATTGATATCCAGAAGGCGAGAATGGACCGCAACATGGCTCTGGCAAGGAAACTTCGCGACGCCGGCTTCCCCATATCCTGGGACGAGCTGATCGAGGAGGCCGGAGGACCAAATTTGGGCAGACCGCATTTCGCGGCAGTAATGTTGAAAAAGGGGATTGTCTCGTCCATTCAGGAAGCCTTCGATAAGTATCTTGCAAAAGGCCAGGCCTACTATGTTCCAAAAATGCTATTGGACCCAAAAGAGGCGATCGAACTGACGCTCGCGTCTGGGGCGCTCCCAGTGATAGCCCATCCGCTATCGCTTGAGGTGCACGGAGACGAGCTGTCGCGATATATTTCAGAGCTCGAAAGCTACGGGCTGGTCGGGATAGAGTCTCACTATTCGCGGTACACCCCTCAGCTGAGGACTCTTTTGGTGAAGTTGGCCGAATCTCTTTCATTAGTGGCCACCGGCGGCTCCGACTACCACGGAACCTACAAGACCGGCCTTCAAATAGGTACTGGCGAAGGCGATTTGCTGGTGCCCGACTCGGTGCTAGACCAGCTCAGGGACCGCCTCAACTGACAGCATTCTCTTTTACCGCCCTGCGCAGGTCGTCAATGGACAAATTCACAA
>DAHVKW010000061.1 GCA_027320695.1 Actinomycetota bacterium | reverse complement strand
GAAACGTGTTCCAGAAAGCTTCCGTAGTTCCATATCCATTGAAGATCCTCGGGGTCAAAAGATTCTGATAGCTGAGTGCTGCCGCTCGATCCAGCGGAGCTCCCATGGTCACGATGCCCCGCAGAGAGCCCAGATCACGGGGTTGCTCACTCTGAGCCTTGGCGAGCATTGCCAGATTGGTAGGAGCACCGATCAGAAACGTCAGCTTTAGGCGCTCTACATAGTCCAGGCACAGGTTGGGGTCGAATGAGCGCATTGGAACCGCCGCCGCACCTACGTAAAATATCGGGTTAGGGCCTCCGCTATAGAGACCGCCGCGGTGAAACCATGGCGTCATGTTCAGCGTGCGATCTTCCGGAACAAGGGGAAAGTGCATAATGACATCGTGAGCGCTGAATATTTCTACCGCACTATTCAGAGGCACTCCTTTGGGCATACCCGTCGTTCCGGACGTATACAGCCTTGTGGTCTCGTCATAGATACTTTTGGAAAGTTGCGGCGCCCGTCCGCCGTCAATGAAAATCTCGTCGAAACGGAGACACTTGGCTCCGCGAATTGAAGCCAAGGGACCGTCGTCACCTACTCCCACGAGAACCTGCGGTCGGTGATTTGCCATTCCGAGCGCTGAATCGACCACCTTGGCTAGGCTCGTGTCGTAAATAAAAACTTTCGGAAGGCTATCGTCGATTATGAAAGCTACCTCTCCCGAAGCTAACCGGTAATTGATAGGCGAACCTATTGCCCCCGCGGCCTGACAGGCAAGGTAGAGCTGCGCAAATTCCACGCAGTTGAACAGCTGGTAGGCTACAACATCTCCCTCGGCGACCCCCAGTTCAATAAGACCGGAGGAAAGCTCGCCAACTTTCACGCCCAGATCACCATAGCTCCACTCGGTACCGCCTATGGGATCGATAAGTGCTACATAATTGGCGTATCTATGCGTGTTGCGCCAGAAGCCGCCAATATAGCTGAATTCATGCTCAAAAAACTCTCGATAGGCACTTGGATCGTACTTAGTCAACTACCTGCCCCCTTTTAATCATTATTGATTTAGCTGTGCCTCCTCAATGACTTCCCTTTATTTGCCGCTCAACGTTAGTTTCCCGCAATTCTCAATAACCGATATCTCCGCTCAAGCCTCCGGGCATTTGTCTCGCATCGACTCTTCAACCTGGCAAACACCGTGAATCGCAAACTCTGTATAACCAGATTCTTCCGCAACCGGCCTCGCCCGTGCTCAGCAGTTTGTAATCTTGTAGCCGAATTCTAGACCTCTCTGTGTTGAACAATTTGAAATCAAAAGCAACTAATGTCCCGGTCTTCGGTCGTCTACCGGCGCTGAGGCCTGTTTCACCACATTCTTATACTTCTACGAACGCCGCCATTGCACAAGAGTCCTCGTGGGCAGATCAACAACAAACCCGCCTGGGATCCACAGAGATGCCGTCTATCAGAGATACTCCCATGGCCCGTCTCCACTTCCATCAGCAACAGCTTGAGGCAGCCGCCCGGATCATCTTGCGGTCTTTCCTGGATGGCCGGCAATTGCCGACAGGGACCATCTCCGTTCCTTCAACACCCTGACTTGCACCCGCTTCTCCAACGGGAGCATGCGTCGTTATTGGCCAGATATTCACTTCGTATGCCCGCCTAAATTGAACTCTTGCGACCGCAACTAAGTGGGGAATTTCGATGAGCAGAGCGAAGGGTTACGCGAGCGTCAGCAGCCGCAATGATCGACTTTTGGGAGGTTGTAGAGACGCCTAAAGGGGCATAAGCGTTGTCAATGCCACATCGGTCAAAGCTCTCCGCGACAGACAAGCCCAGGCAAGAGCTTCCAGCAATTCAGGCACGACTGCGACTTGAGCAAAGACGCGTAGTTCTCGCCGCCCTAACGGCATTTTCCAAGTAGCCATCGACGTGCTTGAACAGGAGTGGCAGCTGAGCTGGCGCATCGAGACCGTCACGGTTGGTGAACGAACCGAAGGGCCCAGGCCTGAACTGCAAAGCCATGAAACCCGGAATTCAATTCGCGCCCAAATCTCAGTCCCTTATGTCCTGCACCAGCCACTCGGTTGGAATCTCGCGGCCGATCCCTTTGCTCACCGCATTCTCATAGATGAGCCCGCAGACCGCGTGAAACTGAGCTCCCTGCGCATTCCCCCTCTCGGAGAAGGTGATATCGCTTCTGTCGTGCCTAGCCTGCGCCTCTCCATTCAAGATCTGGGCCAGAGTGACGAGCTTTTGCTCGATGCCGTAAACGTTCCAGGCCTTGGCCCCGTGAAGGTGCTGCTGCCAAATCGGATCATCGGGACGAGCGCGGTAGTAGACATACTCGTCCCTGGTGCCCCAGGCCATGTTGCTGACCGGCACAGTCGCATCCGCCAACCTAAGCCATCTCACGAACTTCTCTCGAGCCTCCTCGTCAGGGCGGCCGCCAATGCTTGTAACGTGGACTCCCGCTTCCAGGTGGCGTCCCGCGATGACCGGGCCTACCGCGTCTGTGCAGCCGGTGACTATGTCAGCGCCTTTGAAGGCATGCTCAGCCGAGCCAACAGCTCTTGCTTCGATCCCGTAAAGCTCGGCCATCTCCGCTGCATATCTCTCCCTGTTCGCCTTTGTCGGACTGTACACCTGGAGAAATTTGAGATCTCTTACCGCCATTATCGCTTCGACGTGGCTGCGCGCCATGCCGCCCGAGCCAATCATCCCAAGAACGCTGGCATCTTGATTGGAACCGTACTTTACTCCGATCGCGGAATCAGCGGCGACACGCATATGCTGCAGGACTCCATCGTTCAACAGGGCGAGAGGCTCGCCATTTCTTACCGAAAGCAGAAGCACCAGCCCCATGAATGTACCTGGCTTTATGCAGTACTTCCCCTGAGTCCGGTTGCCTTCGACTGTCTCCTCCACCAATACGTCCGATTTCATACGAATGGCGTAGTAACCGCTTCTAGCCGATCCGCCCTCCATAGTTCCCCACTGGTATACAGATTTTCCGTCACCCACTGGGATCCTCATGTCTATCCGCGGCCTGCAGATCCCCTCTCCGGCGGCGAGATCTATATATGACTGCTCTAAGACCGCCACTGCGTCTGCGGCGCTCAAGAGCCCGCCTACCATCTGGTTGTCAATTACCAGCACATCCGCCTCCTTCGTCTATGAAACTTAACGTCACAATTGCCGCTTCTAGACCCAGCTTTCGACAAGCCGTGGCTTGGCGATGACTTTGGCTTCCCGCTAGGGGTGAACGGTCTGGGTAAACCATTCGGTCGGAAGCTCATGCCCGACACCTTTCTCTTTGGCCAGTTCAAGCAGCTTCGCACCCACAGCTGCAAACTGGATGCCGAGCCCTAAGTTGTTGTCAAAGCAGGTCACTTCTTCGCTCGATTGCCTGCCCGGAACTGCGCCGCTTACGAGCTGGGCGAGAGTCGGCGCATTGCTCCAATCAATACCGCCGTGGCTGTCATCCCAGCCGCGCTCTTCTGCGGGTGCTTGGGCTTCTTCCATTACCAAATGCTTGGGGCTTGAATCGATGGAGTGGATTACCAGCCTGTCTACGCGCTTGAACGCATTGTCGTCGAGCTCGCAATTCTTGACACAGCCGAGGTGCTGGCCTGATTTGACAAGGGTACCGTCGAAGACCGGCTGGACCGAATTCGTAGCACACAAGACGACGTCTGCTTGCGATACGACCCGGGCTGCCGACTCCGCAGCTATCACCTCGGCACTAACTTGCCCAGCCATCTCCTCGACAAACTTGACCAGGTTCTCTCTTGTCGGACTGTAGACAATTACCCGGTCGAAATTCCTCACCTCGCAGGCCGCCAGCACCTGCGAACCGGCCTGCCAACCGGAACCGATCAGGCCCAGCACTTTGGAGTCCTCCCTGGCGAGGTACTTGACTCCGAGACCGCTGGTGCCCCCCACTCTCATTCGTTGCACAAAGCCGTCGGGAAATATTGCCAAAGGCGCGCCGGTGGAGACGGAAAATAAAAGGACCAACCCAACCCACCGGTTTCCCGGAGCGGCGGGAACCTTCACTCTCCTCTTTGTATCGCCGATTTCGGGCCACGTTATCACGTCAGAGTTAATTCGAACTGCCCCGATGTCGAAGATCGGTACCACGCCGTCCATCGACTTGAGCCCGTAGACCCCGGTCTGGTTAGGTACGATTAAATAAGAGCGCTGCCTCGTCAATGCCCTCCCAGCTGCCTGCTCACGATACAAGACTTCGAGAACGCCCAGCACGCTTTTCATATCCAGGATCTCTTGCTGCTCTTCAATGCTCAGTACCAGAGTCACCTCTATCTCCCATCTCTAGCCGATTGCTGACGAAACAGTCCGGCATGACCAGACCTATTCGCAGGCGCACCTTCTGTCTTATCGACAAACACAACAGCCTCCGCTCCTTGCCAACGCACCGGACAAACCGACTTCTACAAGCAGCCGAAAGGTCCTTCTTTCCGCTTGCAGCGCCGCATCTCTTCGTCACGGGATTGACCCAAACCCATCGGAGATCTCAACAAGTTGCCCTCAATCGCGCATGTCCTGGAGCAACCACTCATTCGGCATCTTGCGGCCCAGGCCTTACGCGAAAGCGCGCCCGCAGACAATCGATCCGGTAGCTGCGAATTGAAGGCCTCGTGTCCCCCGGTTATTTGTAGCTGAACGGGAATTCAGCAATTCTCGAATATTGACACCTTCTCAGATAATGCCTGAGAAGGTGTAGTGCAGGGTGTCGATGAACACCATGATCAATATGTAGAGAATGATTACTGTCGCCGCAACAAACACGACTCTCTGCCAAGTCCTCGACCACCTCACTCCTACGAGGCTGTATATCCCTCCCGCCAGCGGGATGCCAAACCGGAATCCGAATATCACCGTCGACATGATGAACATGGCGAACCAGCCCAGGGACACTAACTCGCGCAAGCCAGCCGAGTGGCGGCGGCTGCCCTGTTGCGGCTCATCGGAGTATTCGGGAGCCTCGACAGTGGCCACTGCGCCATGAAGCAAAGGCGCCTCTAAACTCACGGCCTGGAAACCGGAATTCGCTGCAGTCTCGCCCAGCAATAGCTTCGATCCCTCTGCCGGGGTCGTGGACTCTGGAGCGCCAGACTCAATATCTAGAGAGTGACGTCTGGCCCTAATGATCATGAACTTCCTAGTGTCGAAGATCACCCTGAATATTGCGATAAACACCATTACCGACGACACCACGCCCGCAACCCGCCCCGCCCCGGAGGGGTATCCGAATGCGACGATCGTGTACCATGTCGATCCCACAAGCATAATCAGGTCGATCGGCAGCTCGAGATTAATGTTGCTTTTTGAGCCTGTTAGGCCTGGAACGTGGGTACCAACAAAAGAGCCATCTGCGCTGTTGCGCCTCTGCAGCAGCATTCGCTTCGTGCTCGGGATTGCCTTGATACCCACCAGGACTATTGCAGCAAGCAGGGTAAGATCGGCAATCGGATTCCTCCAAATAAAGCTCCAACCGTAGGTCTCCGCAGTGACATGTACCTGATCGTTGAAAATGCCCCCGAGAACCAAGCCGATGATCATAGCCGCAAGCGAGTAGTCAGCCTTGCGCGCGACCAGGCCCACCAGGCCAAAAACTGCAAGCTCGGCAAAGCCCACCGAACTGGTGGCTGCCGCGTAGCTTCCGATAATCGCAAGCCCGATTATGTACGGGAATAGCACCGGCCCACGAATTCGGGACACCTTGCTCAACCATGGAGACAGGATCAGGCCAATTGAGCACGAAAGCAATGCCGTAATCGCCATTACCCACATCATCGTGTAGGGCAACGAAGGGTGCTCCCGCAGAAGGGCCAGTCCCGGCTCGATGCCCTCGATTGACATAGCCGCGATGAAGAGCACCATTCCGATACCCGAAGGCACACCGAGCGCCACAGCAGGCAGAAGCGACGCTACCTCCTTTGATAACGAGGAGCCCTCAGCAGACATGACGCCTTCGGGCACTCCAGTTCCAAACTGTCGGCCCTTTCTCGACAAGCGCTTCCCTATTGTATAGGAGACATAGTTTCCCGCAAACCCGCCGATGCCGGGAAGGAGCCCGAGGAGCGACGCTATAATCGCCGACCGGAACACGGAGCCGGGATGGCGGAAAGTGTAGGCAATTCCTTCCCATGCGGTCTTTGATAGGTTCTTCAATCCCACCTTTGGCGCCGCGCTAGTGGCGCTGCGGCCAGTGCCGTACATCACCACCATCTGGGTGATGGCAAAGACACCAAGGGCGAACGGGACTACGACAATCCCGTCAGCAAGCTGAGGGAGGCCGAAAGTAAAACGGTAGATGCCCGTGACCGGGTCGCTTCCGACAAAGGAGAGCATCAAGCCAAAGGCCGCAGAAACCACGATTTTGTTCATCGGGGTATCCCCGACAAGCCCCACCAAAACTATTGCAAGCGCGATGACGCCTACGTAGTCGGGTGCCTTAAAAGTGGTGATCAAAGGGCTGGCGACCTGGATCAGCCCAACGAATATGATGCATGCGATCCAACCGCCCATCCAAGTCGCCACTGCCGAAATTGCAAGTGCCTTGCCGCCCTCTCCCCGCTCCGTCATAGGAAAACCATCGAGGGTAGTAGGGTAAGATTCTGGAGCTCCCGGAGTATTAAGTGTTATGGCGGTAATAGAAGCCGTATAGTAACCTCCTGCCTGCGCACCAAGCATCAAGGCCACCATGTTGATGATGCTCATGTGGTAGACGAAGGAAAGAAGGATGCTCAGTGCGACCGCGGTACCGAGACCCGGCAGCATACCGACGAGCATCCCTATTACCATCCCGAGAACCAGGAATAGGATTGGACCCCCAGACATCAGCGCGGTCAGCCCGTGGGAAAGATTACTTAACATCTCAAGCTCAGCAATTCCTTAACTTCCTTGCTGCCAAGCCACTAAAGGGCCTGGCAGCAATAATCCAAGTTCTATCTATTTCGTAGAGCTGCTACGAATTCGATTTGAACGAAGCCAACGCCTGGCTATCCGTCAGCATGGACTGAACAGCCGATGCAGTGTTCTGGCCGCTCACGTAGTACTGAGGCTGGTTTGACTTGGCCGCCAAAGCCTGGGTAGAAGCCATCTTCATCGCCTCGGCAAACGCAGTGCGAAGAGTCTCAAGCTTCCCAGCACTCAGACCTGGAGGCGCAGCAACCGTCGCGAAGTACTCAGCGTAAAGGGTGATACCGTCCAGGGCGTCTTTTTGGGTTGAAGTTAGTTTCAGCCCCAGTGCCGTCACCTCGTGGGAAATCGTCGGTACTCCCTTGAATACCTGCTGCATTGCAGGTATCGAGGGTACGCTGGTGATCGCCAGCGCCCGCATCTGGCCTCCCTTGACCATAGGATCGACAACACCGGCGAATGAGTTCCAGTTCTGACCTTGGTTAGCCAGAAAACCCTGCTTCTCCGAGCCGCTGTTTGGGTAACCGAATAGGAACCTGTGATCGATTCCGAAAACAGAGTAGATCACAGCGTTCGGTCCTTCATCGGTTGTGCTCCCTATGACGGTATTGGGAGAAGTTACCTTCGCCAGCTGCGCAAATGTCGTAATTCCGTCATTCGGCTGGGTTCCAATCACGAACGGCTGAGCCGTTATGTTGCCGATCCAGCTGAACTTGGTCATATCGGCCTTCAAACCAGAAGCAAGTCCAAGCGCGTCTGCCATGATTATGGGCCCGAGGTGGACAACACCAAGAGTAAGCCCGTCAGGCGAGGTTGTGTAGAGTCCGTTGGCCTGAACAACACCTCCGGCACCAGGGTGATTGGAGACGTTTACGGTAGCATGCAGTACCTGCGCCAGGGCCGGTGCGATCTCGCGAGTGGAGAGGTCACCGTCACCTCCAGGCTTATCAGGAGCTTGCAGATCTATCGTCTTGCCTTTGAAGTACGCCAGGTCAGGCATGCCACTGCTACTTGATGCAGCCGTGGAGCTGCTTGCAGCAGTGGTAGCGGTTGAGGCGGCGCCGGAGCTGCTACCGCAAGCAGCGAGTGTCGCCGCGCCAACGGTTGAAACTCCTACCGCCAGAAAAAGTCTCTTAAGCCGGTTTCTGGATATTTGCGGGCCCTTTTCAATAGACAATCCGCCAGCAGATAGTTCCCTTTTCGCCAAAATATTTCCCCCTTTTATGCGGTCCATAGAACAACAGCAGGACGACCGTATCACATAATGACACTCAGATCAGGCCATTAACCATTCGGCAAGACACCCGCGCTCTCTAACCCTCGTCTAGCAAGGGCGGCAAAATACCAAAGTGCCTGCTCAGTCCAGTCGAAAACCGACAAAATGACCATCCCAACATTTTATGATCATACCATAAGGAAAAGGGCATGCTTTTCTATCGTCAGTTCAATCTCTTATGTCCTGGAGAAACCACTCGGTGGGAAGCTCTCGACCACGTCTGCTCTCCTTGGCCTTTCTGTATACGAGCTCTCCAACCGATGTGAACTGCAAACCCTGGTTCCCCACGTTTATATAGGCGGTAACTTGATCGGGACTGGTGCGGCCAATCTCCGGATGAGCCATGATTTCCATCAAGCTCGTAGCATCCCTCGTGAACATGGATGGGCCCTCGATCGGATCGGGGATGCGCCGCATCTCCTCTTCCGAGCCGGCGATATAGGCAATCGGGCTATGACCCCTAAGACGCTTGATTCGATTGGTCTCCGGAATGTCAAGTCCTCCAACGCCTTGGCGGACCACCACATCAGAACGCTGGTAAACCGACTCATCGAACTCCGCGGGTCCCAGATTCGTCACATGCATTCCCGGCTCCAGCTGACTGCCAAAAAGAAGAGGGTCCATGCTATCTGTACAGGTGGCGACGATGTCGCTCCCCCCAACCGCGACCTGCAACGAATCGACCGGCACTACCTCGATATTCAAAAGCTCGCTCATCTCCTTGGCAAACTCTTCCCGGTGCGCCTTGCTCTGACTGAAGACCTTCACCTTTTCTATCGGCCTCTCATTGCATATTGCCTTTGTATAGGTTCTCGCCATGCCTCCTGAACCTATAATCCCGACTACAGAAGACTCGGGCCTGGCAAGGTACCTGACTCCCAGCCCGGCCCCGCCTCCGACGCGATAGTGCTGAAGATAGCCGTCCTGGATTATCGCGAGCGGCTCGCCATTTCGGGTGCTGAATAACCAGATTAAGCCGCAATAGGTGCCAGGCTCTCTGCAGTACTTTTCCTCCGTCCATCTGTTTTCTGAGTCCCTCGGCCAGGAGATGATGTCGGACTTGACACGGATTGCCATCACCCCCAGTTCGGCATCTGCGCCCTCCATGGTTCCCCAGCGGTGGTAATCCTCTTCTCTGCCTGTTGGAGCGTACATATCGATCCGAGGCCGGTGGATAGCTTGCCCAGTTACGATTCTTTTGAAACATGATTCCTGAGAGTTGATGCAGTCATCCATTGAAAGAAGCGCTTCAACGGTGGCATTGTCAATCAAAAGCATCCCATTCCCCCAACTCGCATATGGCACGACAGCCGAATCGATCTACAGCCGTGAATATAGCAGCCAAACCTTTTGTTGCGATTCGCTCCTACGCGCCATGGTGAGTAGGCCGCTTGATTTATCCATACGTAGGATCCAAGTGATCGAATCATCTAAATCGCTGGTCCGATTCTGCTAT
>DAHVKW010000060.1 GCA_027320695.1 Actinomycetota bacterium | reverse complement strand
CAAGGTCGTTTATTTCCCAGCTGCACAAAACTGCAGGATGCCAGCCGTCCAGCCGGGTTAGCGATTTACCCTCCCTCTGAAGGGACATGCACTCTCGCCCAAAACCTGGTAGATCTTGCAATTTCACGGCATGCAAAGCTTGACGTACCACCTTTTGGTGTCCTATGATTATTCGGACACCAAAAGGTGTCGGTTTGGGAGCATGAGGCACAGAGATGGCATTGAGTAGCAGGTCTCCGACGCGAGATGTTTACAAAGCAATCGCCGATCCAACTCGAAGGAAGCTCATCCAGCTGTTGTCAGATTCTGAAGAATATCCTTTTCATGTTTTGACGTCTCAGTTTCGGATGGGGCGAACCGCCGTTTCCAAGCATTTAGCAATCTTGAAAGATGCTGATCTCGTAATCGATCGAAGAGTTGGAAGAGAAACAAGATACAGGCTGAACCCCGCTCCGTTGAAACAGGTTCAGGACTGGTTATCTCATTATGAAAAGTTCTGGAAGCAACGAATCGCGGTATTGGATCACCTGTTGCAAGAGGAGGCAAACATGGGTAAGAACATTTCGCTGGAATTTGAGTTGAAGAGTTCAATCGAGCGCGTCTGGGTTGCGCTGACTGAATCGAAGACTCTGGAGAGGTGGGTATATAAGAATGACTTCAAACCTGCAGTGGGACATAAATTTCAGTTTCGGGCGGAGCCATCTCAGTGGTGGGACGGGATTATCAACTGTGAGGTCCTCGAAGTAGCTGAGCCTGATCGCCTGTCATACACGTGGGTAAGCGGAGGCGAAAACACAGTTGTAGTCTGGACTTTGCGCCAGGCCGATGACGGCATCACGTTTCTTCATCTCGACCACACAGGATTTGAAGCAGATCAGTCATTTAGCGGGGCATCTTATGGATGGCCAAGAATGGTTGGCGAGCTCGGAAACTTGCTGTTAGAAGAGCAATGATCAATTAGCTCCGGTTTCAGGTTCTAGACCGAATTTGGCTTAGCCTTTTGCCGCATTTCCGGAACGCATGGCTGACTGCGCTTGTGATCGGCGATTACCGAGGTTGCCAAATATCATTTGGACTAGGAATATTCGACAGAACTTGATACGGGTTGCCATGTGGCGAACAAACTCGCTGTCTCGATGGCGATGTTGTTGATTTCCCTAATGTCAATCTGTGGCCGTGGGAACGGAACTTCGCGAGGTAATCTCACAAGTGCATGCCGTCAATGGCGGAACCACCAGGCGAATTTGGAAAGGAAGCTAGTAAAGACGTTACCAGTGAGGGTCGAAATCGAATCCTTGGCAGGCCCATGCAGTCCTCGCTTGTCCAGCGGGAACTATGCCAGCTAGGCCTTGGCGAAATCCGAGGTCCCATGGCTTTCCAGGCAGCCTCCTCTCCTTGGACGGAGTCTTACGAAAATATTCGTATCGCTGTCGCTGCTGATTTGTTGTTCGAGGCGGGAAACGCAGCTGTGATCCTTTCGCCTGCCGATGTCACACCAGGTATTTTGGTTCTATGGCGAGCATGGCGCACCTGTGCCGGAGCTCAGGCAGTACAAATGGGGCCGCCAGGTCAAGTTGTTGACGACAGCTGCGGATTAGGTTGTGGATCAAGTAGCCTTTCTGTAGGCCCTGACTGCCAGCGGTACGAAAACTGCGATTATGCCGGCAAGCCAGACTCCGCTTTGCCATGCGTGAAGAGTGAGCGGCCCGCCGAGAGCCAAGGAGCGCATCTCGTCTATCACGATCGTTACGGGCTGGTTATTTGCAAAGGCCTGGAGCCAGCCGGGCATCGACTGGACTGGAACGAAGGCAGCGCTGACAAATGTTAGCGGGAAAAGCCAGACCAGGCCGAACGAGCCGACAGACTCCTCGTCCTTTATTGCGAGTCCTACGAAGGCGCTCACAGTGCAGATTGTAACTCCGAACACCACACCCAGGATAAGCATCAGAATTGCTGGGAGAAAGCCGTTACTAAATCGAAAGCCCACTAAATATCCGACCCCAAGTATCACCAAGACGGTTACCAATAGGCGAATAGCATCACCCACGAGCCGGCCAAGCAGAACTGCTGAGCGCGCCATGGGCATCGCACGGAAGCGATCTATTACCCCTTTTTGGAGTTGTCTAGCCAGAGCGATCGCCGTGCCAAATGAAGCGAATGCAGCTGACTGGGCGATGATCCCAGGCATGAGGAAGCTCACATAGCCGCCAGGCACTTTCACCTGAATCGCACCGCCGAAGACGTAGCGGAACAGCAGCACAAACATGACGGGTTGTATGATCGTAAAAAAGATGAAGGCCGGATTTCTAACCCAAACTCGGAGATCCCTGAGCGTCAAGGTTACGGTGTCGGATAGCCCGAGCTTGAGTCGACTAGATCGTGAAGGGTTAGGAAGATCCAGTGCCACGAGAGTTTGGGTATTGGTAACTGTCATACGATCTCCTATCAGTGTCGCTTGCCGGCTCTGCGACGGCTACTCGAGGAGCTTGCTTCTGGCTCTTCCGCGCCGTGCCCGGTCAGCGACAAAAACACATCATCGAGAGATGGCCTGCGAACCGCTAATCCTTCGGTCTGGATTCCCAAAGCATCGAGTCGCCTGACTGTCTCTACTAGAGCTTGCGAGCCGTTTTTACCAACCCGGAGACTAACCTGTCCGCTTTCGCCGTCTGTGGCGAGATCGGATTCGGATAGCGACCTGACCGCTTCAGCGGCTTCGCCGATGCGGGATTTCTCCACCACCTCGAACTGGACCACGTCACCTCCGACCCTGTTCTTCAACTCCAGGGCAGTGCCAGCAGCGATCACCTTGCCGTGGTCAATCACGACTATCTCGTCTGCGAGTTCGTCGGCTTCCTCCAAATACTGGGTAGTGAGCAAAAGCGTGGTTCCGATAGAAACCAACTCCCTAATAACCTCCCACATTCCAAGACGGCTTCTGGGATCAAGTCCCGTAGTGGGCTCATCAAGAAATAGGACTCTAGGAAGAGACACCAGGCTGAGAGCAAGGTCTAGTCTGCGCTGCATGCCACCTGAATAGCCCTTTGTAGGACGATCGGCGGCATCTAGGAGATCGAACTGCTCTAGCAGCTCATTAGACCGCCGACGCCGAGTGTCTGGGTCTAGATGGTAGAGCCGACCCATAATTTCGAGGTTCTCCCTGCCGGTCAGTTCCTCTTGAATGGCGGCAGACTGGCCGGCCAGACCGATTATGTCCCGAACTGCCGCAGGAGAGCGCAGAACATCCCGGCCTTCTACTAGCGCTCTTCCCCTGTCCGGCTTTATGAGCGTGGTGAGTATCTTGACCGCTGTCGTTTTGCCAGCACCGTTGGGACCAAGCAGTCCAAGCACCTTTCCGCGCTCGACTACCAGATCAATTCCGGAAAGGGCCTGGACCTTGCCGAATGACTTGTGAACATCTTCGACAAAAATGGCCGGTCCATCCCAACCGGCTCCATCGTTAAACGAACTCATTACATCTCCCAAGGACCTTTGCACTGAGCGTGCACGTAGCTGAATGCAATCTTCGGAACTGCCAATTTGGTGAGGCCCTTCGCTCCTCATGCACGGAATAACTGACTTTGCTCAAGCGATGTTCCCAATGTATTTGGTGAACAAAATCGACTTGGCTGTTGTTATGCGACTAGTTACCTTCTGAGTTTAAGGTTACTTGACAGGATGCTATATGTCAAGGGATACTTGACATATGACTGATCAGAAAGATGAGAGGGCCAGAAGCATTCCGCCCTTGATGCTTGCCACCTGGGAGAGCGCAACTTCAGACCCTGATCCGCTAGCGGCGCTCGGCGCCACTCGAGCATTGCTGGCCCTTCTTTCAACTTGGGAGGCCAAACTTGCAGTCGAGGCAGTTGCATCGGGAGCGACGTGGGAAGCAATTGGAAGTTCGCTGGGTGTAAGCCGCCAGGCTGCCTGGGAGCACTTGCATGATCATGTCGAGGAGTTCAGGAATCACGTTAAGAGCGAGGCCCGTGCCTTGCGAGACCGGCATAGGCAGGAGATGCAGGAGTTTCGCGAAGAGGTCAGGCGAAAGGCCAAGGACTACCACAAATTTCGATAGACATGGCGATGAACCCAAGTGCAAGCGTTACGCGGATTGACTCACAAGACAGTGGGCTGAGATCGCCGTTGCGAACCGCCTCGTGCTGACGGGCCAGAGGCTTCGGATCTGATCGTTAATCGGAGTATTCTTTTGTGCTGTCCACCATCCGGCTTGGATGATCTGGAGAAGTCGAATTCTGTGGCTGTGAATTGCTCGACCACGGATCTGGATATCTATTCCAACCAGAGTCTTAGCCACGCAAGCGTTCGCTGCCACGCGAGCCGGGCTGCTTCCGCGTGATATCTGTCGGGATTGGTATCGTTGTGGAACGCATGCTGAGCACCGGGATAGATTATCTTCTCGAAGGTCTTGTGGCCCTGCTCCATTGCCTCTGTGATCTCGTCAATGCCGGCATTCACCCGCTCGTCAAGCTCGCCGTATATCGCTAAGACACTTGCCTTTATATTTGGAACGTATTTCAAATTGGGATTGACGCCGTAAAAGGGCACCGCAGCCTTGATCCTGGAGTCCTGAGTGACAAGCCGCCACGCCATTCCTCCGCCGAAGCAGAAGCCCACGACTCCGATTCTTTCCGGTTGAACAGACTCGTCGGACGCGAGCATAGAGACAACTGCCATGAGGTCGTCGACCAGCTCTTGCCCGGGGATATCCCTTAGGGCCGTGGTCGCGTCCGCCGGGTTCGAGAACTGAGACGTTCCGCCCCGGCGGGAGAGCAGGTCGGGAGCGATCGCGACGAAGCCTTCGCGGGCCAGCCGCCTCGTGACATCTTGAATATGCGGTGTAAGGCCCTTATTCTCGTGTATGACAACGACAGCAGCAAGACCGCTGCCTTTCCTCGGCTTAGCCATGTAGGCGGAGACGTCCGACTGGTTCCCTTTTGCACTGACCGTCGCCGTAAAGACTTCGGGATCAAAGTCAGAATCCGAATTCGGGCTTTCGCCGGTCGTGGTTTGCGCGCTAATTGCAGAGGCCATGTCTACTCTGGGATCTCCGCCAGACTCGATACCGTCAAATACTGCTAGCATTCTGTCTCTTTCATGCGTGGAGATATAGCCAAGTTCAGCTTCCTCGATTATCTCGTAGCGGAGGTAGTCATTTAGTGCCATTGCAGATCCCCTTCTAGGCTTTTACCGATCTTCTTTGATGGCGCGTTCCCTGGCGTTCGTTAGCGTTAGAGCCACGCAGCCCCTGGCAAACGAAGCGCCTCCAATCATCTTTGGACATTAGAAGATTAGTTCGAGATTAGAGGTCGCGGCGGGAAAAAGACTGAGTGCAATGCGGAATTCAGAGATCGGAACCTCAGAAGCGGGGCAATAGGCGAAAGTGTGATCCCGTAGCTACCTATGGTCATGTACAGAGCCGGTAAAGGTCCGGAAGACAAAAGCCAGGAAGTTGTCCAACATGGGAGGCCGCAATCCGTTTAGTTGCCAAGCAATGCCGATGTCTCGGTGGTTTTGGATGTTTTCGCCGCTTATATCGAGGTATGACACGTTCTCTGGCTCTCTTGTGGTGTATGCCTTCGGTATGATTGAGACCCCGATTCCATGCGCCACGAGGCTGCGAATCGGAGCGATCTCGCTGGACTCGAGTACCACGTTCGGGGAGAAGCCAGCCTGGTGACATAGGCTCATCGTGATGTTCCTTATTTCGGTACCGGAGCGCATGACGATGAAATCATCGGATTCAACCTCAGAGAGGTCGGCCTGGGTTCTATCGGCCAAGGGATGATCGGGGCCGACAGCAAGGTAGAAGACCTGGTGATCTATGGTTACCCAGCCTGATTCTCTGCTGTCCGGTTTGGTGGTTGTCAGTATGAAGTCCAAATGTCCGTGCTCAAGCTCACTTATAATCTCTTGCGGTGAGCCCAATCGAAAATTGAAGGTGGTTGAAGGAGACAAAGCGTGGAATGGCTCTACCAACGCTTGAATCATGATTGGCACCAGTCCGTGCAAGGTACCAATTCTCATCTGGTGCTGAGCCAGGCTGGCCAATTCGGCTACTCGATTTTTGCCAATCTCCAGCTCCGTGACCGCTGACCGCGCGTACTCGTAGAACGTCTTGCCGTACTCGTTTAGCTGGAGCCTCCGGCCGACCCTTGAGAACAGAGAGACGCCTACCTCCCGTTCCAACCGGGCAATTGCCCGCGACAGGGTTGGTTGAGTGATGTCCATCTCATCGGCGACCCAGGTCACATGCTCTGTTTCGGCTAGTTTCAAAAACCAAGCCAGCTCGTGGGCTTTCACGGTAAAAATCATACAGTTTTCGTATCAATGTTGCTCGAAATATCATTTGATTTCATAAGGCACGCAGATTATGGTGCAGTAAACGTTTCCATCGAGGGTTAGGAACTAGGGAGAGGGTTGCTTGTCCTTGACGGCAGGGGGGTCTCCAAGCTGTCAGCGAAATCTTTCGTTTAGCTCATCGCGGCATCGGTGCATCGGTTCGAACTCTGTGATGGCAAGTACGGGTCATGTACTTCCGCAGGGCAGAGTGAGGCGAATCGGAGTTGGCGGATCGTTTGGCCTGGCTATGGAAAAGGCGTGAACCGCTGAAGCCGGTGCTTATGCCAGCAAGCAGGTGCTCAAAGATATACCGAACACCACGTGAGTCGTTGTTTTGGAAAAGGGGGATCTTGTTCCATGAATTTTGATCAAGAGGCCGACACGCCGGAACAAGCGCGCTTTCGCCAGGAGGTGCGCGACTGGTTTGAGGTCGCTATGGCTGGCCGCGGGGATCTGAAGTGGTCTACGCAATGGTCCACCAGGGGTAACGAAGCTGAGTACGAATTCAGACGGGATCTGGCCAGGAAGTTGGGCGAAAAGGGCTGGATGTTTCCGACGGTCCCAACCGAGTATGGCGGCGGGGGCCTGGATGTGGATCACCAGTTCGTTTTAGAGGGAGAGATAGCTAGATACGGACTTGGTCTCTCCCAAGTCTTTTATACCCTTGCCCGCATCGTTGTTCCGGTCGTGAACCAATGGGGCAACGAGGAGCAGAAGAGGCGTATACTCCCCCCGCTTTGCC
Organism: Actinomycetota bacterium; assembly: GCA_027320695.1. GTDB lineage: Bacteria > Actinomycetota > Acidimicrobiia > Acidimicrobiales > Acidimicrobiaceae > SCQM01. Next base: position 2,654 of record DAHVKW010000060.1, on the reverse strand, counting down.
GGGGTGAGGTGATCTGCTGGCAGGTCATGACGGAGCCCCAGGGCGGGTCCGACCTGGCCACGCTGACGACCGTGGCGAAGAGGGTTGGCGATGAGTACGTGATCAACGGGCAGAAGGTAATGGTCGGCTCCACTCACTACCCTGACTATCTCTGGACGATCGTCAACACGAATCCTGGTGGGGAGCGGCATGAGAACGTGAGCTGGATCTATGTGAATGCTCGCACCCCTGGCGTCACGATACAGCCGTTGCCTATGGTGATGGGAATGAAGAACGTTGTATTCTTCGACGATGTCCATGTTCCTGTTGACGACCTCGTCGGTGGTGAGAACAATGGTTGGCGGGTGAGCACCACCCACCTCGAGCTGGAGCACGATGGCGCCGGCAGCGTAAGCGGGGACCCTGCAGTAGACCGGCTGATCGAGTACTGCACCGACAACAGCGACAGCATGGGCAGATTGATAGACCAGCCAGACGTCAGAAGGATTCTCGCAGATGCGATCATCGACGGACATGTTCTCAAGATGCTCCAGACGAGGAACCTCTGGTTCCGTCTCCAGCGCCAGCCAGTTCCATACGGTGGAGTTCAGACCCGATACCTCAGGCGCATGATAGGCCTTTCAAACTCCCAGCGGTTCCAGGATATCCTTGGCTACGCCGGGCTGTTGAAAGATCTCAGCGTGGACGAGGGAACCGACTTTGATTACATCAGTCGTCGCGGTCCGGCAACCCTTCACGGCGGCGGCACTTTAGACACGGACCGCCTGCAATTCGCTAGAAGGCTCGGGCTTGGCCGGCGGCAGCGCGAGTCCGCGCCGGTAACAATTTGAGGACCGGGCCTGCGATAATTGGCAGACAGGTTGATTTTGGGGGATCGAACTTGGAGAAGAAGTCGTGGATCTAAGATTTTCTGAAGAGCAGTTGATGCTTCAAGATGTCGTGGCAAGGTTTGTGCAGCAGAAGGCGCCTGAGAACGAGGTGCCGCGTTGGTTCCAGTCGGGAGAAACCCATCGGCCGGACCTTTTTCGCCAGGCCGCCGACACGGGATGGATCGGGATGTGCGTGCCCGAATCTCTCGGCGGAGGCGGATTCGCAACTATGGATGCTGGGATCGTCTTTGAACAGTTTGGCAGGTCGCCGGTTCCTGGGCCGCTGTTCACCTCCGCAGTTCTTGCGCCTCGCCTGCTCGAAGGGATAGCAAGCCATGACCAGCAAGCGCGATTCATCCCTGCGACCTGCAAGGGGGAGATCGTCTGGGCGGTCGCATTAAGCGATGGGGCTCGCCGCTTCTCTGAGAACGACATAACGCTCAGGGCTGCAGAAGCTGGATCAGGGGTTGTGCTGACAGGAAAGAAGCAGTTCGTTCTCGACGCGTCGGCAGCTGACCGGCTCCTCTGCGCGGCCAGGTCAGCGCAGGGCACCATCTTCCTCGCGGTCGATCTCGGCGTAGATGGACTCCGGATCACACCCCACGAGGGCTTTTTGAGCTCTCTCTACGATGTCGAGTTCGACAATGTCGAAGTCGACGGGCTAGACGTCATCTCGCGATCTTCGAGCTGCTGGAGCGATGCGGAAACCGCTCTGGAGATAACGCTTCCGATACTGTCGGCCTACAAGGTGGGTGCATGCCAACGCGTTTTCGAGATGACGGTCGACTATACGAACGAGCGGGTTGTTTTCGGCCAGCCGATCGGCCGTTTCCAGCGCGTGCAGGACCACGTGGTCGAACTGACCAACCACATGGATGCGGCACGGTGGCTAACTTATGAGGCTCTCTGGAAAGTGGACAGCGGCCGGGACTACAAGGCCGCTGTCCATGAGGCTAAGGCGGTTGCGAGCGAGTCGTATTATCAGGTCTGCAACTACGCCAACATGGTGTTTGCCGGCCCGGGGACAGCTCTTGACCATCCGCTTGTTCCTCACACGGTGACCTCCCGCACGCTTTATCAGTTCCTAGGGGATCCCAACTATCACAGGGGGAAGATGATGGATGCGCTCTTTCCCGTAGGAAATATTTCCTAGCTTTTGCATGGCGCTTCTGGTCCTTTCATGGAGGTGGAGTGATTAGAGAAGAGAGGGTTCGTTGACATGGCGACCGAGAATGTAAGCGACGAGGAGGCATTGCCGCCGTTGCCGCAGATCACGGAGGAGACACGGCCGTTCTGGGATTCGTGCAAAGAAGGGGTACTCAGATTGCAGCGATGCTCGGATTGTTCGGAGTTCCGCTTTCCTTTCAGCGTTGCCTGCCCGAACTGCCTGAGCATGAGCTTTCGCTGGGAACCAGTGTCGGGAAGGGGCTCCATCTTCTCATTCGTCACCTTTCAGCGTCTGTACCATAAGGCGTTCGCATCTCTTCTGCCCTACATGGTGGCAGTTGTCGAGTTGAGCGAAGGTCCGCGGCTGGTAAGCAGGCTTGCCGCAGTGAAGGAGACGGATTCGGTCAAGTGCGGTGCGCCTGTGAAGGTCCGCTTCGAGCAGCTGAGCCACGGTCTGGTTCTTCCATTGTTTGAGCTGGTTGGCGAGCAGGGGTAGGCGAGATGGGTGCTTTGTCTGGTATGCGGGTGATCGAGGTCGGCAGATATGTCTCTGGGCCGATGGCCGGGGTCATGCTGTCAGATCTCGGAGCCCAGGTGATCAAGGTTGAAGACCCGAAC
>DAHVKW010000005.1 GCA_027320695.1 Actinomycetota bacterium | reverse complement strand
TGCCACCAGCAAAATTGCAACGACCAGCAGAGCAGCAACTATTCCCGACTTGCGCATCGATTCTCTTTCTAACCGAGTTCAATCCAATTACTAAATGCCAATTTCCATTTATCAAAATTTACCTGGGCATCGATGGATTCTGAACAGCCTGGGTAAAACAGGAAAACTTCACTATTCTGCTCTCAACATTTAATTAAATCCGCGGCGTCCCCTTTGTACTTGCCCGCTACACCGCCCTCTCCAAGCTTTTCGTCCGCCCCCCTCCTACTTGCAGTCGAACTTTCCGCGAACCGCGGCATCCCGGCTCTATGATGTGATGGGACTCTGACCTGGTTCGGAATGGTCTTAACAACCAGCATAAGCTTCATCCTGGAGTCACTTGCGTAATACTTGCCGCGAGCGCCGCCCAGAATTTAGATTGCCAGCCGAAGGAAATTCGCCTCTATCCCCTAAGCAATTCCCAAAATCAAAATTTTAGCTTTAATGATCGGAACGAAATGCCGATCGCGAACAGCAACATCCGCCTAATTGAGGATTGATCAATCTGAGCGACAAACCCTTCCGCGAGGGGGGAAATGTCAAGCTGGCCAAACCTCCTAAATTCGGCGGTCGCAATCGATCACGCCAAGCTATAGATGGCGTTTCAGAAATGATTTATGAACGTCGAATAAGTGTTTTCAAATCGGTTAATAGTGCTCCCGGACCAATCGGATCGAACTGGCTCGAGACTTCGTTTAGTATTTCGATCTCAGCCGAGGAAAGGTCTATTTCAGCCGATGCGACGTTTGATTCGAGCTGCGCCACAGTTGCCGCTCCCGGAATCGCAACCACGTTTGGCTTGGCAATCAACCAGGCAAGCGCGATTTGGGAACTTGTTGCACTGTGACTCTTGGCTATCTGAGCCATCTTGTCCAGAAGCGGCCTAACCCTATCGAGGTTGGCAGGATAAAAGAACTTACGGGTGGAACGCATGCCTTTCGGTCGATTGGCAGATCCGTACTTTCCGCTCAGCACTCCCTGCTCCAGGGGTGAATATGCAATTATCACCCGGTTATTGGCCTGGGCAAAGGGAAGTAGCTCAAGCTCTGGTTCCCTGGTCAACAGCGAAAAATGAACCTGGTTGGAAATAATCGGCTGGCCCAATGCCGCCTCAGCTCTCCTCCATTGCTTTAATGAAAAGTTTGAGACGCCTACGTCGGCGACCAAACCACTGTCGAGCAACCCCTTTAATCCTTTGGCCGTCTCCGCTATAGGAATTGCAGGATTTGGCCAATGCAACTGATAGAGATCGATTGAGTCAACCTGGAGCCTTGTCGCGCTCGCCTTTGCCCTGGAAAGCACCATCGAGCTAACAGGAAAGATCGGAAACAGCTTGGTCGCGACGTATACCTGGTCTCTTAGGCCTGCAATAGCACTTCCCACAACTGCTTCCGACTTCCCAAATCCATAGAACTCGGCGGTATCAATGAGATTCAACCCAAGTTCCAAGGCCCTGTGAACCAGAGTGATCGCAGTCTTATCGGCATATTCCCGGCCGTAGCCCCATTCTCTCGAACCAAACTGCCAGGTACCTAGACCAATAGCCGATATTTTCCTACCCGACACCTCAATGTATTTCATCTTGCAAGACTAGACCATAACTTTAAGCTATTTCGAGGACTATTTTGGAGCCATCCGGAGCGCTCCGTCCAATCTGATCACATCACCATTCAGATAGCCATTCCTCACGATCATCTCCACTAAAACCGCGTAATCCTGAGGAGCACCGAGCCTCTTTGGGAACGGGACGCCGGCCGCAAGCGCTGCCCGTACCTCTTGGGGAAGCTGGCCAAGCAGCGGCGTATCGATTATCCCGGGCGCAATCGTCATCACTCGGATTCCCACGCTGGAGAGATCTCTGGCAGCCGGGAGCGTGAGCCCCACTAACCCTCCCTTGGACGCGGAGTAGGCAACTTGACCAATTTGACCTTCGTAGGCGGCGACTGAAGCGGTATTGATGATAACGCCTCGCTCATCATCATCGACAGGGTCATTCGATGCCATGAGAGACGACGCCAACCTGAGAACGTTGAAGGTCCCGATGAGGTTGAACCGAATGATCTTTTCGAAAGCCGCTAGATCATGAGGCAGGCCATCTCGGCTGACAACCCGCTCAATATGACCTATGCCCGCACAGTTGACAACTACCCGAAGAGGGCGCCGCACCATTGACCCTTCCAGCGCCTGCCTAACATCGGATTCGCTTGTTACGTCACCGGCAGCCCAGGCTACGGAACCACCAAGCTCCTCGGCTTTGGCCTTTGCATGCGCTTCGTCTCGATCGAAAATTGTGACTACAGCTCCGAGCTCAGCTAGATGCTTTGCGGTTGCGGCACCTAAACCTGAAGCGCCCCCGGTAACGAATGCGGAAAGCTTTGAGATATCCATGACCCCAACTTAGAGTGAAAATACCGTTCTGACAAGGCCCCGCATGAAATGGCTGGAGAACTCCTCCAAGGTGTGGAATAAACGCTTAACAACTTTTTAGAAAAGCCTCCCTTGGCCAGAATTCGACTCGCTCTTTCCCAGCGCGACGGCAATCGCTGCCTGTTCATTTGCGAGTTGGTCAGCCTTCTCATTAAGCGCAACGCCGGAATGGCCTTTCACCTTATGAAAAGCCACCTTTTGCCTTTCTTTATAGAGCTGAATAAGCGGCCGCCAAATATCCTGATTTGCCACTGGCGCGCCTTTGGCATTCCTCCATCCCTTGGCTTCCCAACTTTTCCACCAGCTGCTTTGAAAACAGCTCACTACATAAGCAGAGTCGGAATATATTGCAAGTTCGCCATCGTGCATTCTCAGGGCTTCAAGAACCGCCATTGCTTCCATGCGCTGGTTGGTAGTATGCAACTCGTAGCCTCCGCCGGAAACCCCGTTCTCCCTGACCCATGCCCAACCACCGGGACCTGGATTCCCGTAGCATGCTCCGTCGGTATAAATAATTAAGGTCATCTTCGAGCCTCTCGTCCGGCGCTGCAATTAAATTCTGCATATCGTCCTAGATTATTAAAATAGGTTTAGAAAAAATTAATAGTTGAACACAAAACAAGTTGTTGAATACGAATCTGATCCGGTTAACCATAGGCTGTCAAGGTGCCCTAAGTGGCAATTAATCGCTTTGGACTACTTTATTTAACCCCTAAAGAGTGGAGGCGCGAAAGACGTGATATTCGACGGATTTTCTCATCAATTGCCAGATACTGATCCCGAGGAAACACAGGAATGGGTTGACTCACTAGCTTCAGTTATTGATGCCAAGGGACGTCCACGGGCGACCTACCTCATGATGAAGCTTCTGGAAAAAGCGAGAGAGAACCAGGTCGGATTCCCTGCCTCGGTGTCGAGCCCGTACATCAATACCATCCCGCCCGAGCAGGAACCTTGGTTTCCTGGAGACGAGTATATGGAAAGGCGCATCAGAGCCTTCATTAGGTGGAATGCCGCAGTTATGGTCACGCGGGCAAACATCCTCTCCGACGGCATTGGCGGACACCTCGCCACTTATGCGTCATCCGCATCGCTCTACGAAGTTGGCTTCAACCACTTCTTCCGGGGAAAGGCAGACGGGAACTTTGGCGACCAGGTATTCATCCAGGGCCACGCATCTCCCGGAATCTACGCCAGAGCGTTTCTGGAAGGACGTATCAGCGAAACCCAGCTTGATAATTTCCGCCAGGAAGTCGCCGGGAACGGACTGTCGTCGTATCCCCATCCTCGTCTAATGCCAGACCTCTGGCAGTTCCCAACCGTTTCTATGGGTCTTGGCCCCATTACCGCCATATACCAAGCAAGGTTCAACAAATATATTGAGCATCGCCGCATAGCTGACACCTCCTCCAGCAGAGTCTGGTGCTTCGTCGGCGACGGAGAGGTTGACGAGCCAGAAACACTTGGTGCCCTTTCCCTCGCATCCAGGGAGAAGTTGGACCATCTCATCTTCGTGGTCAACTGCAATCTTCAGAGACTGGATGGTCCGGTTCGAGGCAACGGGAAGATTATCCAGGAGCTTGAAGCCGTATTTCGCGGTGCCGGCTGGAATGTGATAAAGGTAATCTGGGGACGCGGGTGGGACAAGCTTTTGGCTCAAGACACCGACGGGGTTCTGCTGAACAGAATGAACACAACAGTCGACGGCGATTTTCAGAAATACGCCACTGAAAGCGGCGAATACATCAGGGAACACTTCTTCGGACCTGACCCTCGCTTGCGCAAGATGGTTGAGCACATGACTGACAAGGAGCTCGAGGATCTGCCTAGAGGTGGCCACGATTATCGAAAGCTGTATGCCGCCTACAAAGCTGCCACTGAAAATGTTGGCGCTCCGACGGTGATTCTTGCGAAGACGATCAAAGGTTGGACGCTCGGTCCAGAGATCGAGGCCCGTAACGCTACCCACCAGATCAAGAAGATGAACAAGGCCCAGCTCCTCAAGCTTAGAGATCGCCTGAGGTTAAAGGATGAGATACCAGAAGAGCTGCTCGACAACAAACTTCCTCCTTACTATCGACCCAAGGAAGGCTCAGCGGAATTCGAATACATGATCTCGCGCAGAACATCTCTTGGCGGCCCAGTTCCGGCCAGGGTTGTTCGATCCAAGCCTCTTGAACCGCCAAAGATGGAAACTATTTCCGAGTTTCTCCTGGGTTCCGCCAAGCTTCCGGTATCTACAACCATGGTATTCGCCAAAATGCTTCGCAACCTGGTAAGAGATCCTTCAGTCGGGCGGCGCATCGTACCGATCGTTCCGGACGAGGCGCGAACCTTTGGCCTCGATGCCCTTTTCAAAGAGGTGAAGATTTACTCCTCGCAAGGGCAAAGATACACGCCGGTCGATGCGGGCCTCTTGCTTTCCTATGCAGAGTCTACGGACGGCCAAATCCTTGAAGAAGGAATCACAGAGCCTGGGTCAATGGCCTCGTTTACGGCGGCGGGAACGTCATACGCCAACTTTGGCCAGCCGATGGTACCGATGTACATTTTCTATTCGATGTTCGGATTCCAAAGGACTGGAGATCTGATTTGGGCGGCAAGCGACGCGAGGGCAAAGGGATTCCTTCTGGCAGCCACCGCTGGACGAACGACTCTTCTCGGCGAAGGCTTACAGCATGCCGACGGACATTCACATGTCCTGGCATCAACTGTTCCAAGCATCATGGCTTACGACCCGTCCTTTGCCTATGAGCTTGGAATTCTCATCAGGCACGGCTTCGAAGACATGTATGGCGAAAACGCGAGGGACTGCATCTACTACATAACCCTCTATAACGAAAATTATGTGCAACCGTCGCTTCCAGAGGGCTCAACACTCGAGGAAATTCAAGAAGGCGTGATCAAGGGAATCTACAAGTGGCTCGAACCACCAACGGTTTCCAGCGTCGAAATACCCCGCAAGGCGACGATCCTCTTCTCCGGCCCAACGTGGCATTTGGCCCAGCAGGCACAGGAAATCCTTGCCAACGACTACAACGTTGCCGCGACTTTATACTCGGTCACCTCGTATAAAGGTCTAAGGGAAGACGGGCTCGAGACCGAAAGGTGGAACCGCCTCAATCCCACCTCGACTCCTAAAACTCCTTACGTAACTCAAATCCTTTCGCAGGGAGAAGGACCGGTAGTAGCTGTTACAGACTTCATGAAAATAGTTCCCGATCAAATAGCCAGATTTGTGCCTCGCGAGGTGTTCATCCCGCTGGGAACCGACGGTTTCGGAAGATCTGACACCCGCGAAGCCCTTAGGCGTCATTTTGAGATCGATGCCGCCCATATTGTCGTTTCGGTCTTATACGGGTTGATGTCGAGTGGAGTGGCAAAGCCCGAAGAAGTCCAGGATGCCATAAATAGCCTAGGAATCGATCCGAACGCGGTCGATCCCATGAGAGCCAACGTCTAGACGGGAGACCAAAGGCTTTCGAGTCCTATCGTCGAAATTACCGATACCGATCGACAGACATGTTTTTCGGTTATTCGTCTTAGCTGACAGATCCAGCAATGTTACTTTTAGAAATCCCAAGGAGCACGCCAAATATGCCAAAACTTGTAATCGCGCAAAACCGCGACGCTGACCAGCTCCTCTCCGACTCGCCTCTTGCCCTGCTCATCGGGCTTGTGCTTGACCAGCAGATAACACTAGAGAAGGCATTTTTGGCGCCTCTTCTATTGAGGCAACGTCTCGGCAGAGAGCTGGACGCCAGCTATATCGCGTCGCTCGATCCCGGCGAACTGGAGAATATCTTCTCCGAAAAGCCAGCGCTGCATAGATTCCCGGCCGCAATGGCAAAACGGGTTCAAGAGGTCTGTAGAGTCGTCGCCGATAAGTACGGAAATGACGCCATCCAGATATGGCAAAATGCCAAAGGCGGCGCCGAGCTTCTGAACAGAATAAAGGACCTGCCTGGGTTTGGGGCGATGAAAGCCAAGATATTCGTAGCGCTGCTGGGAAAGCAGCTAGGAGTTGACGTTCCTGGATGGCGGGAGGCATCTGAACCTTTTGGAGAGCCTGGGTCATTCCGCTCCATCGCAGATATCACAGACATGGACTCGCTGGCTAAAGTCAGGGAATTCAAAACAGAGATGAAAGCCACGAGCAAAGCGCACAAATGAGCAACGGTCCTAAATTTGACCTTTCCGCAAAACATCTGTATTTATGTACCGGGATTAGAGACGACTTAACCAGATTTGTTTCCGAAACCATTCAAGGCGGGGTTGAGGTCATCCAGCTAAGGGAGAAATACGCGGATGCGCGGACGATAATTCGTCATGCCAAAGAAGTCAAGCAGATCGCCCATGATTTTGGTGTGCCGTTCTTTGTCAATGACCGTCCAGACATTGCCCTCGAAGTTGGGGCGGATGGTGTTCATGTAGGCCAGGATGATGTAGATGTTGATCTTGTGCATAAAATTATTCCAGAAGCCCTGGTAGGGCTTTCAACTCATGATCACAGCGAGCTGCAGGACAGCCTTGCAAAGGATATTGACTACATCTCTGCAGGGCCGATATCGGCAACCCCTACCAAGCCCGGAAGAGCTGGAACCGGAATCGGCTACGCCGAGCAAGCCTCGTTGCTATCGCCTAGACCGGTATTCGTCACTGGAGGAGTTCAGCCGGAAGCCATTAAAGACCTCGTCGCCCGAGGAATTCGCCACTTCGTCGTGGTGCGGTATCTGACTGAGGCGTCTGACCCACGGGAGGCCGCAAAGAAGCTTAGGACAGCGATCGATGAGGCTTTAGCCAGCTAGTTATTTCGCTCCATCCATCCGAGAAGTATCGCCATCATCCGAGGATCAGAGATTAGCTGATGCTCGCCCGCGGCAAGCGTGTGGGCTTCCGCGGTCACGCCAGAAACAGTTAAAAACTCTCTGAGATTAGCGTCAGTTACTATTTCATCGTCGCGGCCATGTATCACGAGCCACTGTTTTGAGCCAATCAATTCGGCCGATTTGGCAGGATTGAGTTCGTCCAACTCCTTCGTCCATAAATCGATCTCCGACAACTTTGTTGGCACCCTGATCCCGACGGACTGGGCTCTACGCGCAAGCAACTGTGGCTTTTCGGCATATGCGGCCAGGTCGAAAACCGGTGAAATGGTTGCCACGCCCCTTGCGGACTCGAACCGTGATGCAACGTACAAGCATAATGACGCCGCGAAATCATAGCCAACCAGCAGCACCGACTTAGCCTGGTCAGCGTCAATTGCATATTTGATGGAGGACTCCAAATCGCGGCACCAATTCATTGGTGAAAACCTGCCAGCTGACCCGTCAATTCCAGAGCAAACAAGTGAGAGGACCGTCCATCCGGACTGGCTGGCGATTCTCTCTACAAATTCCTTGTGGAATAAGTCAGTTCCAGCTACAGGCTGTGCGACTGGCATCCCGAAATTCAGGATCAGAGTCTGGCCTCCCTGCCCTGAATGCTTAGCCTTAGAGCTACTCTGCGAAAGATAGCCAAGGATGCTTCCCTGATTTCCTTCGATCTCAACTTCCAATTTTGACCTCTCAAGGTTTCAAGATTAACGACTGGTCATTGGGCTCGCTCCAGCCCGCCCCCGGTATGTCGCGCCAGTTGCTGGTCGCAGAGGCGAAACAAACCCCGCGCTAGATGCCAATGGCTTGAGCAAGCTTTTCCCTATAAAACGCGGGCGAGCCAAACATGATCTCAGAGGATTTCGCCCTCTTGAAATAAAGATGGGCGTCATGTTCCCAAGTGAAGCCGATCCCCCCATGAATCTGAATATTTTCTGCCGCGGCCGAAAAATACGCCTCGGAACAGAACGCCTTGGCCAAGTAAGCCGCGGTCGGCAACTCGGCTGGGTCATTGTTCACAACCCAGCTGGCATAATAAGCAGCCGATTTAGCCGACTCGACATCTACCAACATGTCCGCACACTTGTGTTTAATGGCTTGAAAAGATCCGATGGGCCTGCCAAACTGGTTCCTCGTTTTCGCATATTCAACTGCCATTTCAAGTATGCGTTGGGCACCTCCAACCTGCTCCGATGCCAGAGATACCAATGCTTTGGCCAGCATTCCCTCGTAATAGGACGATCCGCCGCTAGCTGAACCGATCAGCCTGGCTGGCGTGGAATCAAAGGTCAAAACGGCTAACTTTCTCGTTTGGTCTAGAGAAGGTTGCAGCGTCTTACGCAAAGAAGGATCTGAACCGTCGACAATGTAAAGACCGGCTCCCTCAGGATTAGATGCCAGAACAAGAATATGCGTAGCCGTAAGCCCATCTACAACATATGGTTTGGAACCGCTGATAGTCGTCTCGACTCCCCCCTTGGACATTGTGACGATTTCATCGATCGACCAATCGGATAGCGACTCGTTTGCTGCCACAGCTAGCCGGACCTCGCCGGAAGCTACCAAGGGGAGATATGTCGAGCATGCAGCTTCATCCCCGCTCTCGAGCATGAGATTTACCCCAAGAGCGACGGTGGAGAAATATGGCGCACACAGCAATGCCCTTCCCATCTCTTCAAAAACTATGCCGAGCTCAACCTGCCCATAGCCCAGGCCTCCGAATTTCTCCGGAATAGTGACCCCTGTCAGGCCAAGCTGATTTGCCATCTGGTTCCATACGCCAGGATCGAAACCTTCATCAGTCTCCATCAAACGCCTAACTTCAGATACCGGTGACTTGTCCTGAAGAAAGCGACGAACTGAACGCCTGAATTCTTCCTGTTCCTCGTTGAAGGCGAAATTCACTTCAGCTCCCGTGCCGACTAGAACTTTACTTACCATCTATCAGGATGGTTAATACTTGACTTCTTCCCCTTCCAAAAGGGAAGGGCTTTCCGAATGGCAACGGCTCATGCCACTTTTTCTTTCATGAGTTGACGCTCCGCCGGGCCGCTGTGCACAAACAGGTGCTCTCTCCCTCTGCGTCCCGCGACTGCAACCAGTGCGGCGACAATGCCTTTCACTGCGGCAACATCCGGCTGAGGGCCATGCTCATTGGGGGTACAGGCAAAGAGCACTTGGCTCTTGGTGTTCTCGGCTTGGATGTCCAACAACTGCGCAATGCTCACCATGTCAGCCTATCTTCCGGCTATAGCACATATATTCCCCTATAGCACCCAACGGCTTCGCCGTCAGCACCATCCTTTCCCGCCCCCACGAACGGGTTTTGTCGCGCAGATCGTTCAAGTAACCTGTTAAACAAACCTGACACTAATGTACTCCACGGCCAGTTACCACGCACACCTAGGAGGGAATTTGCAATTCATACCTTTCATGTCAGAAGAAGGCCTGGAAGTCTACAAACTGGTAGTAGGACCCCTTGACAACAATGTCTACGTCATAAGATGCTCCGACACCAAGGAGTCGATTCTTGTAGACGCGGCCAATGAACATGAGAAACTCCTGGAATTTTCGAACGACCTTAGCGTCACGACAATCGTCGAAACTCACGGCCATTGGGATCACATCGGCGCAGTTGAAAAACTCCGCGAGGCTGGCTATAGCGTTGGAATTGGCCAGAACGACGCGAATATGCTGCCAAGCTACGACTATCTGATCGAAGACGACGAAGAATTTGCAGTAGGGAAACTGAGACTAAGAGCAATCAAGACGCCTGGACACACCCCGGGCTCGGTTTGCTTTTCGGTAAACGGGCACAACATCGTCTTCAGCGGGGACACCCTGTTCCCTGGCGGCCCTGGTGCTACCCATTTTGAAGGCGGAGATTTTCCAAGTATCATAAGTTCGATCGAGAACAGGCTCTTTTCCAAGTTCCCTGGCCAGACCATAGTGCTTCCGGGCCACGGTACCTCCACTACGATCGGCCGGGAATCGCCCAACCTCTCCGAATGGATCGCCCGCGGTTGGTAAGTATGGCTAGTATCAATTGAAACAGTTCAAGGGAATTCAAGCCAGATGAACCAACCCCAGCCGATTTTGTCAGCCATTTGGGACAGGCACTCGGTAGGCCGTCTCAGCGAACCGGCGCCAAACCAAGAGCAACTAGAAACTATCATCAAAGCCGGAGCAGCGGCACCCGATCATGGCCATCTCAAGCCATGGAGGTTCATAGTTTTCCAAGGCGACGCTCGCCGGAAATTTGGCTTGGTCTTGGCCCAGGCAATGCAGGCACGACTTGAGCGGCAGGGTTTGACAGCAACGGCCAGCCAAATCGAAAAGGAGCAGGGCAAGCTGCTTAGAGCTCCGCTGGTTGTCGCTGTATGCGCCGCCATTGACGAGGAGAGCTCAATCCCGGCAATCGAACAGTTTGCCGCAACAGCTGCCGCATGCGAGAACATGCTTCTCGCTGCGACGGCGCTCGAGGTAGGCTCGATGTGGCGGACTGGGGAGGCAAGCTATGATCCGTTCGTCAAGGCTGCCCTCATGCTCAAAGAAACAGACATGATAGTGGGTTGGTTGTATTTCGGGTTCGCTAGCGCTTCGCTGGATGACGGCCGCAACCACGATGGAGCAATGAATACTCTTTCATATTGGGCGTAGTAAATAAATTAATTTCAGGCATGGGTTTCTCCTACCGTCATAGGAGTAATAGACTGTAGCTCATGGAACGTTCTCTTTTTGAAATCAAGGACCTGCTCGTTGCTGCAGGGGAACATCAGATCCTGAAAGGTTTGTCGCTTTCCGTGGGCAAAGGAGAAGTCCATGCAATCATGGGTCCAAATGGTTCAGGAAAATCAACCCTTGCAAACACTTTGCTGGGAAACCCGGATTACCAAATTACCTCTGGCTCAATCCTCTTTCACGGCGAGGACATAACCGACTGGTCGACTGATATCCGGGCCAAGGCAGGCATCTTTCTAGCATTCCAATACCCTCAGGAGATTGCAGGAGTTTCGGTCATTCAGTTTCTGCGCCAAGCAGTATCGGCACGCAAGGCTGCGGATATCTCCGCGATTGAAATCCGGTTCTCGATGATGGAATGGATGCAAAAGCTTGGCATGGACCCTTCGTTTGCCCAAAGATACCTTAACGAAGGCTTCTCCGGAGGAGAGAAAAAGCGAAATGAGATTTTGCAAATGGCGCTGCTCGAGCCTGAGTTGGCAATTTTAGACGAGACGGATTCCGGACTTGACATCGATGCTTTGCGAGTGGTTGCACGAGGCGTTAATGAAGTTCGTAAAGAAAATCCTGATCTCGGGGTGGTCTTGATAACCCACTATCAGCGCATCTTGGACGAGCTTTCCCCTGATTTTGTCCACATTATGATAAATGGCAGGATCGTAGCCTCCGGCGGGATGGAGCTGTCAGAAAAGCTAGAATCCGAGGGTTACGAGGGATGGAGAGAATGAATACGCTCGGCGTGAAAACAAGGCCATTGATTGTGAGCGAGATCCGAAAAGATTTCCCCATCTTCAATCAACATGATGGGAAGAAGCTCTTTTTCCTCGACTCCGCGGCATCCTCCCAAAAACCAGTCCAGGTACTCCAGGCAATGGACCACTACTATTCCACTACGCATGCAAATGTGCATCGGGGTGTCTACCACATTGCCGAGCACGCAACCGAGCTCTACGAGGGAGCGCGCGCCACAATTGGCCGTTTTGTCGGAGCGCCCAACCCATCGCGCGAAACCATTTTCACAAAGAATGCGACGGAGTCCATCAATCTCTTATCCAACTCGCTGACCCGTGGAACCCTCAAAAAGGGAGACGTTGTCGTTCTCACCGAAATGGAGCATCACGCAAATCTGGTGCCATGGCTAATGGCAAAAGAACAGTTCGGGATTGAGATCCGCTACATTATGGTCGATGAAAACGGCTACTTGGATCTGCAAAACATCGACGAACTGCTGCAGAATGCAAAAATACTAAGTGTTTCTTTGACTTCGAACGTCTTGGGGACAATCAACCCGATAAGACGATTGGCGGATCTGGCCCATGAGCATGGGGCTATCGCGATTGGCGACGGCGCCCAGTACGTTCCTCACCTCAGCACCAACGTTACTGATCTTGGCCTCGACTTTCTGGCTTTCACCGGGCACAAAATGCTGGGTCCGACGGGGATCGGCGTGCTTTGGGGAAAATCCGAGCTTCTTGAGTCCCTTCCGCCTTTCATGGGTGGCGGAGACATGATAACTGACGTAAGGCTCGACGGGTTCACGCCGAATGAACTCCCGTGGAAATTCGAAGCTGGAACGCCCCCGATTGCGGAGGCTATAGGTTTAGCGGCAGCAGTCGATTACCTCGAAAATCTTGGTATGGACGCCATCAGAGACCACGAACTCGAACTTCTCTCGTACGCGTTTGAATCACTCGAGTCGAATTTCGGGAAGGACTTGGTTATCCATGGTCCCAGAAATGTAAATGACCGCGGAGGAGTCATTTCATTTGACTTCAAAAATATTCATCCCCACGACATATCCCAAGTTCTTGACCAGAGTGGAGTATGCGTAAGAGCCGGACACCACTGTGCGAAGCCTTTGATGCGTCACCTCGGCATCGCGGCAACAGCTCGCGCATCGTTTCATATCTACAATGATCGGAGCGATGTTGACGCTCTTGTGGACGCCCTGGCAAAAGCTCGGGCATTTTTTGGCTAGGATAACGAAGGAGAAACAATGCCTGGTCTAGAAGACCTTTATAGGGAGATCATCCTCGATCACTACAAAAACCCACGAAATGAAGGCATATTTCCTACGCCGCCCGCATTGAAGGCTGAAGGACACAATCCGCTTTGCGGTGATGAGCTGACTGTATACCTGCTGCTTGAAGGCGACGTGATTAAAGATATTCGCATTACTGGCCAAGGATGCTCAATATCGAGATCGTCCGCTTCGTTGATGTCGGTTGCCGTAAAGGGCAAGACCCTCCAAGAGGTCGATCGCCTGCTTAAGATCTTCAAATCAATGATGTCGATTTCGACAAACTCCAGCGGTGAAGCCGAAGTAGTCGATCCAGTCGAGTATTCCGAAAGGGAACTCGGAGAACTGATTGCACTGCAAGGAGTGGTCAAATTTCCGGTCAGAATAAAGTGCGCCACCCTGTCCTGGAACACGCTTGTTCAGGCCTTGGAAGACAGGGCCAGCTAGGCCAGAGGTCCGGCCGCCGCTTGGCGATCACCTATGACCATCCTGGAAAAGCTGGGTCCCCCAGAAGAAGTCTGATGAATTCCTTGCGGACCTTGCGCTTCATCAATTTGGTGCTTCCAGGTAACATCGCAGCTCTGCCCGACGCTTCAAACCTAGCTGACAATTCTATTAGTCTGCGTCCCGCGATTTTAGAATCCAAAGTTTCCGCCGCTGACATGCCACCTTGTAGCGATATGTGAAATTCACGTGCCGATACAACCCTTCAAGCATCGTTTTATCTCCTGGCATGAGACGCTCTGGAAAGTGCACCCCGAAAGCCAAGCTTCCTGTCAGCGACTGCACGGCCTTGAAAGCTACGGCTCGTGATTCGAGAAGGATCCGGTCGATCTCCAGCCTATTTCTTGTAGGGTCTGGCAAATACTGCAATGAAGTCTCGGGCGGTTCCCTCGAAGTATCGCTGAGGAGGACGCTGCATGTTATAGACCAGCCGAGTCCCGTTTGAAGGTGCAGCCAATCCGCCGTTTGGAGGATTGAAGAAAAAGTAGTCGACCCAAGTGCTGTTGATGTCTAATTCCATAGCGCGGACCGCACCCGCCCTTTGCAATAGATCAGCCAGCGATGCCACACTCAATCCGGGACCCGCAGCGTAGACAATGGCGCCATCGGCGGTAACTCCCACGCCGGATCTCCAGACAAGCACGCTGTTACCCACCGTGGCACCCCACTGCTGGTAGTTTGGAGAATATACACCGGGGGTCACCTTGCCGTTATCAACGATAAGCGAAAGGTTCTGCCTAACTGAAACAACGTTGGATGCCATCGTTTGATCCCGGCCCCAATCCACGACATTAGCAGTTCCGTTGGAATAGATTACGAATGACGCCTGACCATTGACGAGAGGAACTGCGGTCCGTCCATTCGAATAGTACCCACCCCTGGAATCCCGCATTCTAAAACCTGAATTGAACGCAGCAACCAATGACGCAGCTTGGGAAGAGTTGACCGGGCCCATATTTGGCCATGATGCTCCCCCCGGCTCGACCGCACCCGCAAAGAGGGTAAAGGAGAGCAGCTTCGGATCCATCCAGGCTAGACCCGCAACAATTGAGGTGTGTACTGAATCCGGCCGCATTGTGGTGACATAGAGACCATGGAGCCCGCCGACCGTTCTGCCCTCAGGTTGCCAAACTCCCTCGCCAGGCAGCGGATTTTTGACGAACGGCACGACATTCTTCGGAGTTGCAAGGTGCGCAGGACCTGCAGCGGTGGTATGGGTCGTTGATGTTGTCGGTGCCGAAGCAAGAATAGCACCTTTGGGAGGAGCACCACCTTTGGGCGGCTGATGCCACGTGTACCACACGTCCTCGGCCATCCTGAGGATCTGCGACCCTCCGTGGCCCCTCACCCACTCAACAGCCTTTACCGCTTCACTTTGCTGGTTAGCTGCCGTAAGGGCATTTCCGATTGACCATGTAAGGCTGCCAATCACGAAGACGGCTGCCGTCATAACCAGAACTCTTAGACCCCTGCGGGGGCGCTTTCTTGCGGAAGTAAAACGATTACTGGTCCGCGCTACGGGCTCAATCTCTTGTATGGTTTTCACTGTGCATAAATACTAGGTCCCAAAGCTTACATAACGATGAAATGGCTGCCCAATCACGGTAACATCTACGTCAACGTTGGAATTCTAACCACGAAGCGAGCACCTCCCGAACCGTCGGGTTTTCCGGTTACTTCAACAGTACCACCGTGAGCTTCGACAATCGTGCGGACGATCGACAATCCCAAACCTGACCCGCCATCGTCTCGAGACCTTGCTTCGTCAAGGCGTGCAAACCGCTCAAAGATTTTCTCTCTCAGCTCTTCCGGAACTCCTTTGCCATCATCGCTAACCTCAAGCTGCACCAACCCGCCGGCATTGTGAAGCGCAAATGTCACCTTGCTCCGTGCATGGCGAGCGGCATTGTTGGACAGGTTCCTTACCACCCGCAACAAATAGTGGGGATCGCCGGTAACCCTGCCCCCACTCACAGCCCTGGTATCAACGGCCACTAGTCCCGAAACCCGGAGCCTCGCCGCCTCGCCCAAGACCAAGTCATCCAAATCTACAGGCAGCAATGTGTGAACAAGCACCTTTCCGGAATCCGCCCGCGCCAACATCAGCAAATCCTCGACGATCCGTTGCATCCTCCTCGATTCTTCCAAAGCATCGGTAGCAGTCCTGTGCCAGTCTGTAGCCTCGGGATGCAAAATACCCACCTCGAGCTCAGCTTGGATTGCCGATAGTGGACTTCGCAGTTCATGGGAAGCATCCGCCACAAACCTCTTGGACCTTTCGGCAGAGTTATCCAGTCTCTCGAGCATCTGGTTCATGGTCACTGCCAGTTCCGATATTTCATCCATAGATGGAGGAACTGAAATCCTGTTGTGTAGATTGGATCCAGTAATCGAAGCGACTTCTCTGTTTATGCGCTCGACTGGCTTCAACGTCCGGGAAGTCAGCATGATAACGAGCAAAGCCACTATAACAAGCAATAGCGGGAAGGCAATGCTGATCACGTTTACCACTGTATGCGCAGACTGGTCAACGGTTGACATCGACTCCAACGCCATCACTTTGAAAACAGAATGGTAGGTCTTTGTGACAATCTTGGGAGTCGCGCCTCCACCGGATGACTGGGTGCTTTGAGAATCAGACGAGGTAGGACTGAGACTAAGCGTGAGGTCCGATTGCGCGTTGGTAACCGATAAGTTCATACCACTCGGGGCGCCGACAGTCGAAGTGACCATCACGGCGCGCCTATTGAATTCATCAGCATCCCCAACGGACATCCACTTGGGCACTGGAACGAAAGATACAGCCGTCTTGGGGCTCGCAAACGATGTAACCGCGGAGCTTTGCCCAACAATGCCCGAGGTCGACGCTACAACGTTATTGTGCGAATCAATCACCTGGACTGCAATTTCGCTTCTTGGCAGGGGTAGAGGATTCGATACGGACCCCGAACTCAACAGCGAAACCACGGCAGCTTCTTGAGTTTTGGTTTGGCTGATGACCGAACTCTGCAACTGTGATCGAAGCGTTGTCAGCAGAACTTGGGAAGCGCCGAAGAGAGCGAACCCTACGACCACCACGGAAACGAGCGTGATCTTGAACCGGACGGAATAAAGCAACCGATGGAACCAGAAGTAATTCCTTTGTCCCTTCTTTAAAGCCACTTACTTAGCCACCATTTTCCTCTAAAAGGTAGCCAACTCCACGAATTGTTCGAATAACCCTCTTGTCGAAGGGAGTGCCGATCTTCTTGCGCAGGTAGCCAATGTAAACCTCGACAATGTTCGAATCGCCTTCGAAGTCGTAATCCCATACATGCTCAAGAATTACTTTTTTCGTCAGAACCTCGCCCTTTCTGCGCATCAGCAATTCCAGAAGCGAAAATTCCCTCGACGTAAGCACAATGTCGACATCTCCGCGAGTTACTGAATGGCTTGCAGGATCGAGGTGAAGATCTCCGGCCGTGAGCACCGCTGGTCTTTCTTTGGCCCCTCTTCTTAGCAGGGCCCGCATCCTCGCCAAAAGCACGGTAAAGGAAAAAGGCTTGGACAGAAAATCGTCTGCGCCTGTATCCAGAGATTCCGCTTCGTCCAGCTCTCCGTCTTTAGCGGTCAGCATGAGAATCGGAGTCCATACTTCGCGCTCCCTAAGCGTCCCGCAGATTTTGAACCCATTTGTCCCCGGCAGCATAATATCGAGAAGAATCAAATCATAGGGGTTTTCGGTTGCCATCCAAAGTCCCTCAGTGCCGTTATGGATAACGTCAACAGCAAAGCCTTCGGCCTCTAGGCCTCTTTTCAGCGCCTCGCCCAAACGAATTTCGTCTTCAATTACAAGGACTCTCATCTACCAACTCTCCAAATGCACTCAGCAATTAAACAGTAACTTTAGTTTCCATCCACCAAAAAAGATAGAGCGGCGCCTTAGCCGCAGACCGCGACTAATTCCGTGCATCGATCAATGCAACCCGCCTAATCAAGCCTCGCCAAAAGATTGCAGCTCGTAAACGTTGCATTTTCCCTTCGTTCGCGTCATGTGCAATCCTGGCCCTGAAAAATCTTGATCCGAAATGGCTGCTCGTTCTGTATCGATTGAGGCCCTGCATACGCAACTTGTGCAAGGTCAACCGAGAGAGCCACGGTGGATTAGCCGACACGAACCTTTCGGCGTCCTGCTAAAAAGCCAGATCAACCGCCGATCTAAAAAGGCTCGTTAAAGAATGATACTGAGCCAGGCATTGCCCGACCCAGTATCACAATATCGTCGCGAAAGCGACGCCCCCTCCGCAAAATCCTTGACAGCCGCCTTACACCCTCAGCCGCCGTCTTTCTTCCTACACTATATACAAGACGTGACCTATTTCACACTTTAAAGAGAAAAATTAGTGAAAAAAGTCACTTTTTATTGAGAAGTGCGGAAAATGCCGGTTCCATCCATCGCCACCGGCTCCTCGACACCGAATTCGGCATATCCGGTCTTTTCGAGCTGCGAGGCAAGCTCCGGCCCGCCGGAAGTCACGATCTCTCCACGAACCAGGACGTGCACGCGATCAGGACGGAGTTCCTTCAAAAGTCTTGAGTAGTGAGTGATCGCCAAAACTCCCAATTGGTCGTCATTGGTGGCTTCCTCGACCCTTTTTGAGACATCTCTCAATGCATCTATGTCCAGCCCTGAGTCAATCTCATCGAGCACTGCAAACCTCGGCCTAAGCACAGCGAGCTGGACCATTTCATTACGCTTTTTCTCGCCCCCGGAAAAATCGACATTCAATGACCGTCCTAGGAGTTCAAGTGGAAATCCCAAACGGTTTGCCTCAGCCAAAACATCTTGATGCAAATTGCTCGAATCTCTGGACTGGGTCTCGAAAGCGGCATCCAGTGCCTCCTCCAATGACACGCCCGGAACTTCGACCGGATACTGTGAAACAAGAAACAGCCCTGCCTGCGCCCTCTCCCAGGCGGACAAAGATAAGAGATCGGTACCGTCCAGGTGTATCGAACCGCCAGTGACTTCATATCCCGGCTTCCCCATCAATACGTGCGATAACGTAGACTTTCCGGAACCGTTGGGGCCCATGATGGCATGGACTTCTCCGCTTTTCAGTTCAAGATCTATTCCTCGGAGAATTTCCTTCTGCCCAACGTTTGCGCGAAGATTCTCTATCCTCAAAACATGAACCTGGCTCAATCTATCACCACCAACACTCTGTCGCCCTCGATCGCAATATCGTAAACAGGCACGGCTTTAGTGGCTGGCAAGCAGGTCGGCTTTCCAGTTGTGAGCGAAAAGGTAGAGCCATGCTTCCAGCACTCGAGCTCCTTTTCCTCCAGAATGACCTCGCCCTCGGAAAGGGAATAATTTGCGTGGCTGCAGCGGTCGCCGATTGCGTAAAAATCATCTTCGATACGAACCACAGCTATCTCATGGCCGTCCGCTACAAACTTCCGCACGGACCCGCTCTCCAACTCATCCTTGGCGCAAAGGTCAACCGTTTTACTCACTTCTGAAATTCCTTCCACTTCCCCGCAGCCAGCGCCGCAAGAATGCTTCTTACCCCGACAATTTTTGACCTGTCGGCCATTTCGGCAAAAAACCCAGTGACAATAAGTCTTTGAACAATTTCCGGCCTGATCCCGCGGCTTTCCAAATAATACTGCTGGTCCTCATCGATCGGACCCACCGAAGAAGCATGGCTGCACCTTACGTCATTCTCCTGAATGTCGAGATTAGGAACCGAGTCTGCGCGGGCGCCCTCTGACAGAACCAGATTCTTATTCGTTTGGAAGGCGTCAGTGGATGTTGCACCTTTGTCAACCTTGATGAGCCCCGAATAAACAAGGTGGGACTCGTTTGCTCCAGCGCCCTTGAAATAAAGCTCGCTCCGGCCATTCTTGGCACTGTGTTCCTGAAGGGTCCGGAAGTCCAGAACCTGATTACGGGATCCAAAATATGCGGCATTAAGATTCGAATCTGCCCCTTGACCCGCAATTGTCGAGGTAGTAAAAAGACGGGAGTAACTACCTCCCGCAACCAATGACATTGATCGCAATTTTGCCCGAGACATGAGCCGTGAAGCCTGATGCCCAATCATTTCGCAGCTTGGGCCCAGATCCTGGACTAACAGATACTCGAGCTCAGAGTCAGCTTCCTGAAAGATCTTGGTGACGGGTATCGCCAGGAGATCCGATTCTGGCGGAGAAGCAAGTATCTCGACCACCTGAGCACTGGCGTTGGATTCCACCTTCAGACACAAATTTGGAAATACAGCGGTCTTGCTGGCGTCAAGATATCTCATCACAACCACAGGTCGGCTTGAATCGTAGTCGGCGCCAATCGTGAGCGTAACCGGACTGGCAAGCAATGCATTTAAGTACGAAAATACATCTGCAGCTGAAAAATCATGTGAAATATCCTCTGGGTCCGTCGCGCCTAGGATGATTCCCTTCGGCGGCGCAAACCCAGGGTCGATGATGCCATTGTACGTCTTGATAATTAAGGCGTTCCGGTTCTCCTCCAAGATCGGACCAGCCAGCGCGGACTCCACCTCTTTGGAAATTCCCGTCTTAGCGAAAACCGAATAATCCGACAGGTCGAGTTCATCGATATCTGAGTATCGCCATTCCTCAATAGCGGATGTTGGCATCTCCAACGAATCGACACGCGCCCTTAAATCGCTAAAACGTTGGGACTGTCCGCTGTTTGAAACAGAATTATCAAGACTTTCAGTCCACGTGCTTGAAAGTTGAATTGTTACTCCTTAGGTGCCGCAAAACGTAAAAAGTTTTTCAGATTTCAAAAATAAATTCTACTGTAGCAAGGTGAATTTCTAACACCTAGATGTTATTAAATACCTTCATTAGCTCACAAATCCAATTTGCCAGCTCCCATTTATCATAAAGTTATTAGATCCTTGAGAAAATAGCGCTATAGTCGCAGTGTGGAACCTTCTGCGCCGCAAGTCATGTTCACAGAGGTAAAGGCGAATATCGGGTACCTTTGGTTATCCCGCGCCGACAAATCAAACGCTATGGGGTCTGCATTTTTTGCTCAGCTTCCTCGCAAAATATCAGAGCTGGACGAAAATGCGGATGTAAGGGTCATAATTGTTGCCTCAAATTCGAGACATTTCTCAACAGGTCTCGACCTCATGGAGTTGCAGGATCTTCTCACTGGAGGCGATACTGGCGACCCGGCACGAGCCCTTGCGACGATTGAGCAGCTTCAGAAAGCTACCAGTTCGCTGGCGACATGTCGCAAACCGGTGATCGCAGCGGTGAACGGCCACTGCATCGGAGGAGGACTCGATTTGGCCTCCTACGCAGACTTGCGGCTGTGTTCTGCGGACGCGGTATTTTCCTTGCGAGAAACTAAGTTGGCCATGATAGCCGACCTTGGTTCGCTGCAACGGCTGCCTTCGATAATCAGCCGTGGCCATCTCGCGGAACTTGCGTTCACGGGTCGAGATATCTCGGCAGTCGCCGCACATGAGATCGGGCTTGTCAACTACGTTTGCCGTGACAAAGTGGAGCTCATGAACAAGGCTGTGTCTTTAGCACTTGAAATCGCAGCTAATTCGCCTACCGCGACTCAAGGCGTCAAAGAAGTACTCAGAAGCCTCTATGACGAGGAAATCGCAAAACAACTCAAGCTGGTGGCAGAGCTGAGCCTGCCTCAACTTGGCTCGCACGATCTATCGGAGGCTGTAACGGCGTTCGTGGAGAAGCGCCCGCCAAAATTCACTGGCAATTAGGATTTTCTCCAGCGAGAAAATAGCCCCCGCTTCGATTTCCTTTCGTCGTTCGCAACGTCATCAAGAACCTGCGGCAGTACAGAATCAACTACGGATTCGGCATCGTGGAGCAACTTGGAAATATCTTCCGCATCGCCTTCGGGCTCCTCTTCAATCTTTGGTGGTATCAACGACCCATGCACCCAGGCCACGTCAGCCAGCCTGCGTTCATATTTCGGGCAGTCGGCCGGACATCGCCATGGCGCCTCAGGGGCGAGATCCAATTCGCAAAATCGGGCTACATCGCCTGAAGGATAGGTCCTGCTCTGAAAGTGCTTGCATTCTTCCCGCATAGCCATTGAATCCAACCCTGCCGATCCCTATCTGTTCTATCGCCAACCATTCCATATTGCCATGCGGGCGGAATATATCAGGCAACTTGTCGCTTAACTTTGTAAAGGTTTTAAATGATACTCAGAGCTTCCCCAGAATTCTCAAAGCTTCACAGTGCAAGATGTATTCATAGCAAAAACCAGATCGTATTAACAGCGGGTGATAAAAAGTGGACACGAACGACAACCAACGAGACGAGAATCCTGAAACCCCCGAGACGGACAATGGGAGTTTTCTCGGCTCAGACGGTCTCAACAACGAAGCAGGCGTAACCCAAACATCAGGTCAAGGCGAGACAGGAAATACCGCAGAGACAGACGCGATGATAGCCGGTATTCCCGCTCCTGATGATGAAACTCCTGGCAATACCACACAGGAACTACATCAACCCGGTAACGACCAAAATGGCGAGTCTGAAGAATCTACCCCCTAGCCATTCCCGGCACCTGACTACCCCCTCTCAGGTTCCGGGAATGGCGCCCCCAAGACGAAAAAAATCTTTAAGCGACGTAAGCCACTTTCCCCTCTCTCGAAAGCAGTCGCAGCTGCAGCAGCTATTTCATTGGTCCTCGGCGGCTCGGCTGGCGCGGTGGTAGCCAAGCTGAGTTCTTCCAACAGCCAACCAGCCTCACCGACGGTAAATAATCCTGGAGTTACCGCCACTCCAACGGATATCCAGGGAATACTTTCTAAGGTCGAACCAGCCGTCGTTGATATTCAAACCAGCGGGACCGTGACCCAAGGTGGGTTATTCGGTGGAACTCAGCAGTTCCAAGGAGCTGGGACTGGCATGATCATGACCTCCAACGGTGAAGTCCTGACCAACAACCACGTCATCGCGAACGCATCCACGATCAAAGTCCAACTATTCAACCAGACGAAGCTTTACAACGCATCGATCGTTGGCACCGATCCAGCACACGACGTGGCAGTCATCAAAATTCAGGGAGTCTCGAACTTGCCGACTGTCACTTTCGGAAAGTCTTCTAGCCTCCAGGTGGGAGATTCAGTCGTAGCCGTAGGCAATGCCTTGGCGCTGCAAGGGCTTCCAACGGTTACCCAAGGAATCGTATCGGGACTCCACCGATCCATAACGACCAGCTCCAATGGCATTGCCTCAGGATCCACCACCCTTGCCGACATGATACAGACCGATGCCCCGATAAATCCAGGCAACTCAGGCGGACCATTGGTCAACTCAGCCGGCCAGGTTATCGGCATGAACACCGCAATTATCGCTAGTACCGGTTCAGAGCCTGCACAGAACATAGGGTTCGCTGAAGCAATTGATTCGGTTCTGCCGGCAGTGAAGCAGATAGAAGCTCACCCAAACTCTGGAACAACTCCAGCAACGGGTGGCAAGGCATTCTTGGGCGTCAGCATTGAAAACTTGACTCCGCAGATTGCGGCGCAGTTGGGCTTACCCTCAAGTCTCAATGGTGCTCTGATTGTCGACGTAGTACCGGGTTCACCGGCTGGTGGAACTGGCCTAACGGCCGGCTCAGTAATCACCAAAGTTGACAACACCACAATCAGTTCCGCATCACAGCTTGTCACGGCCATTCAACAAAAGAAGCCTGGTGACAGGGTAACCATATATTGGACAAATAGCAACGGCAGCGGATCTGCGATTGTAACCCTGGGCAGTGCACCAACCGCGTAATGTATTACATAAGCTTTGATCCGCTCACCAGGGGAAGGCATTAGATGCAGTCGTTGCAGTCCAAGCCCACAGTTGGCAGGGTATTAGTTGTAGATGACGAAACGCCGATAACCGAACTCGTCACCATGGCCCTTCGATATGAGGGCTACCAGATGGAACAGGCGCATTCTGGCCGCGAGGCCATCGAAAAAGTGAGCCAGTTTCATCCAGACCTTCTGATTTTGGACATAATGATGCCAGATCTTGACGGATACGAAGTGGCACGCAGGCTTCGCCAGGAAAATCAACAGGTTCCTATCATTTTCCTAACCGCCAAAGATTCTACGGAAGACAAGGTAAGAGGCCTGGGAATCGGAGGCGACGACTACGTCACCAAACCCTTCAGTTTGGAAGAGCTTTCAGCCAGGACCGCAGCAGTCTTGAGACGAACGCGGGGGGACAAGTCAGTGTCATCCCGGCTGGTATTTGAAGATTTGGAACTCGACGAAGAGACGAGAGAAGTCTACAGGGACGGAAATGTCATAGAACTTACTGCGACTGAATTCCGCCTCTTGAGATTTCTTATGTTGAATGCAAGGAGAGTTGTATCGAAGGCTCAGATTCTGGATCACGTCTGGGAATACGACTTCGGCGGAGACGCAAACATCGTAGAAACGTACATCTCATACCTGAGAAAGAAAATTGGCACCTCGGAAGATGCACCCTTGATTAAGACAATAAGAGGTGTAGGTTACTCGCTAAGGAGCCAAACGGGTCCTAAAGCAGGTTAGTGCCGTGAGTTGGAGTCGCTTGTCGCTCAAGGCGAGGCTAGTCATTTCAGTGACGTCGTTGCTGTTCATCGGGATCGTGATCGCCGACATCGCAACTTATTCCGCCCTGCGATCATTTCTAATCACAAAACTGGACCAGCAGCTAAGTGCTTCGATCACCCCGGCGTCTCGCTCACTGGCTAGAGCGAGCCTCGGAGAAAATGTCAGCCAGTCCGAATTTGCCTTCGTGCCATTTGGCAGCTATGGCGAACTTGTCACGGAAAATGGATCAACCTTTGTTGCGGCCTTCGTGCAAAATCCATCGCAGGCTGGATCTCCCCCCAATTTGCCCACTATCAACAGCAAGTCTTCCTCAATAGCTTTAGGCAGACCCTTTAATGTGGACAGCACGAGCAACCCAAGTCTCCGCTATCGAGTGCTGGCAACCAAAAACGATACGACAGGCTCGGTCACGGTTTTAGCGATACCACTCACTGGCATGATGAGTACGCTGAAGCGCCTTGTCATCATAGAATTCCTAGTATCTTTGTCGGTTCTTATGGTGTTGGCTGCATTGGGCACCTATCTGGTTAGCCTCGGCTTAAGACCGCTGGGCAAAATGGTAGATACCGCGAACGAAATCTCAGAGGGCAACCTATCGGCAAGAGTTGAAACAAACAACAATCAGGCATCTGAGGTTGCCAGACTCGCAAGAGCGCTTAATTATATGCTCAGCCAGCTGATCACCGCGCTCGAGCGCAGAGGCCAGTCCGAAGCGAAGTTGCGCCGCTTTGTCGCTGATGCATCCCATGAATTGCGGACTCCGCTCACATCGATCCGAGGCTATGCGGAACTAGTGAGGCAGAGGTCAGGGATGCTGGATAAATCCGAGACCAACCGTGCTATGGAACGCATCGAATCGGAGTCGATCCGGATGGGGAGCCTAGTGGAAGACCTGCTCCTGCTGGCCAGACTCGACCAAAATAGGCCGGTCGAGAAACTTCCGGTTGACCTGTCCGAACTGGCAAACGACCTGACCCAAGACATAAAAACCGTGGAACCCTGCAGAGAAATTGATTCAGACGTGGAAGACGACCTTTGGATAATCGGAGACAAGAACCGCTTCATCCAGGTAATTGCGAACCTTTTCTCAAACTTGAGATTTCACACTCCGGAGTGCAGTCCAGCGAAAGTGTCCCTTCGTCATATTGAATCAGACCAGCTGGAGCAGTTCGACGGCCTTGAGATCGTCCGAGCCGACGAGGATGGATTTAAAGTGCCCTCTGATGGCAAATTCGAAATCGTACGCTTTGCCCTCACTGATTTTGGACCTGGGATCGAAAGATCCACGCTGAGAAACGTGTTCGAGAGATTTTACAGAACCGAATCCTCACGATCCAGGGATTCCGGAGGAACGGGACTTGGACTCTCTCTCGTCGCATCCATAGTCAAAGCTCACGGGGGCAGCGCATGGGTAACAAGTGCTGGACTGTCGAAGGGCGCAACCTTCGGATTCGATCTGCTAATCGATATCTCTGAAACCGAAATCTAAATACCGGCCAGCTGCGGTCACCCCCTGAAGCCCGTCGTGCAGCAGAAAGAAAGTTGAGTTTTTTGGAAGAACCTATGGCTAGCAGTCAAAATATTTGCAAGACTCTGTGTAATGGAGAGTAACGAGTTAGTAAGCCGCTTTGAACAAGAGTGCCAGAAGTTTGCCGTCCAGTGTGCAGCCGTGCTTGATCACGCCGTTCCCAGCTGCCCTGGTTGGACCGTCCAGGATCTCATTGAACATCTGGGGTCGGTACACAGAAGGGCAGTTTTTCGAATAGGTTCGGATATCGATCCAACAGGCTATGAAGTCAGCCTTCCGACCGAATCTTCAGAAATTTTGAGCTGGTACAATACTGGCTGGGAAAAGCTTTATCAGATATTTCAAACGCATCCTCCCGACTATCCGGCTTGGAACTGGACAGGCAAGAATATGACGCTCGACTGGATGATTCGGCGTCAGGCTCATGAAGTTGCAATCCACAGGTTTGACGCCGAGCTTGCCCATATGGGAATACCAAGCGTGAGCGCCATAAAATCTCTGCCGGCGGAATCCATACCCTTTGGCTACACTCCCGAATTTGCCAAGGATGGCATCGAGGAAAGGCTTGAGGTCACCATCGGCGGGAGAAAGACATTGACCGGCTCATTGCCTGGCTCCTTGCACCTCCATGCGACTGATATCAGCGCAGAATGGACCGTAAATCTGAATGACGGAGTGATGACCGTCGAGAATGGCCACCAGAAGGCCGACGCCGCCATCAAAGCAACGGCCTCGGAATTGTATCTTTGGAGCTGGGGGCGAATCCCCTCGGAAATACTGCAGTGCTTTGGCGATATGGATGTAATCGACGGATGGAAAAAACTCCCCGCCTAAACAGGGAGATTTTCCGTTTGCCGGGATAACGTTTATTTTCCCGCCAAATTAGCCTACAGACCCATCCATTTGCAGCTCGATCAGCCTGCTCCACTCGACCGCGTATTCCATAGGAAGCGTCCTGGTTACCGGCTCAATGAATCCGTTCACTATCAGGCTCATCGCCTGAGATTCCGAAAGACCACGAGACATCAGGTAGAATAGCTGATCGTTGCCAATCTTTGAGACAGTCGCCTCATGTCCGATCTGGGCATCACGCTCATTGACTTCCATATATGGCTTGGTCTCAGAGATTGAGAAGTCGTCCAGCAGCAGAGCGTCGCATCGGACAAAACTCTTCGAGCCCTTTGCTCCTTCGTCGACGTGGACTAAACCACGATAGGTGGATGTGCCGCCATCTTTGGATATTGACTTTGAAATGATGGTTGAACTTGTCTCAGGGGCGGCATGGACCATTTTGGCTCCCGCATCCTGATGTTGTCCGTTTCCCGCATATGCGACGGATAGCACTTCCCCTGTCGCTTTGGGGCCGACCAGGTAAACCGCAGGGTACTTCATAGTCAATCGCGATCCAATGTTGCCGTCAATCCATTCCACTCGGGCCTCTGCCTCGGCGCGGGCCCTCTTGGTCACGAGGTTGTACACGTTATTGGACCAGTTCTGAATCGTGGTGTAGGTGATTCTGGCGCCTGGCTTGGCAATTAGTTCGACAACGGCAGAGTGCAACGAGTCCGTCGAGTACACCGGCGCGGAACAACCTTCGATGTAATGCACCTGGGATCCCTCATCGGCGATGATCAACGTCCGCTCGAACTGACCCATGTTCTCTGCATTGATTCTAAAGTACGCCTGCAATGGCATCTCGACCTTGACGCCTGGCGGGACGTAAATAAATGATCCGCCGGACCAGACGGCACTATTGAGGGCAGCGAACTTGTTGTCGTTGGGAGGAATAATCGTCCCGAAATAGGCACGCACTATTTCTGGATACTCCCTGAGAGCGGTGTCCATGTCAGTAAATATGACACCTTGCGCCTCGAGGTCTTCCCTGTTCTTGTGATAGACCACCTCTGACTCATACTGTGCTGTCACTCCAGAGAGATATTTGCGTTCCGCCTCAGGAATTCCCAGCTTTTCATAGGTCCGCTTTACCGACTCCGGCAATTGATCCCAAGAACTAACCTGCTTCTCAGTTGGCTTGATGTAGTAAAAAATGTCGTTAAAATCGATGTCTGGCATGTTCACTGCGAACCATGGGAGCATAGGTTTCTTCTCAAAGTAACGCAGAGAGCGCAGCCTGAACTCTCTCATCCACTCAGGCTCGCCCTTCATCCAGGACATTTCTTTTACAATCTCTTGGTTGAGTCCCTTCTTCGGTTTGAAGACATAGTCTTCGACATCAGCCCAACCGAGTTGATATTTACCAAGATCTAGATCAGCTGTAGACATAATCGATCCGCCTTCAGAACCTACGTAGAACACCTTGCTGAATGATTCGAATATTAACATTCTAGGCAGCGCCAACAATTATCCCTATCCAGATAGTAGTAACTCTGCGATTTTTTTTGCATATGCCACGCCCAGAGGTATCGGATCCCCCCAAAACTCACCGAATATCCCACTAGCCTTGACGGGAATGACAGCGTTAGAAAACTTCTTCAAAAATGCGGGAATACCCCCACGCGCCAGGGAGACGCCAAAAGCTCTCACCCATTTTCAAGACGACAGAGTTGACGAATACTATTGGCTCAGAGACAGGGATTCGCCAGAAACAATAGACCTGCTCAACAGAGAAAACGAATACACAAAACGCGTAACTTCCGGCCTCGAAGGCCTCGAAGATCAGCTCTTCTTGGAGATCAAGGGCAGGATCAAGGAAACAGACCTGTCTGTGCCAGTGCGCAAAGGCAACTACAACTATTTCGCGAAAACACAAGAAGGCCTTCAGTATCCAATGCATGCAAGAAAGCGCATCGGGTCCGAAACAGAAGAAATTCTTGTTGACGAAAACGACGAGGCCTTCGGACATTCCTTCTTCGCCCTTGGCGGGCTTGCCGTGTCGCCAAGCGAGGAGCTCGCTGCCATTCTGTCCGACACAGACGGATCCGAGCTTTATAAACTCACTGTCCGTAGCATTGCGAGCCCGAGCTATATTAAAGCTCAACTCGAAGAGTGCTACTACGGCCTTGCGTGGTCACTCGATTCCCTGTCGGTCTTTTACACAAAGACTGACCGCCAAATGCGCCCCTATCAGGTTTGGCGCCTCGATCTTCAATCCGGTCAAAGCGAATTGGTCTTTCAGGAGGATGACGCGGGCTACTTCGTTGGCATTGGAACCACAAAGGACGACAAATTCATTGCAATAGAGTCGGCCTCAAAGACGACGACGCAAATATTTACGATAGATGCCGCAGCTCCGCTGACGCGGCCAGTGCCCTTTAGCGAGCGAGTGAAGGATCTCGAATATTCGATCGAGCACTGGAAGGACCGGTTTTTTGTCGTTTCAAACCGAGATAATCCGGACTTCAGCCTGATGGTGGTTGAAGAAGGCGTGAACGACCACCTTAAATGGGAGCCGTACCTGGAAACATCCGAGGCCGTCCGGCTGTTGGACATCGAAGTATTTGCCGACTTTATGGCTATACAGGAAAGGCACCTTGCCACAACTCGCCTGCGTGTTGTCGATCTAAGGTCAAAGAATATTTTCGAGGTCGAAAAGAGCGAAGAGGTCTCAACTATCGATATTGGCGAGAATGAGGAATTTGAGTCGAAGATTCTGCGCTACGAATACGCCTCTATGATTACCCCGAGGTCAGTATTTGAAATCGACCTGGAAACCAGACAGTCAACTCTTCTTAAGCAAAGCGAAGTCTTGGGTAACTTCGACCAAACTCGTTACAAGACTTTCAGAGTTTGGGCTGACGCCAGAGATGGAACCAAGATACCAATATCTGTTGTGTGCAGGTCTGACTTGCAGGCAAGCGAAATTGGTTATCCCGCGCTCATTTACGGCTACGGTTCATACGAACATTCCATTGATCCGGCATTTTCCTCGGCGCGCTTGAGTCTTTTGGACCGGGGAATGCTATTCGCCTTTGCCCATGTACGCGGAGGAGGCGAAATGGGAAGGGCCTGGTATATGGACGGAAAGCTTGATCGTAAAACCCACACCTTCACTGACTTTATAGATTGCACGCAGACCTTGATCGAATCCGGATGGGCTGACCGGTCAAAAATTGCGGCAAGAGGCGGAAGCGCCGGCGGAATGCTTATGGGTGCGATAGCAAATATGGCACCGGAGCTGTATAAAGTGATCGTGGCCGAGGTTCCCTTTGTGGACTGTTTGACCACCATACTTGATCCTTCCCTGCCCCTAACCACATTCGAGTGGGAAGAATGGGGTAACCCGGTGACGGATGAATCCATTTATGAATTAATGAAATCGTACACTCCCTACGAAAACGTAGCTCAAACCCAATATCCCTTCATGTTGGTAACCGCTGGCCTGAACGACCCCAGAGTTTCCTACTGGGAACCGGCTAAATGGGTGCAAAGGCTAAGGGTAAAAACGATCAATCCGAGGGTGATCCTCAAAACTGAGATGGGAGCCGGCCACCAGGGCCCCTCCGGCAGGTATGACGCATGGCGCGACGAGGCGTTCGTCTACGCGTATTTGCTCTCAGCGCTAGGCCTCGCCTAGCGCTTGGGCCAAAGCTCCGAGAATCGACGCCTCGTTGACAGGAAACTCCATGATTCGCCGGCGGCCAACCCGTGAAAAAAGCCAACTGAATGCACTCTCGGTTGACGATGGCAAAGTATGAAACGATCTGACTGCAGGAACTGGAAGCCGACGGAGGATCTCCCGGTCACGCAGAGAAAATAAATCCGGCAAGCTGGATCTGGCCTTTGCGTTTCCAGCGCACACCACCGAATCGATGATCCGTCACATGCAGAAACCAGGCAAAGATTGAAATTTCCCTAAATGCGTGCATCGGTGACTGCCAGAAACGGCAAGCTGCCGCCAAACGCGCTACGCCTTGACTCCCTGCCTGAAAGTGAACTCATACACCCCTGGAGCCGCGGAGAAACTCACTGGCTGTCCATTGGCAACCATTGTGAGAACTCCAACATTTCCCGTGCGGATCCACATGGAACTATTCAGGATCAAAGTCTTGCTCCCTCCGGCAGGGACTATGCCTTGCCACAAGATCTTCGAACCAGGCGACACAGATTCCTCCAGCCAGGCCGGGGCTGATGCATTTACGGCCAATGTAATTGGTAACGAACTGAGGAAATAGGTAGCGCCGGTACTGTCAGCCGATGTAGGCGTCAATGGCCCGGGCCGAGACGAGAGAGGCTCAGTTGTCGCTGTAACAGACTTGGATTGGCCCGTAGGATGCTGGACAGCAGTGACAATCGAGCTCCTGCTTGTTGAGTTCGAGGCACGAGTGGCATTAAGAGCGACTACTACCATGCCAAGTCCCACGAGTGTCACGACTGAGGCAACCGCTAGAATCTTGGCGTTCAACCTCCGAGATCCCAAAGCAGGACCTAAGACCACTTTCTCGCCGGAAACGTCCAGGCCGTTATCGTCAAAGTGCAGGACCTCAGTGTGCATTACGGATCCAGCTGACCGAGCGCTTGAGCTAAGCCGAGTCCGCCGCGCAGGCAAAGCCCCTTCGATACCAGAATCAACCTGGGAAGCGACATCATTCTTTGCAGTATTGAGTTCATGAAGCGAAGCTTTGGATTCTGTGCTTAGAATCAACTCCGGTCTTGCTTGACCGGACGAAGAGCTAGCCGTTCCACGGCGTGCCGGCGATCGGCTACCATGCCCGTTGCCAGCATTGGCCGCTCCTACCCTGTAGCTGCGTCTCTTGCCAGTGCCTGCAGATTTGGAAGTGTTGGCTTTCCCTAGCACTCTAACGTGAGACGGAGCAGGGGCAAACAGTTCGTTATTCGTTAGAGAACTGGCATCTGCCGCGCGGCTCTCCGGCTTGACCACACCAGACAGCTGACCCATCTGCTCATGGAAGCTTGCAATGGATTTTCTTTCAGATCGAACTTTAGAAGAGAATTTCGCTCCAAGAAAGCTTAAAATGATTAGCGCAAAAAATGCCAAAACTAATAAAGCCAACTCTTACCTCCGGACTTAGCGTCGCTAGAGCAAGTACAACAATAAGGCCCCGTTATTCACAATATTTGGCAGTTAGTAAGAATTCTCCTAGAAGACGCTAAGTCGCTCCTAATTAATCCTCGCATTAAATGGTATCTGATCAGGTTCGCATTACTGCACGTGGCAGAAAATACTCTGCGATATCTTTTCTTAAAGGATTGTCTGCGTCACGTTGTGAATATACGGGAGACTCCACGATCCAGTTTGCACCAATTTCGGGATCATTCCAAGCCACTCCAAGCTCATCCGATGGATTGTAGTAGCTGTCTACGAGATAAGTTAGGGTCATATCGGTTATAGCCGCAAAGCCATGTGCAACACCGGGGGGAATGAATATTCCAATTCCACTGTTATCCCCTGCCTCCATCTCCAGAGTTTTACCCTCGGTAGTTGATCCCAGGCGCAAATCATGAAGAACTACTTGCGCTCTGCCGCTCACCACATACCAGTAGTCAGCTTGGTGGAAGTGGTAGTGCAATCCGACCAGCGAACCTGCCGTCTTATCCGATCTAGACGACTGGACCATTTCACGACCTAGCGGAAACCACGACCTCCGGTAGCTTTCAAGAAAACGCCCTCGTTCGTCCGAAAACGATTGCGGTTCCACGATCATTACATCTGCTATCCGATCAGATTCGTATATTTTCGCCATATTAAACCTCATCCAGTTGCGCAAACTGACAGTCTCCGCAGAGATCTTACAAGGATAGAGCAAGGCGCACCTGCCGGCATCCTCGAAGTCTCTAGCTGGCGCCCGGAGCAAACGGGGTTATTGGGCCTTCCTTAGACCATCTCAAATACTTCCGACCGCCGGCGATTTAGGTGAAGAACTGTCTATTGAGCAGCTTTTGACCACCCGTGGCGGCAGCCTCTTTCCCGAGTTGACAATCCCGCCAGAGGGGCAGGAAAGGAAATTGCTACCTGTTAGAGATTCTGAAGCTGAACAAATTCGCCGAACAAACCCTTGAAATAGGTGAGCGGCTCCAGGTTATCGTTTGATAACCCGACAGATATGACTCTTCCTATTGCAATAAGGTGATCCTCGACTTCAACCGACTGAACCAGTTCACAGTCAAGCCAGCTCATCGCTGCTCCCAGGATTGGGTTGCCTTCAGCGCTTGAAATCCAGGAATGGGCTGAAAAACGAATGCTGGGGTCCATGAATGCGAAATCGCGAGCAAGACGAGCCGACCCTGCAGCAAGGATGTTCACACAAAACTTTTTATGCAAAGCAATTGTGGAGAATGTTCTGGAGGTCTGCGCCACCGAAATTAATATCGTGGGGGGATCCAGTGAAAGCGACGTGAAACTTTGGCAGGTGAAGCCAACTGGACCTTCTCCGGATACTGCGGTGACAACCGTAATACCTGTAACAAATGATCCAACAGCCTTTTTGTAATCTTCGACGCTGAATTCGTTTTCCACCCATCGACCTCAACCTAGAAATTTTACTCTTTTATCCAAAACTATTAGATTTCCAGAGTTTTGCCTTCACGGGCTGCAAAGATGCGTAGGCCGGCTGGCGACGAAGAATTTCGATAGCTCTCCTCTATCTCCCCCAGCTCAATGTCTGACCGTCGTGGGTCGTGATGAAAAAAGGCTAACGTCTTGGCATTCGACTTGGTAGCCACTGATAATGCGAAGTCGTAGGTCGAATGGCCCCAATGCGGCTTCCCGCTGAATTCTTTCCTGGTGTACTGTGCGTCATGGATCAAAAGGTCGGCGTCACGGCAAAGCTCCAAGACTGAATCGCTTACCGTTGCGTTATCCAGCGGCGCCTGATGATCAGGTACATACGCGATCACCCTATCGTCAACTTGAATCCTGAAACCGAAAGTCGCGTTAGTGTGATCCACCGCGCGAGAATAGATTGTCGGACTCCCTGGCTGATCAAGTTTGATTTCTTCGACCAGGATGCTCTCGACGACAATGTCGCCCCTCAAATCTGCCAGCGTTACGGGGAAAAACGGAGGGCCAATCAATGTATTCAGGCTGTCGGCCAACGAGACCCCATCCTCATTCGGTCCGTAAATGACTAGCCGAGCATTCTGCCGGTCGATGGGCGTAAAAAACGGAAGACCTTGAATGTGATCGAAATGAAGATGAGTGAGCAAGGCTATACCGTGAAACGAACCATCTAGAGGCTGGCTGTCAGCGAAACAGGTCAAACCAGTTCCCAGATCCAGGATTATCGGAAACTCTCCTGCGACGTCGGCGTCAGAATAAAGCACCGCGCAGGACGTGTTTCCGCCAAATTTCGAGTTATCTTTCCCTGGAGTCGGGTGCGACCCTCTGACTCCAAAAAATTTAAGTCTCGCCATGAGTACCCACTACCATAGCCAAATATCCACGGAACCCATAATCCACCTACTCGAACAAGACTTCGGCGTGCATCAGCAGGAGCTGCAAGTTAATCACACCGGCAACCTCAGCCGCAAAAAGAGCCACTGCGGCAAAGAATTTTCCCAGCAAGGAGTAAAGTCATCGGATGCCAACTATAAAAAATACTTGGCATCGCCAGTGACCGAGTTTGGCAACACCAATTTCAAGGCGCGACCGAAATCTTTAACTCCAGTTGGCATCAGTGTACGGACGTTGGCGGGCAGGTGCAAATTCTCTCTTCCAAACCATCACCTTCCGCTTGAAATAGCAAACTTCAAGCCCATCCTGGTTGAATCCCTTTGTCTCCACGGACACGATTCCGCGATCTTGCTTCGACTTGGATTCAGAAACCTCCAGGACTCTGGTCTCGGCATAAATGGTGTCGCCGTGGAAAGTGGGGTGCAGATGTTTCAGGGACTCCACCTCAAGGTTGGCGATTGCCGCACCGCTAATGTCCGGAACGCTCATACCAAGCACCAGGGAGTAGACAAGGTTTCCCACGACAACATTTTTCTTCTGGACGGACTCGTGCTCAGCAAAATAAACGTTTGTGTGCAATGGATGATGATTCATGGTGATCATGCAAAAGAGATGATCGTCCGCCTCAGTTATCGTCTTCCCAGGCCAGTGACGAAATATGTCACCAGGGTGGAAATCCTCAAGGTACGCCCCAAAGGGTCTGTCGTAAATTGTCATGATTGTTGAACTCCCGGAATCTGACCAAAGCCAGGCTCTTCCAATGATCTAGTCGAAAATGAGAGCACCCATTCTTCCTTTGCCTGGCCGTCAATAACCAATTTCCAGTTGAATCGTTGGCCCGGCGTAAATGGAAGAGGGCCAATATTGATTGCGAGATTGACTGACACCGGGGCACCCTCTATCGCCCCTTGCGGACGACCAACTTGAAAGTCGCCTCTTACCTCGACAGGCCTTGGCCCCTCGGGAGTATCAAAGATGACTTCCTTGCCGTCGGCGTCTTCAAGAAACATCTCCCAGTGGTGCGCATCCTCGAGCTCCGTCCAGGCCACATCCAACTTCAAAGCTATTGCCATTGGAGTAGGCTGCGGCCCGATTACGGACCATCCGCCGCCCAAAATGAACAGCTTTCCTTCTGCAACCAACGCAGAATCACAAAGTAACATTGTCGCATTCACGGGTTACCACACTAGCGTAAAGTTATGGCGAACCGTATGGCTATTGAGCTAAGAGACGATGTTTATCGCAGACCTCTCGAGACTGCGACAGAGCGACTGGAAATCGCTGCGGGTTGGACGTGCGTAGATGTCGGAGCGGGTGGCGGGGACGTCAGCGTTGCTCTGGGAAAAATAGTTGGGCCATCGGGTAGAGTCTTCGCGGTCGATATCGATCCGAAACGCCGCGACCAGGTAGCTGAGATTGCGGCCCGTGAAACCCAAGTTATAGCACTTACCCAGGCGGCAGAAGAAATGATGCTACCCGAGAAAGTCGACCTGGCATTCTGCAGATTCCTGCTCCTGCAGGTTGTCGATCCTATAGTCGTGATCCAGCGGATGGCCAGCGTCGTAAAAGACAACGGTTGGATTGTGATCCAGGAGGCGGTCACTTCCGCCGGGCGCATCGGCGAATCCGCGATGAGCACCTTGAACGGCACTATGAGACATCCAGATATCGGGATTATGGTTCCTCGAATTATACGGCAACTTGGATTTGAAATGACAGACTGCTGGGCGGAAGCGCCAATCGGACTAGGCGATACCCCGGAATCCAGATATTTGGAAGCTATGACAGAGGTTCTCGTTACGGATGAACCGGTCATGTTGCCGCCCCTGGTTACAACCATCGCCCGAGTGCCAAAGTAACGCTCTTTGGCCGCCATACATGGTGCCAATTAGCCAGGAAGAGAATCAAAGGTATAATCTTGGTCTATGTTCGAGCCAGATATCCAATACGCAGCAGAGGTTGTTGAAAAAGCTAAGCACATTGTCGACAAGGCAATCCTACGGCTTTCAGCTAATGGCGACCCAGACCAGCAACAGGTTTTAGCCTACGACCTTGCGCATATCGCTTCGGGAGTAGAGTCCTCCCGCGCAGTACTCGACTATGGCGCCAAGGGGAAAATCGAAGGCAAGCTAGTGTGCGTCTTCATCGCAGATGTTGTCCACGATCTCGCATCCAAAACATTCGCAAGAGAATTGGAGTGGGACGTGGAAGCAGGGGCCATGGATGAGCTGCGCGCCTTCGCCACCAAATACCGGAACCCGGATTTTGTGGCCTCGGTGGCGACCGAATCAGGCCCGCTGCATCTGGATCCTGAGTTTGAAATGGTCCGAGATGCTTTTCGCCGTTTTGCTAATGACAAAATCGTTCCTCGAGCGGATCAAATCCACCGGGAGAATCTGGATATCCCCGAGGATATAATTTCCGGACTTGCGGACATGGGTGCCTTCGGTCTATCCATACCAGAAGAGTTTGGCGGTTTTGCGGCTGGCGAAGGACACAATTACACTGCAATGATCATCGCGACCGAAGAGCTTTCCAGGGCGTCACTTGGCGCCGGTGGCTCATTGATCACCCGGCCGGAGATTCTCGCGCGAGCCCTAATGCGCGGTGGCACACCAGATCAAAAGAACTACTGGCTGCCAAAGCTCGCAACGGCCGAAGTTCTCGCCGCTGTAGCAGTCACAGAACCAGACTACGGGTCCGACGTAGCAAGCATAACCACCTCGGCGACAAGAACGGAAGATGGATGGCTTGTAAATGGAGTTAAGACCTGGTGTACATTCGCTGCCCGCGCGGATGTGCTCATGCTTCTTGCAAGAACCGATCCAGACCGCTCCAAGGCGCACCGTGGGCTTTCACTCTTCATAGTCGAAAAACCTCGAGGCGACGGAAAAGGCTTTCTCTTCAACCAGGACTCTCGCCCGTCTGGAACAACCGGACGGATGGAAGGTCGGCCGATTGAAACAATCGGTTACCGCGGAATGCACTCGTATGAGATCTCGTTTGAGAACTGGTGGATTCCTTCCGACGCATTGGTTGGCCTCGACGATGGGCTCGGCAAAGGCTTCTATTTTCAGATGGAGGGCTTCGAGAATGGGAGAATCCAAACGGCAGCCCGAGCCGTTGGAGTGATGCAGGCCGCATATGAAGCAGCTGTCGATTATGCCAACAATCGAAAGGTGTTTGGACAGCCAATCATCGAATACCAGCTCACGCAAGCCAAATTAGGACGAATGGCCGCCATGATTCAGGTATCGCGACAATTTGCCTACCACGTGGCTAATTTAATGGCAAAGGGCGAGGGTTCTCTTGAGGCTTCGATGATCAAGGCCTATGTTTGCCGGGCTGCCGAGTGGGTCACGCGGGAGGCAATGCAGATACACGGCGGCATGGGATATGCGGAAGAATTTTCGGTAAGCAGATTCTTCGTGGATGCAAGGGTCCTCTCGATCTTCGAGGGAGCCGATGAAACGCTTTCATTAAAGGTGATCGCCAGAAAGCTCGTGAAGAAGTAGCCTCGCATCGCCTCCTAGAAACCGAATACCACCGATAGATCCGCATTGACAGTTCAGGATTTCCAGTAAATATGATATCGTTGAGCGTGAGATAGCTTCAAGACCTTCCGAGGGAGTCTTGCACTTTGAAGTTTTTAAGGCAAAGAGTTGCCGGGACTCTCTTGGTAATTGGTCTGGTCTTCGCTTGGGTCTGTTTGACCTCGGTTGCGATTCGGCAGAGTATTCAGCTCTCGGGACAGGCATCGACATATACTGCTACTGCTCTCAAGAATCCATCCGTCAGATCTGCGGTGAGCGATTTGATCGTCACG
Organism: Actinomycetota bacterium; assembly: GCA_027320695.1. Classification (GTDB taxonomy): domain Bacteria; phylum Actinomycetota; class Acidimicrobiia; order Acidimicrobiales; family Acidimicrobiaceae; genus SCQM01. Next base: position 316 of record DAHVKW010000005.1, on the reverse strand, counting down.
TCGGCTAAAACTTCGAATCCTGTTTTAGCCCAGATTCCGGCAAATATCCTTAAATCGGCCGTCGACAAGGGACTCACTGAACCCCTAGTAGTCGGCGAACTCGGAAATGCGGCGACCCAGATCCAACAGCACCTCATCGGATTGAACAGCGGACCCATCGTAATAGGCGGACCGGAGCTGTCGTCGGCGGTAGCAGAAATCGTCGCGCCTAAAAATCTCGCCGAGAAAAAGCTCATCGAGAGTACGCCGTTCAGCGTTACAATCGCAAGCTCGTCAATTCCTTCATTTGGACGGTATTACCGATGGCTGAATAGCA
>DAHVKW010000059.1 GCA_027320695.1 Actinomycetota bacterium | reverse complement strand
AGCTCAGTTGGTAGAGCAGCTGACTCTTAATCAGCGGGTCGTGGGTTCGATCCCCTCACAACCCACCAAGTAAAACAGGCACTTAGGGCAACATCCTAAGTGCCTTCATATTTCTCGTCCAACCTATATCCAACCTCTCTCTACTCTGCAGACGATTTTTAGGAGTGGACACATTCCGCCCCCTAGGCGATAGTCGCCCTTTGCGGGGTAACGCGAGTAATGTTGGATGCTGATTTCAGCCTCTTACAGCTCCATCCCGAGGCATGCTCCGCCGCGCACTCCGGGCAAACCGGCGCCATGTATGGGATGACACCCTGCTCGTCCACCATGGGGCACTTCGAAAAACCCTGCTGAAGGCTCACGTTTGGTAGAATGGTAAGATGTCTGCTCAGCGACAATTACCTTGTCCGTTGGACAAGATAATTGACGTCAAGCACCAGGAGTTGGAACGGGAAGTCAAAGAGCTTCGACGTGCCAATGAGATTTTGTAGCTGGCCAGCGCGTTTTTTGCCCAGGCGGAGCTCGACCGCCGGTCTCCTACAAACGGATAAGGTTTGATTGTCCAACAGCATGGCGTGGCAAACGCGAGCGATTGGACGGATCATCTGTGTGCTTCTGCTTTACGCTTTCTCCTGAAGATTTCCCAGGATCTTTTAGCATCGCGGCGATGTAGCCGATATGGATGCCGCTGCCTTTCTTCTCCAAGGCGATCTCCGTAGCAGCCAGGATGTGCTCGTCAGAATGACGGGCGCACATCTCCTGCACGACAAGCATATAAGGAGCCGCACGGACGCCAAGTTCGCTTAATTTTGCGCACAAAGCGCCTTCACGGGTTGGGATCTTGGTGCCCAACCTCCCTAGAGACAGAGCATCCGATATTACGCGCGCGTGTGACGTTTCGCGCGACGATTCTCCTGATGTTTCCTTTTGGTGATTCCTTGACGATTCAAGCGGTGACACTCGCATCACCACCTGGTGACTCTGTGTCACCACCCCCCTGTCAACCGTGTCACCACCCCATGACACCTGGAGATGATACAGATTTGAGGCCCGTGAGCCATCTGGACGAAATCTTTCCTGCACCCGGAGCAGACCTCGCGTTATCAGATTTTGAATATGCCGTTGTACGCTCCTGTCCGACAAATTGCATTTTTCAGCGATCCCCACTATTCCCGGCCAGCAAAACCCCTCGTCGTCGGAGTGGTCGGCCAGAGCGAGCAATATCAATTTCGTAGAGGCCGGGAGATGGAGCTTCCAAGTCCAAGCCATGGATCTTATGCTCATTTGATCATCCCTCCGCGCCCATGCGACGTTTAACCATCCACGCGGCAAGATCGGCGACACGGTACCGAACAAGCCTGCCCACCTTGATATAGGGCAATGCGTAGCGACCAGTACAGCGCCAGTTACAGAGGGTTGCGGTCTTAACCCCCAGAACTCTGGAGGCCTTGGCCTCATCGATCTGCGCGGGCACTGCATCGGTGGTGCAGCCCAAGGCGCTGGCGATCTCTGCGATGATTTGGTGAACGGTTTCTGTTTCGGGGTACATGGGGTTGCCTCATGATCAGCTGTGAACGTACAGGGGTATAGATCAGAGGTTTGGGAGATAAATCGAAAATCGTGCTACTTTTCCCCTATTTCTTGTTATCAAATACCAATATCATTAATAATATTTATGGGAAACCCCATAAATTATTACTTTGATTGCAACTGTCCATAAAAACATTTCATGGACAAAGTTGCGATTTTTTTAAAACGGCGGGTATTGACTGATAAATTGGACTAGCAGCCTTATGTCGGATTATTCGCGCAACTCATTGATTTTTATGAATCGTCCATTTTCTGAAAGATTGAAAAAATACAAATTAATCAATGTATTACAATTTTGTAAAGTCTTAACTCCGGCTGCTAGACTGGACATCATGCAGTCTTCTCCAAAACCCCCTCACTATGTAGATGACTCCTGCACGCAACTGTGACAGGGCTAGCCGAGATGCACGCAACTCGTCTATTCGGCAGACGAGTTGCGTCGCCAGGTGCCAGGCCTGAACCCTCCTCCACAAGGCGGGGGGTCTGGGAATAATTCGGATAGCGATAAATCGGGTTAAAAACGAGGACCATCTACCCGGTAGACGATTTTCACGCAGCGTTTTCCGGGAAAACGGCGGCGTCTTCCCGGAAAACGCCTTCCATACCCCTTCTTTATCTTGCGTTATAGTTTTTAAGTTTTTTCATTTTCGTCTACCGGGTAGACGATGGTCACGTGCCAATCGTACCGCGCTCTGCGTGTGGCCGACAGTTAGATGCGCGTCTCCATGCCTTGATTGGATTGAAAATAATCTTCATGGCCGTCGTTTCTACCCTCCTCTGCTCAATGATACTGTGGCGGTCTTCCTTGCCACAGTAAGCAGCCGGTGCACGTTCCGACTTGCCGACCACAAGTTAATCGGCCACCCCCTCGGTTGGCGATCCCGCTGGCAAAACGTCTACCCGGTAGACGATTCGCCCTTCTTCACCATGCTTATCTCCGAAGCGCTTTTGGCAGTATTCGTGCGTCTCTTTCGCGTCTTGCCTTAGTGACTCGATTTCGGAGTTCGTCAGTCGATCGGCAATCAATGGGGGTCTATCATTGCCCCCTGGCGAGGGCATCATTTCCGCCTCCAGATTTTGAACCTCTTTTCCCATCCGACGGCGCAACTCTTTCTTCGCCCATTCGCTGGAAGCGCGCATCTCTTGCCGTAGGGAGTCGATCTCTGAGGGCGTCAATAAAAATGGCTTTTCGGGCGTGTCCAGCTGCATTTCGGGTTTTGTATCCATGCTTGCCTTCTCGTTCGTCTAAGTCTACCCGGAAGACTGCGCGGCGCTCACACTATTCTGTGGCCAGCAACGAACAGCCCATCCTGACCAGCGTTGATCTGGTGGCTTTCACATGCCCGCAGAACAGGCAATGCCCCATTCCATGTACGACGCTTTCATCACAAAAACACCCCTGTAAGAGACGCTCGCCCCTTGGCGCTGAGCCAGAAGCGAATTCTAGCAGTTTGTTGGAAACAAACCATCTTGCCAATCTTGCTCGACATCCTCCCCGTCGTCTACCCGGTAGACGATCCGCCCCAAAAAACTTTCTTCCGAGAAAACGGCACCGAAAAAAACCGTCTACCGGGTAGACGCTCGGCCCATCACCCCTCCCGAAAATCGTCTACCGGGTAGACGAAACCGCCCCAAAAGGCGTCTACCGAGCCAAAATCAGAACGCAAGATAAAGAAGGGGTATGGAAGGCGTTTTCCGGGAAGACGCCGCCGTTTTCCGGGAAAACGCTGCGTGAAAATCGTCTACCGGGTAGACAGGGAAGAGTGTCGCCGAGATCTGCGCCGCCGCCATGCCAGCTCCTGGGACCTCCTCGTGAGCTACATCGTTGCCCAAATTACGCGATCCACCATGGTCACCGCCGGGGACTTTTCCGGCGCTTGCCGGACCTTAACTGCCGTTTTTAGGATAATGATTTATTGATATAGAAATAAAATAAGGTAGCCTACTGGCAGGTTGTGCTGAGCGAGCAGAGGAGCAGTGACCCTTATGGCGCCATATGGGTGGCCGCTGACACTGGTTATACCGTGGCTGGTATCTTGCCGCATCCAGGCCCGGATATCTGGCTTCTGCCACCGGTTTGAGGCGTTACCTGGATCTGCGTGCTGATCCGCTCCTTCAAGGCGGGCACGTGCGAAATGACGCCGATCACCTTGCCGTCCTGCTGCAGGCCCGCGAGGGTTTCCAGGGCGGTGTCGAGGGCTTCCTCGTCCAGAGTGCCGAAGCCTTCATCCAGAAACAGCGAATCCACCCGGACATTCTTGCTGGCCATATGAGACAATCCCAGCGCTAGGGACAGGCTGACGATAAAGCTCTCACCGCCGGAAAGATTCTTTGTGGACCGAATTTCCCCAGCCTGATAGTTGTCGACCACGTTGAGCTCCAAGGGCTGTGCATCGTCACGAGCCAGCAAGTAGCGGTCGGTCATTTTCTGCAGTTGCCGGTTGGCGTGACTAATCATCATTTCGAAGGTCAGCCCCTGAGCAAAATTGCGGTACTTCTTGCCGTCTGCGGAGCCGATCAATTCGTGCAGGTCTTCCCACCGACTGCACTCTTTTTTCTGGGCTTCAATAGCTGTCTGCTTTTCCTTTATCCGCTCTTTTGCAGTGGTATTTTCACTTAGCTTGTGTATGAGACCGGCGATGATGTCCCGCAGCTCTTTCAGGGCATCCTCTTGTTCTTTGAATTGGGGTTCGAGCTCTTCCAGCGACTTGCTGGTGACCTTGCGGTCCATTTCCGTAGCAAGACGCGTTTCCCGATCCTTTTGTCTGGCTTTCAGATCTGTTTGACGCTCATCTATATCCTTGGCCGTAGCCGCCAGCTCAGCCTTCCGTTCAGAGGGAAGCCTGACCGCCAAAAACTGTTCTTCATCTGAAAAACCAACGGGCGCGAGCGCTGCGGAGAATTCGGTTTCAAGACCTCTGAGTTCCGGTTCTCGTAGGTCGATGCGTTTCTTCAGAGATTCAACATGGGCCTTCGCGGTATTCCATTTTTGTTGGAGCTCATTGTGCCGTTCTCTGGCCTGCTTTTCGGCACCTTCGGCATCAGAAATCGCCTTATTTAAACGGCGCTCCTCATCGTCAGGATTCTTGTCGCCGTACAGTGCATTACGCTCATCACTTCCGGCGGCGAGTTCCTTTTTCAAGGTATCCAGACGCTCCAGCTTTTCGGCCAGGACAGTGCTTTGGGTTTCAATAACCGCATCCAGCCGCTTCACCTCGCTGTCGATGTCGGCAATCTGCTTCTCGATGTCCGCCTTTTTCTTGACCTGGGCCTGCCATGCCTTCAGCCGCGCTCTGAGGGTTTCGATCAGTGATGAAATGTTCGTTTCAGGAGTGTCCGAAATACCAAGCGGCTGGAGTTTGGTAGTAACAGCCTGCCTGCGTTCGGCAAAATCAGCCCGGAGTTTCACCAGGCCGTCCTTCACCTCGGCAAGGGCCTTCTCGGCAGCCTTCTTGTCATTAGCCGCTGCTGACTCCAACTTTTGAGCATCCGTCAAGTTTTTGCGGGTCAGGCTTTCAGCGTCTTCGAGTTTCTTGATGGCGACTTCCTGATCCTCGGCTTTGGTGATCAGACTGGCCAGTGCGTCGATCTTTTGTTCGATTTCATCGGAGACAGGGATATTCCCTTCCGCGAAGGGGTGTTCAGTCGCGCCGCAAAGTGGACAGGGCTTGCCATCTTCCAGTTTTACCCGATGATCTTCAAGCTCCGCAATTTTGGCTAGGAAGGCCATTTCACGCAGCAGGGTTTCCTTCTCAGTGCGGTATTCCCGCAACAAGCGATCTCCCAGCAACTGGCTCAATACATCCTTGCCCTGCTGAAGCTGTTTTGAGGCGTCCTCAAGTTCCTGCTTCCGAATGCCGGATTGTTTCTGACAGTCGTCGAGTGACTTTGTCGCCAGTTCCAGAGTCGTCGTGGCCGTTTCTTGAGCAGCCTCTTTTTGAACGATTTCATTTTGCTTGGAGAGCAGGCCGCTCAACTGTTCTTCAACCCCAGCCAGACCGCTGATCAGCCATTCATCCTGTGCATGCTCCTTGAGGTAGTCGTCCACAATATCCAGCGTCTCATGAGCCATGGATCGTTTTTCCTGCTCTTCGAGCCGGACTTTATTGTCTGCATCAATCTTTGCCGCACCCTTCTTGCAGCCCTCATCACCTTCCGAAACAGCCTTTTTCTGATCGGCAAGCTTCTGATCCAGGGAGCGAGCCTTCTGCAATGTAGGCACGGCCGCTTTCAGCTCTTCTTTGGCAAGAGCGGTTTGTTGCTCAGCCAATTTCAGCGCCTCGGCCTGTTCCTGGGCGGAGGATTCCAGTCCAGGAAGAGCCTCTTCCTCGGCTTTCAAGCCTGCACTGTCACCCGCCTGCTGTTTGCGGGTGGCGGTGAGCGTTGCGTATGCGCCGTCCAGTGAGGCGGCACTCAAAGCCCGGCCCAGCTTTTCACGATCCGGTTTGAACGCCTCGATATCGCCCTGCAGCTTGCTCGCTTCATCGGCCAGGTTGACGATTTCCTTCTTCAGCCCATCGATTGTGGTGAGCCAGGTAATGGCCTTCCCGGTTTCAGTGGCCCTGGCGACAAAGTCTGTCTCTTCCTTCCGCTTTGTCTCGAGTGCCTGCCCAATCTCTTGTTCCTGCTCAGGCTCAAGAATCACGATGCCTGCCGTTTCAGCTAGAAGCAGGCTCAGTTTTTCCCTCTCTTCGCGCTGGCGCTCATGGACACGGATGGATATCTGGCTGTAGATCTCTGTGCCCGTTATCTGCTCCAGGATCGGAGCCCGATCATCCGGTGCCGCCTGAAGAAACGCAGCGAAGCCTCCCTGGGCCAGCAACATGGAACGGGTGAAACGATCAAAGTCCATGCCGGTCGCCGACTCGATCTGGTCGGCTACACCTCTGATCTTGGATTCGAAGATCTCGCCGGAGTCGGCATTGGCAATTTCGTGTTTCGGGGCCTGGAGTTCACCATCCGGCTTCTTGCGTGCCCGGTGTTGGCTCCAGTGACAGCGGTAACGACCAGACTGGGTTTCGAAGGTCACCTCGGCAAAGCATTCGCCGGTCTGGCGGGACATGATTTCGTTTCCGCTCTTGGTGACTTTGTTCAAGCGAGGCGTCCGCCCATAAAGGGCGAGGCAAATAGCATCGAGGATCGTGGTCTTCCCCGCGCCGGTGGGGCCTGTGATGGCGAAGATGCCGTCAGACGCGAAGGCCGGGTGCATCAGGTCGATTTGCCATTCGCCGACCAGTGAGTTCAGATTCTTGAAGCGTACCTGCAGTATTCTCATCGACAGCCTCTCTATTCCGCCTGCGCATCGTCTTCATAGAGAGACGAGACCGTTTCCTGGTAGGCCCGAAGCAGTTCAGGCCGCTGGTCTTCAGGCACCTCATGAACGGCGAGGCATCGTTCGAACACCTCGTCCTCGTTCAGATCGTCGAGTGTTTCCTCTTCATGGGTTTGTCCCAGCACGCGGTCGATGATGCGGTTGTTCTTTGTCCGAAGAATTTCCATTTGGGTGCCGGAAATCGCTGCCTCTAAGCGCTCACGCAGGTCGCCAATGACCTCAATACCGTCGTAAATGACTTCGAGCCAGCCTTGGGAGTCCGTTGCCGACAATTCGAGGATGCGGTTTGAGATGCCGTCCCAGTCTCCCTTGATGCGCTCGAGCCTTTGAAACACCGGCACGTCGATCAGTTGTACGGATGCAGCTGTGCTGTGGAATTCAATCTGGCAAACGCTCTTCTGCTGTTTTGCCTCTCCAAACCCCATAGGCAGAGGAGAGCCGCTGTACCGTATGGTTTCGGAGCCGTTCACCTTTTGCGGGACGTGGAGGTGCCCCAGCGCCAGATAGTTGAAGCAGGCAGGAAAAATCCCGGCCGTCACATGAGCTAGGGAGCCGACATAGAGTTCGCGCACGCCATCACCATCGACGGTTTGTCCACCAGCGGTGAACAGATGCCCCGTGCCAACGATGGGAATATCGGCCCCGAGTTCCTCGCCCTTCTGTTCGGCCAAGGCGGCGACGGTGGCGTAATGAGTGCGGATGCCGGCAATCAATTTCCGCTCCTTGTCCTCGACGCTCTCCCCCGCTTCTGCCACGCGGATATCCCTGTCGCGGAGATAGGGCACGGCGCAGACAATCAATTCCGGAGCGTCCTGCTCATTACGGAGCACCAGCACTTCGTCTTCCGGGGAATCAGTGCTATTACCGACCACGTAGACATCTAGGGCTTTGAGCAGCTCCTTGGGAGCATTGAGAAAGGACGGAGAATCGTGGTTGCCCGCAACGACGACAACATGCCGACAGGATGAGGCGGCCACCCGGCATAGGAAACGGTAATAGAGCTCCTGGGCACGATTGCTCGGAGCGCTGGTGTCAAAAACATCACCCGCCACCAGCAGCGCGTCAATTCCATTCTGCTGAATCGTCTCAGCCAGCCAGGTCAGAAAAGCTTCGAACTCCTCGTAGCGTTTTCTGCCGTAAAGAGTGCGGCCGATATGCCAATCGGATGTGTGGAGGATTTTCATTAAGCCTCCTGTGGAACTGGTGCTATCGGCCTATCTTTAAATTCTGTTTGCCACTGTTTTAATCCATTAAAATCTTTCTCCAACTCATCCGGTTCTGGAAGCATGACGGGTACCTCAGCTGGTTGGGAATGTTCATATCTCGAATACTTTGTCATCAGGCCATCAAAGTATTTGCAATCTGCTTCTGATATCTTAGCCAGATTGCTAATTTTCCCCATCGTATTTATTGCCCGCCTATACCGTTGGACAACATCTGACATGAGCTCGTACTCAACCATTCGTTCGAGAAGAATTCTGAATTCACTACAGATAGCCTTTGCTTCTGATTTGTAACCATCAAATCCACTTTCATTAAATAGTTTCTTCGCTTTTGGAAGCTCTATGTTGATCAAGGTGTTGAGTGCCTGTAGTGGTTTTTGTGCTTGCAGAGGAGTGTTTCCTGGTTCACCAGTTCCCCACGGTTCTTCACGGATGCATACTATTTCAGGCTTTATGCTAAACTTTTTGGCATAGTCCTGAACTGTCGCCAGAAGTGATAGACGATGGGTGAATATGACGACTTGTCTCTCGGACGCAATGACACAAAGACGTTGAACAACTGCTTCTTCAAAATTTTGATCAAGTGACGAAATTGGATCATCAAATACAAAAGGTGCAGGATAGGTCCTGCCAGTGACATCGGCAAGAAATGCCGCTATGGAAACGATCCGATTTTCTCCCTCGCTCAACACATCGGCGATGCCACTCTGAGAGGCACCTCGAAGCTGGAGCTTATGAAGGACGCGACCCTTGGAGACTTTAGATTTCACGAGATCAACCTTCACCCGAGATGCGCCGAGGGCTTTGAGCTCCGCGTTGAACCTTTGTACGAACGCATCCGTGATTAAGGCTTCTGCCAGCTCGCCTTTCTTTCTTGATAAACCTGTTGTATCAGCAGATTTTTTAGCCGCCTTGAGCTGATTCAGTAGCTTCAATCGAGTGACTTCTTCATCAATGGCGGCGCGGTGCTCCGCCAACCACTTCCTGGCCTGCAGGCTGTGTAGCGTTTTCTTGTTCTCCTCTCGATTGTCGCTTTTGGCGTCTTCGTCATATTTTGCCGCGAGTTCACCGAGGCTTTTCGACTGGGTGTTGGCTGCTTCAATCCATTTCGGTGAGAGCAGAGGATCAGGAATGGCCTCTTCGGAATCGATCCCAGGAAGCAGGTCTTTTCTGGCCTGCAATTGAGCAAAGAAATCCGTCACTTGGCTGGCGACTTCATCCTGTGGAATGCCAGCTGCATCGATACGCGTCTTCAGCGTCTCCGATGTCGGTAGCGCCTCAATGGTTTGACTGGCGTTTTCGTATTTCTTGGCCGCATCCGTTGCGGCTTTCTGCATTTCGCCCTTCACGAAGTTTTCGAAGGAGATCAACCGCTCCTTGGCCTCCTGGGTCAAGGTCTGGTGGCACAGGACACAACGGGAACCATCAGAAACATTCGGGTACTCGGCTTCTTTGTAGGCAGCCGATACGGAGTAGTTCCGGGCCGCTTCCCAAAGCTCTTTCCAGACATCAGAGCCGATGCCTTCCAACTCGCTGCCGGAGAACACCTTTTCCGCCGCCGTATCTGCCGCCGTCTTCTTGAGGATCGACTTCTTCTTGGCAGCAATGATCCGGCGGTAATTCTCGTCCGATAATTGTTCCAAATACTTTTGGGCATCTTGGACCAGAGTGTCGATGTGCTGTTTCTGCTTTCTCAGCTGCTTCGCTTTTTCCGCCGGTGCCTGTTCGGCAAGGCGCTGCTGCAGCGTTTGTATCTCGGTCTCGTCAGCACTGCCAAACGAGCAATGCTTGTCAATGTCCTG
>DAHVKW010000058.1 GCA_027320695.1 Actinomycetota bacterium | reverse complement strand
ACTTAAGACGGTAGTGTCTTTCGGGGTGCAAACAGGGGATAAGTGGTAAATCCAGATCTAACTAGCAACCCACGTTTGATGATTAGCCCGAGCAATTCGGCCTGTCCTGAAGATTTACTTTCCGCTCTTTGTCGTAACGGGAGGCCCTGACAACGGTGATTCGCATGGCTGCTTCTACCCGGAGTTGGCTCCGAGCCGGACATGCAAAAGCGCCTGCGGCATCGGCCTTTCTATGGGTGGCCTGTATCGGTGGCGGCGCTCCGCGCTATCGGCACGCAGTGAATTTCCGGCGCAGGCATGCAAAGGACAGAGGATAGCGATTCAGGACAGCCCTGAACTTACTCTCGACTTTATTCGCGCCAATCGAGATCGAGAGCCGACTTGCGGCTTTGCAGGCAAAAATTCAGTCAACGCTTGTCGTGGTAAATAGAGTACAATCTGATTAAGTGCATTCAGGGAATCCGGTGAGAATCCGGGGCTGTCCCGCAACTGTAACGTGGAGTTTAGTCCAACAATTGACCACTGCATTATTTAGCGGGAAGGTCGGACTAGGCGGTGAAACGGAGCCAGGATACCTGGGCACGCTCTATAGGTCGAGACGTTCGATTGGGAGATGCGTGGACATCATAAACTCGGGAAAGTACCTCTTTCTCGGCGGTGCCCGTTCCGGCAAGTCATACCTCGCCGAGCAGGCAATCGCCTCCAGACATCCTGAAATTTGTTATGTGGCTACGTCTCCGAGGGCATGGGCCCTGGCAGATCCTGACTTTGCTGGCAGGATCGCCAACCACCAGAGGCGCCGCGGAGCAAATTGGCAGACGGTAGAACTGGACGATCCCGAGAAACTTTACGATCTCATCGAGAATGCTGCAGTCCCGACGCTTGTTGATTCGGTAGGAGGCTGGCTAGCCAGCGATATCGACTTCGTACCGGACCTTGCGCGTTTGAAGGCGGCAATACTAAGTTGCCCCACATATCTGTCATTTGTGGCCGAGGAAGCCGGCTTATCTGTTCATGCTGAATCTCTGGTCGCCCGCACGTACGTAGATCTTCTGGGGCAGACGAACCAGGCGATATCCAAAGCCGTCGACCGAGTATTTTTCGTGGCGGCGGGCCGGGCAACTGAACTGTACACTTTGGATTTATTGGCGGAGGGGCAATGAAGGACGACCTTTTGGGAGCGGTCAGCTTTTTGACCATCCTTGGAGGGGGGCGACCCCCAAAAGAGTCAAGCAAGTATTGGTTCTCGCTGGCCGGTGTCCTCGTCGCGGCTGTCTCCGGATTGCTCTGGCAGATCATGGGTAGCTCCTTTGCCAGGCTTCTTGCCGCATTCCTCGTTGTTTTGGTGATATTGCTGCTCACTGGGGCAATTCATATTGATGGCCTAGCCGATGCTGCGGATGGCCTTCTGGCGCATTTGGAATCCGGGAAGCGTTTTAAAGTCATGTCTGGTCCGGAGGTGGGGACTTTCGGGATTGTGGCGGTGATAATGGCTATTGGTTTGTTGACCACGTCACTTTCAGTTTTAAAACCAAACGCACTTTTGCTCATCGGTGTCTTTTCGTTGTCGCGGGAGTTTGTCGCTTTGGTGATGGAGTCGATGCCGTATGCCAAACCCGAAGGAATAGTGAGCGTCTTCGCCAGAAGTTCCGGAGTTTTGGCAAGAGCTAAGCTGATACTCGCAGGCGAGGCACTCCTTAGCAGCACCTTGATCATCGTGTCACTGGGACTGAAAGGGATTGTCCTGCCCTTGGTGATGCTTGTCGTCCAGCTTGCAATTGTGCTAAGAGCCAAAGCGCTGATTGGCGGATACACCGGAGATGTTCTGGGTGCGTCAATTGTTGCCACTGAAACACTTGCCCTTGTCGCTGGCGCTCTGATGCAAAGATGAAAACATATAGGCGCCGAATAGGCAGGCAGATGATGGGTGCCGGAGCAGGACTGTTGCTCGACCGTGCATTTGGGGAGCTACCCGTTGAAGTGCACCCAGTGGCGCGTTTTGGCAAGGTGATGACCAAGTTGGAGATGTTTCTTTGGCGTGCTACCAAGGCATCCGGCGTCAGCTATGGGTTTTTAGGTCTTTCTCTTGCCTCCTTGGCCTCGCCTCTGGTTTCGTCTCCCTTTTTTGGTACCGCGATCGGAACGTATATCGCGGTAGCGGAAAGATCCCTTTTGGAAAATGCCTCCGCCGTCGATTCGAGTCTTGAACGCGGAGATCTCGAGCTGGCGCGTGGGCAGCTCCCCTCCTTGGTAAGTCGCGATCCAAGCTCGCTTGACGCCTCCGGGTTAGCCAGAGCGGTGGTTGAATCGGTGGCTGAGAATTCCTCTGACGCAGTCATTGCCCCGATGTTCTACGGGGCGCTCCTGGGAGGGGCTGGCTCTCTCATTTACCGGTCCATAAATACGATGGATGCCATGGTGGCCTACAAGAATCCACGATACGTAGATTTTGGATGGTTCAGTGCCAGGCTTGATGACATTGCCAATTACCTGCCGTCACGGCTGGCAGTTCTCCTGTCATGGCCAGCCCCGACTGGCCGAAGTGCCAAGCTGGGTCAGATCCTTGAGGATGCTTCCCGGCACCCATCTCCTAATGCCGGCGTGATCGAGGCTGCCTATGCCCACAAGCTCGGGATCAAACTTGGCGGGGTTAACTCATATGGCGGCAGAACCGAGATCCGGCATGAAATGGGAGACGGCCCAAGTGCGTCGAGGCATGACATAAAAAGGGCAGCCGAACTATGCCGTCGGAGCGATACCCTTTTCGCCGCTATCTTGATAGTTGCAGGCGCGCTGCTTGCACTTTGGCCGCGCGGCGAGCGATGAAGACCCTGGGACGCACCCAACTAGTGGATGCCAAGAGGCTTATCTCCGCGCGCGCCCATGGCGACGGGGCGAAGGCACTTGAGGGCTATCTAGGTCTGGAATCAGGGGAGTTGTTGGATCTGTCGGTATCGATGAATCCAGTGGCAGCAAATTACGCTGGTCTTTTGGCGCAGGGCATCAGCTCTTTGATGGCCTATCCCGATCCTGTCGATGCCACCGACTCGCTTGCCGGAGTTCTTAACGTGGATCCGGGTCAACTAATCCTTTGCAATGGTGGCGCGGAGGCGATCGCGCTTGTAGCCCAAGTAGTGAAATCGGGTTATGTCCGAGACCCTGAGTTTTCTTTATATCGACGCCATATCGCCAGCTATAGCCCAGATGGGCCGTGGTGGGCCTCCAATCCGAACAACCCAACTGGAACTCTGCTCGCTGGGAATGAATTCCCGTCAGTCATAGACGAAGCCTTTTACCATTTGGCGACAGGGAGCTGGACCAGGCGCGACTTCGAACGGGGCAGCTTTGTTGTGGGTTCCCTTACCAAGCTCTTTGCCCTGCCGGGGTTGCGTATTGGCTACGTAATAGCGCCAACCAGCGCGGATGCCGCCGTGCTGCGCAAACTCCAGCCACTGTGGGCGCTCAACTCTCTCGCGGCTGCAAGCTTGCCGAAACTTATTTCGAGCATCGATCTGGATGAGACGCACAGGTCGGTATCGCGCCTTCGAAATGATCTCGTTTCAATTCTAAGAAGGTACGGCGTAGAGCCTATGGCATCCCATGCCAACTACGTTTTCATTCCCGATGCCAAAGATGTGTTTGACAGGCTTCTGGAGCACAAGGTTCTGGTCAGAGACACTTCGTCGTTCGGACTGGACGGTGGGGTCCGGATCGCGGTTCCAAATGGCAAGGGTCTTGAACAGGTAGAACAGGCACTGTTTCCAAATATGCCTAGACGCAGGTCAAGGTCGAAATTCAAGGGCGGGCTCATGGTCGTAGGCACCACATCCGACTCGGGGAAATCTACGATTGCAACCGCGCTGTGCAGGATTCTGTCTGAGCGTGGCGTTGCAGTTGCGCCGTTCAAGGCGCAGAACATGTCCCTGAACTCTTCAGTTACGCCGGCCGGCTATGAAATCGGAAGGGCACAGGCGAGGCAGGCTCATGCCGCAAGGATCGATTCTGAAGTAGTGATGAACCCGATTCTCCTTAAACCGACGTCTGAGATGACCTCTCAGGTAGTGGTAATGGGAGAACCTTTGTTTGAAACGAACGCCAGGGATTACCAAACTAAAAAGCGCGAGCTTCTGGATGTGGCGATCGACGCCTATAACGATCTCGCTGCCAGATTCGAGGTTGTGATACTTGAAGGCGCTGGCTCCCCGGCAGAGATCAATCTGATTGACAATGATATTGTAAATCTCGGACTTGCGAACAAACTTGACGCCCAAGCCTTTCTTGTAGGCGATATTGACAGAGGTGGAGTTTTTGCTTCCCTGTATGGGACTTTTAAGATCCTTCCTCCGAAGCTTTCCTCCCTTATTTCAGGATTTGCCATTAATAAGATTCGGGGGGATGCGACTCTGCTCGACAGTGGCATTTCCCAGTTGGAAGCCCTCACTAACAGGCCGGTCTTTGGAGTGCTGCCGTATCTGTCTGAATCACTGATAGATGTGGAGGACTCGCTTGGACTCTTTGGCTATGGGCAAGAGCAAATCTCAACTGACGATGCCCTTGACATCGCGGTCATTTCTTTGCCAAGGATTTCGAACTTCACTGACTTCGATCCTTTAGTCAACGAGCCAGGGTGCCACTTGCGAATAGTTGCAAGCCCGGCCCAGCTCGGCAGCCCAGACCTAATCATCGTTCCTGGTTCCAAATCGACCATCGACGATCTCAGCTGGCTCAGGAGAAAAGGGTTTGAAGATTCAATAAAGAAAAAGGTCGCGCAGGGAAGCATGGTCCTCGGAATTTGCGGCGGATATCAGATTCTGGGCAGGGAGATCAATGACGAGGTTGAATCAAAGCAGGGGAGAGTCGAAGGGTTCGCGATGCTGAACGTGCGCACTTCTTTCCTGGATTCGAAAGTGACGCTTCAGCGGAGCGGAGTTTCACCGCGCTTCGGGAATGCGGGGGTATCCGGATATCAGATCCATCAGGGCCGTGTTATGCCGCAGGGCGGCTGCAAGCTCTTCGATCTCTCCATCCCCTCGCGGAGCTTTCAGGAAGTTGGACTCTCCGACGGGGCGGTCGATGACGCGGGACAGGTATTTGGAACCACGCTTCATGGAGTGTTCGAGCACGACGAGTTTCGCAAAAGCTTCTTATCCGAAGTGGCGCAAGCGCGTTCAAAGAGTTTTGAATCTCGACTGAATTTTGCGCAGCTGCGGGAGAGCCAGATCGACTACCTTGCAAACTTTGTAAGCAAACACATCGACATTAATGCCGTGTTTCGTGCGGCTTCGATCAACATATGATGACCTCGGGGGAAAAGCAAGTTGTTCCTTTACCTAACTAACGCCGATACTGAACTCCTCACCCTGCGCAGCGTGGCGGACGAACTGGCCGAGATCGGAATCGATCTTCGGGGCCTATCGGTATCGGCTGGGAACTGGAAAGAAGCCGCCAACTCGGCTTCTCTAATTTGCGTGAGACTCTTGGGTGGCAAGGATGCGTTTCTGGACGGCCTCGATTATCTTTTGGATCTTGCAAATAGGAGGAAGATTCCGCTTGTTTGTTTTTCGGGCGAGTCTATTCCCGATCCGGAGCTGGCACTGTTTTCAAATGTCGCAAGTGGCATCGTGACGCAGGGCTTTGACTATTTGGTACGCGGAGGTATTGCGAACTACGCCAACTTCGTCCGATTCGTTTCCGACACGTGTCTTTACAGCGGTCATGGCTTTCAGCCACCGCAAGAAGTACCCGATGTTGGCATCTTTAGACCAATAGAACAGGATGGATCGGCACCGAAGGTGGCGGTCATTTTCTACCGGGCGCATCTGATCTCGGGGAATACCGTCTTTGTCGAGGCTCTGGCTAAGGAGATGGCGGCTCAGGGCCTTAGTGTCTACCCTATTTTTTGCTACTCGCTTCGAGCTGGCCGCGGGGAACACTCTCCAGTTTATGAGACCCTTAAAGAGATTGCGCCGGACGTGATAGTCACCACGGTCTTGGCGTCCGGGTCGATGGACCCGGAAGGCGAATCCTGGGACGTTTCAGAGATGACTGACCTTGGAGTTCCAATAGTTCAGGCAATCGTATCGTCATCGGATAGAGATAGCTGGCGGCAAAGGAGTTCAGGTCTTGTTCCGCTGGATGTAACAATGCAGGTCGCGATTCCAGAGTTTGACGGAAGGATCATAACAGTCCCGTTTTCGTTCAAAGAGGTCGTCGATTCGGACAGCGGTTTCGGCAGCGATATAAGCGCCTATCGGGTCGACCGGGAAAGAACCTCAAGAGTCGCACTAATTGTGGCAAGGCTCGCCAGGCTGGGTTACAAAGCCAACAGCGACAAAAAAATTGCCATTGTAATTTCTGCCTATCCCACAAAGCGCTCGCGATTGGGAAATGCAGTCGGGCTCGACACTCCCGCGTCGATCATCGCGCTTCTCCATAAGCTGCGGAATCACGGATACCATATTGAAAATATTCCGGAGAGCGGAGACGCTCTGATGGAAGAGCTGATGGCTACCTTCAACTATGACGTTCCCACGCTCAGCTTCAGCCAGGTTCAAAAGGCGCAGCTGACTCTTTCGACGCTTGAGTACGCGGCGGAATTCGAGAACTTTGGCGAAGAGATCAAAGCCGGCTTGACGAGGGCCTGGGGCGAACCTCCTGGTTCTGTCTATTTAAATGACTCGGACTTTGTGTTTCCCGGCATCAGCCTTGGAAGCGTGTTCATCGCAATTCAGCCCCCAAGGGGCTTCGGTGAGAATCCAATCGCCATTTATCACTCGCCAGATCTCGCTCCAACCCATCACTACATGGCCTTTTACCGGATGCTCGATATCAAATACCAGGCTGACGCCATAATACACGTGGGAAAGCATGGCACTCTCGAGTGGCTTCCAGGCAAGAGCCTGGGGCTATCGAACAACTGTTACGCCGATCAGGCTCTGGGGGCCGTCCCGCTCATTTATCCATTTGTGGTGAATGATCCTGGCGAGGGTACCCAAGCCAAGAGGCGTGCCCATGCTGTGATAATCGATCACATGGTCCCACCTCTCACAAGAGCCGATACCTACGACGAACTATCAAAGCTCGAATCTCTGCTTGATGCACATTCCCGTTGCTCAGGCATGGATCCTGCGAAACTTCCCGGGTTGCGTGAAGCGATCTGGGAGGTGTTGGTGGACGCCCAGATTGCCAAAGAGTTGAAGCTTGAAGAAAGTCCCGATTTTGAAGATGGCGAATTTGACACCTTGGTCTCAGAGATAGACGGCTATCTTTGCGAAATAAAGGATGCACAGATCAGGGGAGGCCTTCATATTCTGGGTGAGACTCTTGGTGGCCAGGCTGAGGTAGATATGATAGCGGCGTTGACAAGGATAGGATCTGGGACTGAGCCATCGCTGCGCATGCTTGCGGCGGCCGAACTTGGGATCGATTTAAAGGCAGGAAAGACCAAAGAGATCGACCAGGTCGAAGAGGAAGTTCAAAGAGTCGTTAGATCTGCTCAAGCCTCTGGATTCGAGCTCCAATGCCTGGAGCAGTTGCCAGAGGCGTACGGCAAGGCAGTCGAAGGGATATGCGTCAATCTGGTGCCACGCCTTCGCGCGACTCCCAGAGAACTTGACGCCATACTTGAGGCACTTGACGGCAACTATATCGCTTCGGGACCATCCGGTGCGCCTTCGAGAGGGATGGCGCACGTGCTTCCGACCGGACGCAACTTCTACTCCATCGATCCCAAGGCGCTTCCGTCGATCCAGTCTTGGGTTGTGGGCCAAAAACTTGCCGAGGCGATGGTAGAGCGGTATTTCTCCGAGGAAGGGAGCTATCCCACTTCGGTCGGGATAGTGGTATGGGGAACCGCTGCCATGAGAACCGCCGGGGATGACATTTCCCAGACTCTGGCGCTAATCGGAGTGAGTCCGGTTTGGGACCTCCAAAGCGGAAGAGTGACCGGATGCGAACTGATCGATCGCCAGGAGCTGGGCAGGCCGCGGGTTGACGTGACCCTCAGAATTTCCGGTTTCTTTCGTGACGCATTTCCGCACGTAGTCAGTTTTCTTGCCCAGGCCTTTGAGCTGGCGGCGCACAGTCCGGAAGATGACAACCCTCTTGCCAAAGACGCAAGTTCGCCCAGAATCTTTGGGCCAAAACCAGGATCATATGGATCGGGAATCCTGCCGCTTATCGAGGCCAGGAACTGGAGATCGAACGAGGATTTGGCCAAGGTTTACCTGACCTGGTCGGGATATAGCTATACGTCGCAGAGCTTTGGAAAGTACGATCCGGAGTCGATGGCGGCGCGATTTAAAGATATCCAAGTGGCCTCTAAAAACCAGGACAACAGAGAGCACGATATTTTCGATTCCGACGACTATATGCAAGATCATGGCGGAATGATTTCCGCAGTGCGTCATCTTTCAGGCATCGAGCCGAAATCGTATTTCGGCGATTCGGCCGATCCAGCAAGACCAAGGGTAAAGTCGCTGATACAGGAGGCTGCCAAGGTAGTCCGCTCCAGAGTAATCAATCCGAAGTGGATTGAGGCGATGAAGCATCATGGCTACAAAGGCGCTTTCGAGATGGCCGCCACGGTCGACTATCTGTTCGGCTACGACGCAACTGCTAATATCGTCGAGGACTGGATGTACGAGAGGGTAACCCAAGCGTACGTGGCCGATGCGTCGGTGAGGAAGTTCTTTGAGCAGTCTAACCCTGGTGCACTCACCTCTATTGCGGAACGGTTGCTCGAAGCTTCCCAGCGTGGCATGTGGAATGCAACCGAAGAGTCATTAGATGCCATCAGGTCCGCGATGCTCGAAGCTGAAGGTTGGGAGGAGATAAGATGAGAGAGTTTCCCTTTGTCGCAGTGGTTGGACAGGACCAGCTGAAGATGTCGCTGCTGCTAAATGCCATAGATCCAAGGATTGGTGGAGTGCTGATCCGTGGTGATAAGGGATCCGGCAAATCGACGCTTGCCCGTGCCTTAGCTGACCTTTTGCCCGACGGCGCTCCCTTCATAGAGGTTCCGGCAGGAGCCACAGAGGACAGGGTCAAGGGTTCAGTGGATTTGGCTCAGATGGTTGCCGACGGGACTGTGGCCTCAACCGGCGGGCTTTTGGCCGAAGCGAACGGCGGCGTTCTCTACGTTGACGAAGTGAACCTCCTTGCCGATCATATCGTAGATTTACTTCTCGATGCGGCGGCCTCAGGTGTAAATCGCATAGAAAGAGACGGCGTATCCGCCGTGTTTCCGGCAAAATTCGTACTTATTGGATCGATGAATCCAGAAGAAGGAGAACTCAGGCCGCAGCTACTGGACAGATTTGGACTTTCGGTCCAAAGCGATGGAATCCTAGATCCGGAATACCGAAGCGTTGCGCTTCTTAGACGGCTTGAATTCGATAGCGATCCAGACGCTTTTTGCATTTCGTTTGACGCGGAGAAAAAAGACCTGAAGCGGAGGCTTAATTTGGCGAGGAGCATGAATCTTAGCCATTCACTTGGCCTTAGCGCGAATGTCTCGAACGGGCTTTTTAGAGTAATAACGCAGCTGTGCATCAGCTACGGAGCACAGGGGCTCCGTGCTGATCTCACAATGGCTATAAGCGCGGCAGCCCACGCAGCGCTTGAAGGTCGTCAAGATGTGGAAGCTAGGGATTTGGAAGCCGTAGCCCCTCTGGTGTTGTCGCATCGGGCGCGCAAGGATCCGCTGCAAGAGTATGAATCGCGAAGTGTCTCCGAGGTGATCGAGAAGATCCAGAGGATAGGCCATGAGGCGGGCGAGGATGTAGAGGCCTCCAAGTCTGAAGGATCGAAGAGCGACAATGGGGATCTGCCTCCAGACGTACCTCGAAGTCCGAAAGGGCAAAGCGAGTCTTCGGGATCGGCGCTGACCTTCGGAAGCGGCGGAGTCCCAATTATGGGAACGGTGACGGCGCTTGGCGCAAAAGGAATCTACTCGGAAAGAGTTGGCGGAGGACCAAAGGGCTCAACCCCGACCGGATATCGCAAGGGTGTGGAGGGAGTTTCTGATGCGCGCGGAGTAGGCCTTGATGTGGTTGGAACCCTTACCTCTGCC
>DAHVKW010000057.1 GCA_027320695.1 Actinomycetota bacterium | reverse complement strand
CAACATAGTCAAGTCAGTAATGGCGGCGGCAAGTGCAATGGAGGGGGTGGTCTTGTGACAGTGGTTGAAACTGGCTCATCCAAGCGGGTCACAGGTACAAGGCTGCTCAGGAGGGAGGATCCGGCTCTTCTGACTGGGGAAGCCAAGTTTATTGACGACATAGTCCAGGCGGATGCATTGTGCATGGCTGTGCTCAGATCGCCGATGGCCCATGCGAGGATCGTATCCGTTGATTCTTCGGCCGCAATGAGGATGCCTGGCGTGGTTGCAGTGCTGAGCGGTTCCGACCTCAGAGATGAATGGTCGGCGCCAATGCCATGTGCATGGCCAGTAACTGGGGAAATGAAGAATCCACCCCATTTCCCGGTTGCCGCCGACGTCGTGAACTTTGTTGGCGACGCAGTAGCGGTTGTGTTGGCCTCTGATAAGAACGCGGCAGTCGACGCGCTGGCGTCAATCGATGTGAATTATGAGCCACTGCCAGTTGTTTCTAATCTGGAGGACGCGCTGGGAAACAAGGATTTAGTGCACCCGGATTTGGGAACCAACGTCAGTTATGTATGGACTTTGGAACCGGATAAAGCAAAAGTTGACGAGGCGTTTGCTTCAGCTCCCCATGTGGTGAAGAGCCGTTTTATCCAGCAAAGGCTGATTCCTGCAGCGATGGAGCCAAGAGGAGTCCTGGTTGTACCGCATCCGTATGGGGGAGAGTACACGATTTTCAGCTCCACACAAATACCGCACATTTTGAAACTGATGTTGAGCCTGACAGTTGGAATTTCTGAAGCTAAATTACGCGTAATTGCGCCATCGGTAGGCGGAGGGTTCGGGTCCAAACTCAACGTTTATCCCGAGGAAATCCTAGCTCTGACTCTCGCGCGAAAGCTACAGAGGCCTATTCGCTGGACCGAGGAGCGGAGCGAGAATTCATTGGCCACGATTCACGGCCGGGGACAGATTCAAGATATCGAGTTAGCGGCCGATGCCAATGGCAAGGTCATGGCGGTTCGAGTTAATCTGGTCGCGGACATGGGCGGTTATCTGCAGCTTCTGACTCCGGGCGTTCCGCTCTTGGGAGGATTTCTGTACCATGGGCTGTACGACGTTCCTGCGTACTCCTTTTCGTGCACAGGAGTCTTTACTAATAAGACCCCTACTGACGCATATAGGGGTGCCGGCAGGCCTGAAGCGACATTTGCAATCGAGCGCAGCATGGACGCTTTAGCCAGAAAGGTGGGAATCGATCCTGCTGAAGTCCGCAGAAGGAACTTCATCGCACCGGAGAAGTTTCCCTATGCCTCGGCTGCTGGGCTAATTTTCGACTCTGGGAACTACCTGCCAAACCTGGAGCTAGCTCTGGAGAAGGTTGGGTATGCAGAGATTCGCGCCGAGCAGGAGAGGAGGCGGCTTGTAGGCTCCAAGAAGCATCTGGGTGTTGGACTTTCCTGTTATGTGGAAATGTGCGGATTGGCGCCATCGAAAGTGCTCGGATCTCTCAGTTATTCGGCAGGAGGATGGGAGTCTGCAACGGTCAGAATATTGCCGACCTGCAAAGTCCAAGTAGTTGCCGGAACCACACCCCATGGCCAGGGCCACGAAACCTCATGGTCAATGATTGTGGCCGATCGTCTGGGTATCAGTCCGGGAGACATTGAGGTATTGCATTCCGACACCGCGATTGCACCTTTTGGGATGGATACTTACGGATCGCGTTCGCTTTCGGTAGGAGGCTCAGCGATCTATATGGCCACTGAAAAAGTGCTGGCGAAAGCTAGACTAATTGCGGCTCATAAACTGGAAGTTTCCCCAGAAGACCTAGATTACCAAGACGGCGAATTCAGGGTGAAGGGCTCGGCTGAAAAGTCCTTTGCGCTATCTTCAGCCGCTTTCGAAGCCTTTACTGCGCACGATCTTCCAGAAGGGGTCGAGCCCAACCTGGAGGCTACTGTCACCTGGGATCCTCCAAATTTTACCTTCCCATTTGGGACCCACATCGCGGTGGTTGAAATCGATGAGGAGACTGGCCAAACCGAGCTGCTCCGTTACCTCTCCATTGACGATGTTGGCAATCAAATAAATCCTATGATCGTCGAAGGCCAAATCGAAGGAGGAATTGCTCAGGGCGTGGCTCAGGCACTATTTGAGGAAGCTATTTACGACGAGTCATGCAATCTGCTGGATTCCACATTTATTGAGTATCTCATTCCGTCGGCTGCAGAATTTCCCAACTTTGAACTGGGAAGTACCGTCACAGCATCGCCCACGAATCCGTTAGGAGTAAAGGGGGTCGGCGAGGCGGGCTGCATAGCGTCGCCACCAGCAGTCATCAACGCCATAGTTGACGCTCTCACCGAGTTCGGCATTGAGAATATAGACATGCCAGCTTCGCCAGAGAGGGTGTGGAAGGCGATCGGCGCCGCGCGCGGCAACGGCATACAAGTGGACTAAGGAGTTTCAATGTTTCCAGCTTCATTTGATTATGTCAAGGCAAGTTCCGTTTCAGACGCGGTATCGATCCTTTCCAGCGTGGACGATTCCAAGTTGCTCGCCGGTGGACATTCGTTGCTGCCGCTGATGAAACTCCGTTTAGCTAGCCCCAGCATGCTTGTTGACATCGGCTCATTGTCTGAGCTCTCATATGTCGAGGATAAAGGAGCCCATGTTGCCATCGGCGCGCTAACCCGCCATCATGACGTCCAGAATTCCAGGCTTCTCAAGTCCGAAGTTCCAATTCTCCCTTATGTGGCATCGCAGGTAGGTGATCCATCGGTTCGCCACCGGGGCACCATTGGCGGCTCCATTTCCCACGGCGACGGCGCAAGCGATCTCCCAGCCGCGGTTCTGGCGCTGGATGCCACGTTTGTTGCCGTCAGCCCGAGAGGCGAGCGCGTCATACCCGCTTCAGAGTTTTTCGTCGGATTTCTAGAGACAGCTCTGGAGTCTGATGAAATTCTTACCGAGATTCGAGTGCCGAAGTTCAGCGGCGGCTGGTCCTATCAGAAATTTAATCGAAGGGCGCAGGACTGGGCTATCGTAGGCGTCGCGGCAGTCAGCAATGGTACAACCCGAGTCTCGCTTGTCAACATGGGGACTACGCCGTTGCGCGCAGCGGGAACGGAAACTGCATTGAGCGAAGGCGCGTCCATCGAGGCTGCGAGCAGCAGGGCAAGCGACGGGATCGATCCGCCGTCGGATCTCAATGCATCCTCCGACTATAGAAGGCATCTTGCCGAGGTACTTGTCAGAAGGGCTCTGGTCGAAGCCCTGAGATAGCGCTTGGCATTCAGCGAGGCAGACTCTAGGCTGTTTGGTAGCCCAGTTAGCGAAAGTTTGGAGTCTAAGTATTGTCCTCGTCAAGCATAAATTATGAGCCGTTCGGCTTGACTTCACCCGCCGAGCTTCAAGCCAAGCTGGCTGCGAATGAATATTTGGCGGACGAGACTTTGTCGACGACCATCTTTTTGTCGTTAGCCCTGGCTAGGCCACTTTTTCTTGAAGGAGAGGCCGGTGTAGGGAAGACTGAGGTAGCCAAGGCTTTAGCGCGTTGGCTTGGAACCGAATTGATACGTCTTCAGTGCTATGAGGGTATCGACGTATCCCAGGCACTTTACGAGTGGGATTATTCCAAGCAGCTTTTGCACCTTAGGGCTTCAGAAACGATCGCAGGAGCAGGTGAGCGTCAGAACCTTGATGAACTCGAAAGTGCGCTTTACGGAGAGAAGTTTCTTCTAAAAAGGCCGGTGCTTGCCGCTCTTTCCCCTTCCGGGGGCAAACCGCAAGTACTGCTTATCGATGAGCTTGATAGGGCTGACGACGAATTCGAGGCATTTTTGCTTGAAGTACTCTCCGAATACTCGGTGACAATTCCGGAAATTGGCCAAATCAGAGCGGAAGTGCCACCTGTTGTGGTGATCACTTCCAACAGAACGCGTGATGTTCATGACGCACTTAAAAGACGCTGTC
Source organism: Actinomycetota bacterium (assembly GCA_027320695.1). Taxonomy (GTDB): domain Bacteria; phylum Actinomycetota; class Acidimicrobiia; order Acidimicrobiales; family Acidimicrobiaceae; genus SCQM01. The sequence continues at coordinate 6,160 of DAHVKW010000057.1, read as the reverse complement.
TCTATTGCTGGGTCGAGCATCCGACGTTTGAACGCGAAGTCGAAATAGTCAATCTGCGGGCTCCAGATGTTGGATTCAATCTCGCACGCCAGGTCGCTGCGATGGTGGAAAGGCTTCGCATCATGGGACTGGCTAAACCGCCGGGCGTGGCAGAGACCATCGACTGGGCGCAGTCTCTAGCCGTGCTTGGGGCCAAAGAACTCACCGACCAGTTGGTGGAGGAGACTCTTGGAAGCGTGTTGAAATACAAAGAAGACTCTGAGAGGGTTAGGTCCGGCTCAATAACGGATTTGGTCCGTTCTGCAGTTGAACGGTCGAGCTGAAGGCCCGACATTGGATGACTTTACCAGTTTGGCAGTGGGATTTGCCAGGGTTTTACGCGGGGCCGGAGTCAGCGTGCCCATCGATCGAGTGACCGCATTCGCCAATGCTTTGGGGGTGCTTGGGATTGCGTCCAGAGATACTGTATACAGATGCGCGATGGCTACCATGATCTCTCGGCCTGAAGACTTTGAGATCTTTGATGCGTGTTTTCAATCATGGTGGAGTTCTTACCAATTGGCTATGCCTGAAAGTATTCCCGAGCAGACCCGCATAGCCCTTGAGCTCGTCAGCGATGACCTGCAAGAAACAGATTCTGAAAAGGAGCCCGACGACTCGGAAGCGGATTTTACCGTTAGGCTTCGATTTTCAGCCAACGAGGTGTTTGCGAACAAGGACTTTGCAAAGTGCACGCAGGCTGAGCTTGACGAAGCTGCCAGGGCCATGGACCGGATTGCTCTTGTTGTTCCCAGGCGCCGTACCGCCAGGAAGGTCCCGTCAAAAGTGCGCCGGGGCGCGTTAGATATCAGGAGAAGCGTGAAAGACGCGATTGCTCATCACGGCGAGCCGGTTCGCGTTAGATTCCATGCAGCTGGAACGAGACCTCGAAGGATTGTGCTTTTGTGCGATGTATCGGGCTCGATGGAGCCGTACGCCAGAGCCTTGATCCGATTCATGCACTCGGCAGTGGCGGGAGGGATACGGGTTGAGGCGTTTACCTTTAGCACTAGCTTGACCAGAGTAACCAAAGAACTCAATTGGAAGGATCCAGATGTGGCGATGTCAAGGGCCAGCCAAGCTGTGAGAGACTGGTCAGGTGGTACTCGCATAGGCGATGCCCTCAGACAGTTCAATGAGCAATTTGGGATCCGGGGAATGGCCAGGGGCGCCATTGTGGTTATTATGTCTGATGGTTGGGATAGGGGCGAACCAGACCTGGTGTCGCGCGAGATGGCTAGATTGAGTAGGGTGGCGCAAAGAGTTGTGTGGGTCAATCCTTTGAAGTACACCCCCGGATATGCACCTTTGGCTCGTGGCATGTCTGCAGCGCTGCCTTATGTTTCTGATTTCGTAGAAGGACACTCGCTGCGATCATTGATCCAGCTTGCGGAGGTGATAGCCAAATGAAGGAAGTGTTGTCCGAAATCGATTTGTGGCGAAGCCAGGGCAAGCGAGTATCAATTGCGCGCGTGGTAGGAGTAGAGGGAAGCGGTCCGCGCGACGTGGGTGCGACCATGGCTGTCTCGGAGGCCGGAGAAGTTGCCGGCTCGGTTTCAGGAGGATGCGTTGAAGGCGCAGTCGTGACAGAGGCGCTTAAGGCCATGGGCGTGACAGTCATGCCTGGACTTGATGCATCGGTTGCAACGGGCGATTTGGGTGCAGCAGACCAGGCGAGCGTTGGCTGCCCCGTCGTACAAACTTTTGGCTACTCCGATGACGAGGCCTTTGCGGTCGGACTGACCTGTGGCGGCACGCTGCACATCCTGATAGATCCGGATCTGCCGCAGTTCTACGAGGAGCTGAAAGCAAACCTCAAGAATGAGCGTCCCTTTGTTTGGGTGACGGTCAGTTCGGTGAATCCTGCAAGCGTGGGTGAATACGATGTCAACGATCTCTCGAGAGAGGGAAGAGACGCGTTCTCGCTTAGCGGTGATCTACCTGAGATCGGCGCATCGATGCTGGTCTACTCAGATGGTTCGCATACCGGGTCACTGGGCAGAAAAGATCTCGACCAGGTGGTGGTACGAGACTCCCTTGGCGCGTTAGCGGTCGGCAAGACAGACCTGAGGCACTACGGGCGAAACGGTCAGGCCAGGCATCAGGAGGTCGGTGTTGTTCTTGAGGTGTTTGCCCCGCCACCTAGGATGATTATTTTCGGGGCAGTCGATTTCACCGCGGCACTCGCAAGAGTTGCGAAGATACTTGGTTATAGAGTCACTGTTTGCGATGCACGTCCGGTATTTGCTACCCCAGCGCGATTTCCGATGGTCGATGAAATAGTGGTTGATTGGCCGGACCGCTTTTTGACAAAGGTCCTCGATTCCTTGAGCGAACGCGATGCGATATGCGTACTGACCCATGACCCTAAGTTCGACATTCCCGCGATCCAAAAGGCCTTGGAGAGCAAGGTTGGCTATATAGGAGCGATGGGTTCCCGCAGGACGAACAATGAAAGGACCGCAAGGCTGCTGGCTGCCGGCGTACCTTTGGAATTACTTGAAGAAAGGGTAATGGCCCCTATCGGTTTGGATATTGCCGCGCGCACTCCCGAGGAGACGGCGATATCGATTTGCGCCGAGATAATTTCCAGAAGGACGGGCCGGTCAGCAAAATCCTTGAGCGAAACTCTAGGATCGATTCATGACGGGAGCTAAGTTAATTGGCTAAAGCCGGCCTGCTTCTTTGTGGCGGCGAAGGCAGCAGATTTCATGGAAAAGTGAATAAGCTCATTCATCCTTTGGATGGCTCGGTCATGGTTGCCGTTTCCTTGGGCGCGATGCTGGGTGCCGAATTTCAGTTCAACATTGTGGTGGATGGCGCGGTTGATGTAAGTTCATATCTGACGCCTCGTGTATTGCACGTTAATAATCCAAGTTGGAGCGAGGGCATTGCGACTTCTCTGAATTGTGGAATTGATGTAGCAAGAGATTTAGGGCTTGAGAGCGTAATTGTTGGCCTGGGTGACCAGCCTGGAATTTCAAGCGGAAGTTGGAAGGCAGTTTCAGAATCTCACGAGCGGCCGATAGCAGTTGCGACCTATCATGGGAAAAGAAGGAATCCCGTCAGACTTGACAGCTCGATATGGGATATGCTGCCTCGTTCTGGTGACGAAGGTGCTAGAGCTCTTTTTAGAGCTTATCCGGATCTGGTGGAAGAAGTGGATTGCGACGGGAATCCACGTGACATTGATACCTTGGAGGATTTAATCAAGTGGAACAGCTTTTGAATGAGTTTTCAGTAGCGTTGCCGATTGAAAAAGCATGGAGGATCTTGACGGATATTGAAAAAATTGCGCCATGTCTTCCTGGGGCGTCCCTAGAGGAGATCGATGGCGAAACGTATTCTGGCTCCGTGAAGGTCAAGGTGGGACCGATAGTCGCATCCTACAAGGGCAAGGCCAGCTTTATCGAGATGGATCATGGCGCCCATAAGGCGGTATTGAAAGCCGAAGGCAGAGATACCAAAGGTCAGGGGAATGCTTCAGCGACAATTACGGCCGAACTGAGCCGAGATGGCGAGCAAACCAAGGTCAAGGTCACTACGGACCTGGCGATCACGGGGAGGGTTGCGCAGTTTGGTCGGGGTGTGCTTTCGGATGTATCGTCAAAGCTGATGGGCCAATTCGTTGACGCTCTTGAAGAGTTGATAGAGAGTGACACCAAGCCGGCCGCGAAGCAAGAAACGGTTTCGCCGGGAGCGAACGATGAGGCGGTTTCCACGAACGACAGCGGTCCGCAAACTCCGCCGCCAGTTGCTGGTGATGGTCCCAGGAAAATAGCCCACAAGGAAGCCGAGCCGGTTGATCTGCTCAACATGGCCGGAAGCTCGCTGAAGAAGCGCTTGATTCCGGGTGGCTTTGGCGCTCTTGTACTTGTGCTGTTCCTTCTCGGTCGGCGCAGGCGCAAGAATAGGTCGCGCGCGAAAAAGAGTTGACTAGTCTATGGACGACAGTGAAGAACAGGTAGTAGAAAGGCTTCTGGGAAGAAAGCCCAAAGGGCCTTGGTCAGTTTGCCTGTCTGATGCATCTGGCAGTCCGTTGGTGCTGGAGACCTCTCCTATTCTTGAAGACGGCACTCCGATGCCAACCATTTTTTGGCTCATTGGCCGCCAGCTGCGTCAGGAAGTTTCCCGAATTGAGTCATGCGGGGGAGTAAAGTGGGCCGACTCAAACATCAACGCAAATGAAATTGCGGCGTCCCACGAACGATATATGCAGTTCAGAGAGTCTAAAATTCCGCCTGGCTATTCAGGGATCAGGCCCTCTGGAGGCGTCGGGGGGACGAGAAACGGTGTCAAATGCCTTCACGCCCATGTGGCCTGGCAGTTGATGGGCGGCAACGACCCCGTTGGTTTGTGGGCCCTAACGCAAATAGATGGAATCAAATGATGTCAGACGGTCGACGATTTGAGGATGAATGTCACGTTTTCACGCCCGGCTTTAGCGTGAGGTCTAGTCTTGGCACGCTTGCCAGCTTTTCATAGGGTTAAGACTTTAGGTCAAAATTTAAGTTGTAATACGGGTCATTCATCAACTCGGATCTCCACGTAAGGGCCAGGTAGCTCATTTCACCGGCGGCGCGCAGCGACTTGTACTCGTTTTCATGGTCTATTCCTCGGCTTTTCGATTCATGGTGAATCAGTCTTGAGTGCGGAGTCCAGGCAATCTTGTACTTGGCGGCGCGGAGCTTCAAGCACAAGTCCACGTCATTGAACGAGATTGGAAGTCTTTCCGAATTCATGCCTCCTACTTGTTGGTAAGCGTCTCGTTTGACTAGAAGACAGGCTGCCGTGACGGCAGAAAGTTCTTGCGGCAGGAGATTTCTTGAATAATAGTTTGGCTCGTCGGGCAAGTCGCCAACTGCGATGTGTGCCGCTAGACCGCCTACGCCAAGAATAACGCCAGCGTGCTGAATTGTTCTGTCTGGATAGAGGAGCATTGCGCCCGCGGCCGCGAAACCAGGCAGGGAAACCAAGGATATGAGCTCGCCAAGCCATGATTCCTCGACTATTTCAGTGTCGTTATTCAGCAGGCATACCAGTTCGGTGTCGAGTTGGGAAATAAGCCAGTTATGCATATCCGAGTAATTAAATGGCTTGTCGTAGTGGTGTATTTCCGCTTTGCCAGATTGTTCCCACTCTGCGAAGAGTGCCAGGGTTCGGGATTCTACCGATTGGTTATCGATGACATGAATCTTATAATTGGGATATTTCGTAAAGTTCACGAGCGAGTTTATGCATCGCTCGAGGACTTCAGGATTATCGCGGGTCGGGATAACGATCGATACATAGGGCACGTGATCGGGAACCGTAAAATGTACCCGACTGAAGAACGAGTGCAAGTCGTGGTCAACTGTTGCGCCAGGGCTCCAAAGCTTGAGGAAATCCTCCAGGGCATCATAGCGGCTTGGCTCATCATCTGAAGTGCGGGAGAAGCCTGAGTTGAGAGGATCTTTGGCAAGGCGCTGGTGGTATAGGATTCGGGGAATGTGCTTAATGTGGGCTTCATCGATTTGCAAGGAAGCTCTCAGAATGAAGTCGAAGCTGGGCGAGCCCTTCACTTCGCTTCTCCATTTCACGATTTTGGCCAGTTTCGAGCTGACCATAACCAAATGTCCTACGTAGTTCCAGCTGGTAAGGAGGAGTTGATTCCAGTCGGATTTGAAGTATGGGAGAATGAAATGGGCATCATCGTCTATGCGGTCCTCGTCTGAGTAGACAAGCGCGGCATCGGGCCATTCGTTTATCTTTTCGACCAGCCAGAATAGGGCGTCACGGCTGATGAGGTCATCCTGATCGACGTAAGTTATGTAACCTCCCCGGCCGACGTTGACCGCTTCGTTTGTCGCCTTTGCGATGTCGTGGCTGTCAGTCTGGAACAAGACTTTGATCCTTGGATCTAGCCCAGGCAGTTGCCGGAGATAGCTCAAAGTTTGCTCAGAACTCGAGCAGGCGTCTGATATAACCAGTTCGAAGTTGTCGTAGAGCTGATCTAGGACAGAATGAACTGTGGCTGCCAGCATTACTAGGTCGGCATTGTGGACCGCAAGCACCACTGTGATTAATGGCTTTAACGAGAACGTTGAAATGTAATAGTCGGCGATTACCTCTTCTTTGGCAC
>DAHVKW010000056.1 GCA_027320695.1 Actinomycetota bacterium | reverse complement strand
CCTTTGCGCAAGAGTTTTAGATAGGAAAGCCCGAATGTGCCAAAATTGCGGGATGAACTCCAGTAGCTTTGGAGAAGATTTTGGAAGAGTTCCTCTTTTCCCAGGTACGGGAACCAGTTGACCTCCCTTAGTTTTCTACCGCGGTCGACCATTACTGCGGTTTGAAGAGAGAAATTCTGAACGCCGAGATCGGCGTGATCATATCCCACGCCTGATTCTTTATCTCCCCCGTATGGGAGATACGGATTGCCGATCGTGAGCAAGACATCGTTGAGTAGGGCCCCGGCCGTCCGCATCCGGGAAATAACTTGCTTGCCCTTATCGAGGTCACGGGTCCAAACGCTTGAAGTCAGGCCAAAAGAGGAATCATTCGCGAGTTCTATGGCTTCTTCGGTCGACTCGAACTGCATTATCGGCAATACTGGTCCGAATGTCTCCTCGCGCATGACTGCCATGTCCTGTTTGACGTTTGCAAGGATCATCGGCCGCAACTTCAACGAGCCCTCTTCCCAGGTGTCGGGGTGGTCGCCGGCAAGTAGTGTCGCCCCGTCATTTAGGGCCTCTTTTACGTGCCTCTTTACCACCGCAACTTGTTTGTGAGTGGTCATTGTTCCAATATCGTCATTGGCGTCATCACCCACCCTAAGTTTGTCGGTTTCTTGAATCAAACGCTCAAGAAATGGATCGAAGATGGAATTTTGCACATATAGTCGTTCCACCGACATGCAGACCTGTCCTGAATTAGCAAACGCTCCCCAAATCGCACCATTGACGGCACGCTCAAGATGGGCATCATCGAAGACGATCATCGGGTCTTTGCCGCCGAGTTCCAAAGTGGTCGGAATCAGCTCCGGACCTGTAATCGCAGCGATCGCTCGGCCGGTGGTTACTGAGCCCGTGAAATGTACATAGTCGGGACCGGATCTAACCAGAGCTTCGCCCAGATCTCCGGCTCCGTATATCACCTGGACGACCCCTGGAGGCAGGCCGATTTCTTGGAAGATGGATTCAATAAGCATTCCGACAGGCGGCGTTTCCTCCGAGGGTTTTATAACTAGGGCATTTCCGGCGGCAAGGGCTTCGACTGCCGGAACCATCGCCAACATGAAAGGGAAATTCCAAGGAGCGATAATCGCGACAACCCCTCTGGGTTTGTACTCCACATACGACTGTTTTCCGATGAAGGTGATTGGAGTCTTGACTCGGTTAACCGCCAGAGCTTTTTTCGCCGTCTTTTCCAAATGGAGTATGGCGTCTGCGACGAGCATCACTTCTGTGGTGAGAGCTTCCATTTTGATTTTTCCCGTTGAAGCAGCGATGACATCGGAGATCTCGTCTTGTCTCTCAACTAATCGGTGCCTGAGCTTGCGCAATATTTTCAGTCGCTGATCCAACGGCGTTTGGGAGTATTCTCTGAATCCGGCTCTCGCCGATGACATGATCGTCGGAAGCTGCGAGATTTCCGTGATACTGGTGCCAGCGGATTCGCACGATTCAGTTCTGCTCTGCCTGTCGGTCATGTTTGCCTCCTACGTCACCTTTATGATTTTGGCTTTATCTGACTTGTTCTGAACAAAATAGTCCACTGCCTTTTGCACATAGCTGGCAAAGTCGGGACAGGCTAATCCAAGGGCTGCCAAGTCCTTTTGGGCTTGAAAGCTGTCATAGGTCGGGCCGATATTGAAATATTCCAAGGTTTCTTTTTCTACCCCTACCCACCTCCTGAATGCTGGAATGGAAAGAGCGCTTTCGACAAGCTTGAGGGGAATCGTATAGCGTGGCGTGAAACCCATCTGAGCCTGGCAAATTAGAGCAAATGCGTCTCTTGCTGAATGCGGCGAGGGATCTACTAGGTGATACGTCTCGTGCTCTGCATTTTTGAAATGGGCTAGGTGGCAGGTGGCATCCACGACGAAGTTTACGGGCACCACATTAAATAGGGCCTCGCCTTTGCCCAAATTGGGAATTGGAATCTTTGAGAACTTGTCTATAAACCTCATGACAAAATATGGGCCATCGAACTTATCCGTTTCGCCGGTATGGGAATCGCCCGTCACAACCCCTGGCCTTATGATCGTGGTCGGAATCTCGTCCCAGGCGCGCCGCACGATAACTTCGGCTTTGAATTTGGTTGATTCGTAGAAGTTCTTAAATCCGTTTATGTCGATCAGTTCTGTTTCCAGAATTGTGCCTTTTCTGTTCCCAGATACATAAGCGGTGCTGAAATAGACATAACGCTCGAGCTTGGGAAGAGTTTTTACCCAGTTGGTCACATTCTGCGTGCCGGTTACATTGATCTCTTCGGCAACGCTTTCGGGCACCGCAAGGTCATAAATTGCGGCCAGATGGAAGACGTAGGCGGTTGCCTCAGCCATTTCCTCCTGCTCGCCTTTGGTAAGCCCTAGGTTTGCCTTGGTTATATCTCCCTCGATTATACGAAGCTGCCCCTGCGCGCTCTCTATCTCGCTCGAAATGTCGGCCAAGGAGTTTCGGGCTTTCTGGAGTTGGCTCGAATGCACCAAAAGCGTGAAGTTTTGATCCGGATGGTCAGCCACTAATTTTTTAACAATGCGGGTAGCTATGAAGCCTGGGAACCCCGTCACAAAATATGACACCTTGGGCCTTCTTTCGGTATGGCTCGATAACCTCATAAACTAGCAGTATCTCGAATGAAGATCCAAGGATTAATGTGTTCAAAGGATCCATTTCCGGCGCTGGAAAATGCGCTGAAACCGGTCCAGAACAGCTGCGTTGCTAGGAGGATTCAAAAATCGCGGGCGCCTGACGACTCGAGCCTTCGGTCTCGGATCGCGCCGGGATTTTCAACCTGTTGGTCAATATGCCGGGCATCCGGGCTCATTTGGGGGTAATCCGATCTTGAATGCGATCCCCTGCTTTCTTTTCTTTCCAAGGCTCCCTTTAGCACCATAAGTGCGAGCAGCCTCATGTTGGCGGTTTCAGCCTCAGCAGCGCTAGTTGCCTGGACAACCTTGACGCTGAGTGCCTCGTTGAAGCCATTGACAAGGCTTTTTCCATCCCGCATTACTGAAGCTGAACGTTCCATAATCTGGCGGATAACCGATTGGTCTTGCACCGCGCACCCAGGAACGCCGTTTGATTCGATTTTTCGTTTGGCGGCAGGCATCGACGCGACCGCTTTCTCTGCGGCACGGGAGCCCATTACCAGGCCTTCGAGAAGACTATTGGATGCCAGCCTGTTCGCGCCATGGAATCCGGTACTTGCCGCTTCTCCAGCTGCGAAGAGATTGGCAACAGAAGTTGCGCCGTATTCATCGGTGGCAATGCCCCCCATCAAGAAATGTGCCGCCGGCTGAATTGGGATGGGCTCTTTGAGAGGGTTGAATCCAAGGTTTAGAATGGAGTTGTAGACGGTGGGAAACTTGTGCTCCAAATTGTTAACAGGTCTGAGGTCCAAGAAGACTTTGCCTGTGGCGATGATTTCGCTGTAAATCGAGTTCGAGACGATATCCCTGGGAGCCAGCTCTCCCGCTTCATCATACCTGAGCATGAAACGCTCTCTATTGCCATTAAGCAAGACGGCTCCTTCGCCTCGGCATGCTTCAGAAATAAGCCCGCCGTTGGAAAGGACGGTGGGATGGAACTGGACCAGTTCAATGTCCCTGACTTTGGCACCCGCTCTGTAAGCCAGAGCTATTCCGTCACCGGTGGCTTCTTCGGGATTCGTGGTAAAGGAATAGATTTGTCCGATACCGCCGGTTGCAATTATGGTCGCACCTGCGTGAACCGCAACTGGCTCGGCTGGGTCTCCATTTTTCCAGAGAAGTGCTCCGTGCAGTTGGCCATCGCACGAAATCAGCTCAGCGGCAAATTGATTCTCGAGAATTGAGACGCTGGGCGGCAGATGGTGGTGAAGGAAGGTGAGCAGATGTAGGCCGCTCTCATCACCGTGGATGTGCTGTATTCTAGGCTTCGAATGGCCGCCTTCGAGTGCTGGATGAGCATCGAAGGTTATTCCGAGTTCAATCAGGCGCTTCCATTCCGTCAGCGCGTCAGTGAGAATGGCCGTCGATACACGCTCGTCGACCAGGCCTCTTCCGGCTTTCATCGTGTCCATCAGATGGCTCGGAATGTCACTGGGATCAGATGGGAATGCGATGCCTCCCTGAGCCCAGCGCGTCGAGCCGCTCAAGAGCTTTGTCTTTGTAACCAGCGAAACTTCGGCGCCCCGACTCGCTGCATGCATTGCGGCATATGAGCCAGCCACCCCCGATCCGATGACGAGGATATCGGCGAAGAGTTCTTCCAACTTTGCGACCCTTTTCTAACCCACGGCGATCATTGTTTCCAGAGAACGCCTGGCCTTATCGGCGATCTCAGGAGAAACTTCGACCTTGAACTGGTTCTTTTCTAGCGAATCAAAGACTTTTTCAAGGGTGATCATCTTCATGTATTCGCACACTGCAGATTCCTTGATCGGATAGAACTGCTTGTCTGGCGAGAACCGTTGAAGGCGGTGCAGAATTCCAACCTCTGTTGCGACCACGAACTCCTTTGACGGAGCGGTCTTGGAGTAGCGGACCATTCCCTCGGTCGACATTATCTTTGCATCGGGTTTTAAATACAGGCACGCACTTCCACAGCTGCACTCAGGATGGATGAGGAATTCAGCATCCGAGTGTTCAATCATCTTTGAATTGATCTCCTTTTCGCCAATGCCGGCATGGACGTGACACTCCCCGAGCCAAAGAGTCATCTTACGTCCGGTCGCCCGTTCCACGTGGGCGCCTAGAAACATGTCCGGGACAAAGAAAATGGGATGGCCCTGGTCCAGCTCCGAAACTACCGCAACTGCATTGGCGCTGGTTACGCACACATCCGCCAGTGCCTTGACTTCCGCGCTCGTATTTACGTATGCGACAACGAGGCCGTCGGGGTGCTCGTCTTTCCAGGCCTGGACATCAGAGGCTTTAATGGTGTCTGCTAAAGAGCAGCCAGCCTCGACGTCTGGTATCAGTACGGTTTTCCCAGGGTTCAGTATCGCTGCAGTTTCCGCCATGAAGTGCACGCCCGCAAAGACAATGATCTCGGCATCTGTTTTTGCCGCCTCTCTGGAAAGTCCAAGTGAGTCACCTACGAAATCGGCTATGTCCTGGACTTCGTCCCTTTGGTAGGAGTGGGCGAGGATTATGGCGTTGCGCTCTTTTTTGAGGTGCTGAATCCGGTTGACAAGATCTTTATCTTTGTTCATTTGCAAATAGTTCCTGACGCTAAGCGGACAAATAATAGAAGACGCACAATGATTTTGTTGCACTGAGCCTAGTCTTTGCTGCTGGGAAATATAAACTTGGCTCCCTGGCGCCTACCCTGAGAGCCCATAAGTTGCCATATCAGGCCGATATCCGATAGCACTGGCGCATAAGTGCAGTTTGGCCGAGCAAGAAACCTCTAACGAAGACTGGACTAAAATATATAGTTTGCTCACCAAATTGTTTATTAGTGCCTGCACCCTGGGGTAGCGGCAAGAAATGTTGGGAATCAGCACAATGATATTACAGCGAAGGCATGATATTTAAGCACCCTCTGGGATCGCGCTAGCCCAAGGTATGCCTGCCAACTCCCAAAGGTGCATCAACTAAATTTCCTCGTACGTCTAAACTGTCTTAGGTGAACTACGCAATTCGTGAGGCTTCGTCTGAAAAAGAACGGCTAAAAGAGGGCCGTCCGTCAATATTGGTGCGGCGAATACTCATGATTCCAGAGATTGACCGGTCGCCAGCGCAAGAGAAGCGGGCTGAGAAGCTTTTTAGTTTTGCCATTCTTATTTCAGCTCTGCGCTGCACGCTCAGCTACGTGATCCTGCCGTTCGTGATTCCCTTATTCGGCTTGGGAGCGACCGCTGGCGTAGGCCCGGAAATCGGGATTCCCCTAGGGGCAGTCGCTATTTTTTTTGATGTAAAGGGAATACGGCGATTCTGGATTGCCCAGCACCGTTATCGCTGGCAAATGACCGTGGTTTACCTTATGGTGATCGTCTTGGTGCTATACCTGGTTGCTAGGGATATCGTTCACCTGTTCTAACTAGTGTCGGGCACCATGAAGGAGCGGGTTCCTTGTTGTGGATTCGCACTTGCGGGCCTGGGGTGATTGTTCAGCTTCTTGCGTTCCGGGCTGCCAGAAATTGAATTCCGGTGCCTTGAGTGTGGATATGGTTTCGAGTAGAGTGTCCCTTGAATTTCATATTGCGGTAATTTATGGAGATTTCACCTTTCCAATGGTTTTCAATTCCAACTGGCCGCCAGCATTTCGAGATTGGCATAGATCGCCAGATGGTGAACCCTTAAAAGTAGGAGAAAGCTAAAGATGAGCGACCAGCTAATTGCTGAGACGGTGGAGATCAAAGGCTTTGCCGGCGATGATATCGAGGCTTACTTTGCCAGGCCGACTGGGCCTGAGAAATACGGTTCTGTGGTGGTGATTCATCATATGCCTGGCTATGACGAGGCAACAAAGGAGATCACGCGAAAGTTTGCTTATCATGGCTATCAGGCGATTTGTCCGAACCTCTACAGCAGGGAAGCGCCAGGCGCTTCTTCTGACGACGCGGCCGCTGCGGTGCGGGCGCGGGGCGGAGTTCCTGATGAAAGGCTTGTAGGAGATGTTAGGGGAGCAGCGGACTATCTTCTGGCCCAGAGTGCTTCAAATTCAAAAGTAGGGGTAATTGGCTACTGCTCGGGCGGCCGCCAAACGTTCCTTTCGGCGTGCAGCCTTGATATCGACGCCGCGGTCGTCTGCTACGGCGCATTCATCGTAAAAGAGCCACCTCCCGAGCTACCGAGCTCAGCAAAATCCATAATCCATTTGGCGCCAAATGCGTCATGCCCAATTCTTGGCCTCTTTGGCGCGGACGACAAATATCCAGGTGTCGATGAAGTAGCTCAGCTGGACGCTGAACTGACAAAGCATTCCAAGGAGCATGAATTTCATATTTACGAGGGTGCTGGGCATGCCTTTTTTGCAGTGGACAGGCCAAGTTATAGGCCGGAGGCTGCAAAGGATGGCTGGGAAAAGATCTGGGCGTTTTTCGGCGCGCATTTGGCTGGTTAGGAGTATTGGATGTGTACTTACGCCACTGAGCATGTTGAAATCACCGGATCTGGCAAAGGTGCAAATGGATGGTTCCGGGTCAGCGAGGCAAGTGTTTACTTTGACCACCCGGCAAACGCTCCTCTAGAGCACAGCCTCAACATCGATTTCCTTCAACCGGAGCTAGGGGCGTCGGCACGAGTCGCAGTTGAACTTGACGCAGCTTCTGCGGGGCGACTTGCTCGGGCGATACTGTCGACTCTCGCGAGGGTACCAGATGGGCTGTCGGGTAGCTAGCAAATTTCATCAGCTTCTCGAAACGCCTTTGGAAATGGCTGAGTTGATTTGGAGGGCTATAGAGCCGCGCTGAATTCAACGGCACCAATGTCAGCTCCGGTTAAAAAAATACCGGGCTGCGATAGCTTTGCCGAGCTTGCTGACAAATCGCATCGGTTCCGTGACTTTCCATGAGTTGGAACTTCTCAGTTCTTGTATTTCGCGGCGCACCTGGGCGTTGTCTTGCTGAATGTTGTCGAGGTGCTGGTAGAGGTTCTCAATATCTTGTCCCTTGCCAGACGCTGTTTTGTCGCAAGCCTGCCATGCCAACGAGAGGTTGATGCTTAGCCCTCTTGCGGCTTTCTCAGGGAGAATTGGAAGGACTATCCACGAGTCTCTTGTGATGCAGGTCAATCTTGTCGGCTCGATGGGGGTCTCCGGCCACGTTATCTCAATGTCGTGCGATGTGGCCTTTTGCAGTCGAGGATCATGCGGGTCCCATTGCCATACAGGGTTGCCATCTGCGTCATTTAGCGCCAAGTATCTGAGAAGCACCGATCCTTCGATATCCGACGGATCGAATCTAAAGGCAGAAGCTTTGAAATTAGCGAGATCGAAACGGATGTCATGGAACTGCTCGTCCATGGCAACTTCGGTATTGGCGGTTTGCTCTTCAGTGAATACCAGTTCCTCTGAACCCATGTATATGGCTGGCTTGAATCGAAGGGCAGGCTTTCGAAAAGCGACATGCATTTCAGGTTCATGGGCTGTAGAACTGGAGAAATTCTGGGCTTCAAAAATAAACTGGTAGACGCCGGCGTCGATCGCGGAGTTGCATGCTTGCAACTGATTCGAATCGAGACTTTTGAAATCAAACGATCGGAACTCTGAGTCCTGAAGGGGAGTCTCGACCAGGTCAACAAGCGTGCATTCCAATCCGAGGTTGTTGAGCAGCTGATTCATGGAGCGCTGCGTGAAGAATCGCACGTGGGTAGCATCGAGAAGCCCCTGGTCGCGGTATTCGAAGTTGCCCCTGAGCATCTCCAGCACTATGCCTACATATGTGATGTTGGGAATCGAGATGATAATCTTCCCATCAGAGTCAAGCAGTTCCCGCGCTTGGATCAGGGTATCGGCTGGTTGGCGCAAGTGTTCGAGCACATCAGCTAGGACGATGAAGTCGAAGGAGTGCTTTTCATAGAGATCTGTCAGCGAGTCTTTTTCCAGGTCAGCGAGTCTTATCTCACGGTAGTGCGGGCGGGCGATCTCCAGAGCCTCGGTACTGGAGTCCACGCCGTCTACCAGGCATGCTTTCTCCTTAGTGAGGAACTCTCCAAGTGTCCCAATCGAACATCCCACATCTAGGACCCGCGATCTTGGTGCGACAAGCCTAGCAATCTTGACAAGGCTGTCCTGGATTTCCATGCGGCCAATATCTCGAGCGATTGCGCTGCGAAGGTACAGATGCGGTGTTCCATCTTGTGACGGACTCAAATACGGCTCCATTCGTACCGTTGTTTCATGGAAGTCTAATTAAAATCTTCCCAGAAAACCAGGCGCGGGCGAATTCGCCCTATGCAATTCTTTGCATCCGCGTGTAGCAGAAACGGTCATCCAGATCTTCCATCGGGCGGCAAACCCAAATGGCGATCAAGTCATTCTTACCTGTTTTTGCAATGCATTTGTCAAAGTGCACCTTGTTGCTTTTAGCTAGCAAACTTGATGCTCACTCAGGACTGTTTGCATCAAGGCTGCATCCTTTGCGATGCCCGTCGGTTTCTATTGCCCCGCACTCAGGGCATACCAGATGGGCCCAGCAGGCAGAATCTCCACCCTCGGGGATCAGATCAGGGTGTTCTTTTCTTTCGGGTGTCGCATCTTTCATGTCAACCCTCGTGGCACTGATAGTTTTTACATTCTTTACTAGAACTTTCTCTATTATCTTATATCTGTCCAGTTGGAGTGCGCAATTGCGATATGAGGTGATCATGATGACCTTACGCCTAGGTCCGCACGGGCCGAAGCGGAAAAGCCGACATCCTTCGGCCATGCGCCCACGGACAATGTTGTCTTGAGCATTTTCCGAACTATGGATCGGTAGAAGTTCAAATAGCCATGGCCGACTGCATGAATCAGTCTCGATATTCTCCGGCGACAAGTTCCCAGCCTAGACTTACCGGTCCCAATTTGGCCCGGACCGAAACGGCGTAGTTGACAGCCAACCACCAGTTCAGCTCCTCCTTTTGAAGGGGGTCCTGGATTTATCTAGCCAGCGGCCCTCCCCTTCGGTACTCAACCTCTTCAGCCATCGAACCCGCTTCGGTTAGCCGCGCAACCACAGCCTGGTAAAGATCTTGATCCAGCGGCCCCTTTCCCGCGGCGGAAACGTTTTCCTCCAGATGGGAAACGTTGGATGTGCCTGTGAGCAGAACATTCACAGCAGGATTGGTAACAGCAAAGCGAATCATGAATTCGATTCGCGACATCGGGCTGATGAGTTCATCGATCCCTGCCTTGTCCCAGATGATTTGAGCCTGGCCTTCCGACATCCCGATCGGAACCGAGGACCAAACCTTCGCCACTGATCCTCGAGCAGTCACACCGCGTGCGACCACTGCCCGGCCGGACCTCGAAACGATATCGGCGATATCTTCATGCTGGCGTTGCAGCGCTGAGTATGGCAGCTGAAACACACTTATCATATCCATGTCCAGGAACTCGGATACGTACGGTTTTCTGCTCGAAAGTCCTATATGGCCTATCACGCCTTTCTTCTGGAGTTCTAAAAGGGTCTGCAATCCTCCCTCTTGCTCCAGTCGTTCCATTGTCGGATTGCCATGGAACTGCATGACATCTATATGGTCTGTGCCAAGCCGCTTCAGACTTTGCCTGATACCCGCACTTATGTTGGATGGCGTGTAAACGTGGGAGCGTTCATCCTGGGCGT
>DAHVKW010000055.1 GCA_027320695.1 Actinomycetota bacterium | reverse complement strand
CAAAAGCTTTGAAACAAGAAGCAGAGTGGGCAGCGACTGCGGAATGCCCTCGAGCACGCTGGTACGTCCTTCCTGGGTCTGCTTGATCTTTTCCCAGTTCGCAATTACCTGCTCAGATCCACTGACTTGGAGTTCAGTAAATACGTGCGGATGCCGACGGATGAGTTTCCTGGTCACCGTTTCGGCTATATCGCCCAGATCGAAACGTGATTCTTCCATGGCCAGATTGGCATGGAAGTAGACCTGAACCAGCAGATCACCGAGTTCGCCCTTTAACTCCTCGAACAGAGCCTCCTCGTTTTCGGGAGTCTCGAGAGTCGGTAACTTTTGAATCGCATCCACAACTTCATAGCTCTCTTCGATCAAATGAGCGGCGAGAGATTGATGCGTCTGTTCCCTATCCCACGGACATTCATTGCGCAGCCGGGCGATTATGTCGTAAAGCTCTATCAGGGCCGGCCCGGGGGCGGCAGGAACTTGCTCGATGTAAATCGTGGTCAAATGGTCGGGCTTCACAACCTTGTCGAGGTCGTTCCAAGCCAGTTCTCTAATCGACTCAGAGGCGGTGCCTAGGCGTTGGAGCACTACAGCCTTTGCTTCCATCGGCTCCGGAATCGCCAGCTTCACTTCAGAAAGGATTTGCTTTGACCAAACTTGCGTAAGGAGGTAGGGTCCGTGATGCAGCTTAGCCAGGGCTGGGAAATCCATTGCGTCGATCATGGTCACACCTGAACCAAAGGGATCAATCCCAAGTGCCGACCATACAAGCTCGAGAAATGAAACGCCTGGAAGAATCTCAACCAATTCCGGTACCGATTTTCTGAGCAAGTCCACGCTCTTCTCACCTACCAGCGGAGAACCAGGAACTAAATAAAGAATCAGCCCTCGCGACTTGCCGGCTAGGGAAATTAGCCTCTCTGCCATTTCTTGGTATAGAAGTTCGAAAGAACTAGCTTGGTCGTAAAGCGAGTCGAAAGCTGAAAACTTGACAGCTGGATTCCTGTTCGCAATCTCGGTGCGGCCTGAGGCTGCACCTGGATGGACTTCGGTTCTAAATACCACTTCGTCAACGTCGGATACAAAATCCCAAACACGGCTGTCGATAACTGGAATTTCGCCCGGACCCAGTCCAGCTACAATAATCCTTCCCACTTGCTACCCTGCCTTCAGACACTTGAAAAAGTACTGCCGCATCAGTGGCACCTGCTCTGGAAAGTCAAACTGTGGCCTAACTCCCTGATGGCACAAAGAAATTAAGCTTTGCCGGGGCCGGACTAACGAATGGAGTAACGCCTGAGCCATTGGCGGTCGCGGTAATTTTACCGTATCGGGCATTGACCGAAACCGCGGAGGACTTCGCACTCTGATTTAGCAGGTTAGTAATCGCACTTTTGCCTTTGGAGCCAAGTATGGCCCCCCGTATTTGCGGGGTCAACTGGTCAAACGGAAGCGAGCTTCTTGATGTCACCTTGATTATCGACCATCCCGTTGGAAGATGGGCCGGAGGAGCAATCGAATTCGCCCCAAGATTGACTACAACCTGGGCATACTGGGCACCAAGCGCTGTGACATAGTCGGAATACGTGCCGCAGCCAACGGCCCCACCATTGGGTGCAGTGTTCGGATCACCAGAATCGGCCTTGGCCAAGGTAGCGAAATTGGCATTGTTCTGCAGCTGTTGATAAATAGAGTTAGCTTGCGCCTGGGTGCTGACCAGGATTTGGGAAGAGCAAATGTTCGCAAACTGGGCTGCATGGGAGCTGTAGTAGTTTTGAAGCGCAGTCAGAGAAATGTCGGCGTGAATAAGACGGGCCTCTACAAGATCGAGTGTTGCGGAATCCTTAATTAGCTGTGCCTGATATTCCTTTGAGAACTGCGCGAAGACTGTAGCGCCGCCAAAGGTCTGCTCAGCATCCACTCTTCCAAGTGCAATATCCTGGGAGGTAAGCTGAACTCCAAGCTTTTTAGCTTCTTGGCCGATCAGAATCATGGATATCCGCCTGTTGAGGACCTCGTCCACAAAGCTCATGTCGTAGGTATTGGTACCGCTTCCGAAAACCTGCTGCGACGACTGAAGCTGATTTACAAAAGTCTTGTTCGAGGTTATGGAATTGATTTCAGACGTAAGTGCTTGCGAAGTGATTTTCGTACCATTTACGGTCGCTGCCACCGACGCAGATCCGCAACTAGACAGTATTGCACCAGCGCCAAGCAATGCCACTATTTTCGACAATCTCAACTCAAATCCTCCAAACAATCGCCAGCAACTAACACCTTCGGCTAGATCTGACCCTTCTTTTTCAAGCTGCCCAAGACCGGAATCGCTCCCAGCACACGATTCAGAACTGAATACGCGCATCAACTGCTTTGCAAAGTTACGAATGCGCCAAAGCCGACCGATTTACACAACCAGCTCTTGCAAACTACTGCCGTTTAGAGATTCGCGTCCAATCAGCCATCGCTTTCACACCCAATTTGCAGTGAATCCTCTTGATTCAACCCAAACAACAGATGGTCGAAAGCGCCCTTAATTACGATAAAAAATAAAGTAGTCGATAGTGACTACACTTCTATCAGTTTCTCGAACACGTCCTCAACCGCCATCATCGGATCGGAGACTTTCGAAATTGGGATTATCAAAGATCTCTCGGTCTCCTTATAGATACCTTTGGGAAAAATTCGTTTCATCCTCATAGATACCGACGCCTTCAAATCAACGGGGGTCAGCTTAACGAACGGACTGACGAGAGACGATTTGCCCATACCCGATACCGTCACCTCCTTGATCTGCGCCTGTATGGCGCGGGCCCTTATCTTAGCCAAGCGCAGCAGCGATTTGGTCTCGGCTGGAAGAGGACCAAACCGGTCCTCCCATTCCTGTGATACTTGATCGACGTCATCGCTGCTCGCGCACATCGAAAGCCGCCGGTATGCTTCCAGGCGAAGATCTGTCCTCGAAATGTATCCTTCTGGGATGACTGCTCCCACTGGTATCTCTATCTTTATCTCGGGCAGGGCGGCCTCTGCCTCACCCTTTAGCCCTTTGACCGCTTCCTCCACCATCTTCACGTAGAGATCGTAACCAACTGCTGCAATATGGCCGGATTGATTATCGCCAAGGATGTTGCCTGCGCCTCTTATTTCAAGATCCCGCTTGGCAATTCTGAATCCCGAGCCGAGCTCGGTGTTTTCGCCAATAGTTTTAAGCCGTTCATACGCGACTTCACTAAGCACTACATCGGCTGGATGGAACAGGTAGGCGTATCCCCTGGTTCCAGATCGCCCAACTCGCCCTCGCAGTTGATGCAGCTGACCGAGCCCAAGCAGATCTGCACGATCTACGACCAAGGTATTTACTGTCGGCATATCTATCCCGGACTCGATGATGGTTGTGCAAACCAGCACGTCAAATCTTCCTTCCCAGAAATCCAGTACCGTCTGCTCCAGAGTTCCTTCATCCATCTGCCCGTGGGCCACGGTTACCCGAACTTCCGGCACCAGTTTCGAAAGTTTTTGGGCTACCTCTTCAATATCCAGTACTCGATTGTGGACAAAGAAGACCTGACCTTCACGCATCAGCTCGCGGCGGAGCGCTTCGGACACGGCAAGTTCGTCGTACTCCCCGACATAAGTCAAAATTGGTTGCCTCTGCGTTGGCGGGGTGCCAAGCAGGCTCATATCCCTAATCCCGGTTAATGACATTTCCAAAGTACGAGGAATCGGAGTCGCCGTAAGAGTCAGGACGTCTATTCCGGCCTTTATGTTTTTTATCGCCTCTTTGTGCGTTACCCCAAAGTGCTGTTCCTCGTCTATGACCAGAAGGCCCAGATCGGCGAAGGAAACGTCTTCGCTTAGGAGCCGATGAGTCCCAATTATGACGTCGGTACTCCCATCAGCAACTCTTCTCAATACATCCCTGCTCTGAGCTGGCGTCAGAAATCTCGAAATAACTTCCACCCTTATCGGGAAACTGGAATAGCGTTCGGAAAACGTTTGGAAATGCTGCTGAGCCAAAAGCGTGGTCGGCACAAGAACCGCTGCTTGTTTCCCATCTTGGACAGCTTTGAACACTGCCCTGATGGCAACTTCGGTTTTGCCAAAGCCAACATCGCCGCATATCAAGCGATCCATTGGCCTGGCCGCTTCCATATCGAGCTTCACGTCGAAAATAGCCCTGGCCTGGTCGGGAGTGAGATCGTAGGGGAAAAGATCCTCCATCTCTTTTTGCCATACCGAATCAGGCGAAAATGCGAAACCCTTAGTGACCAGACGCTTCTGGTAGAGGACAACCAGCTCTTGAGCGACGCGAGAAACTTCATGTACAACTCGCGACCTGGTCTTTTGCCATTCGACTCCTCCAAGTTTGGAAAGCGAAGGCGCCTCTCCGCCCAAGTAAGGAGTGATCGACTCCATCTGGTCTGATGGCACGTAGAGCCGATCATCACCGCGATACTCGATAAGCAAGTAGTCTCTCTCGACTCCTCCGAGTTCACGCTTTACCATACCCGCGAAACGGCCCACTCCGTGGTGGCGGTGCACCACAAATCCGCCAATCGCGAGAGAGTCAAAGACCTGCGCTTTGGATGCATTCTTTGTTCGGGGCGCCCTATGCGAACGGCGCTTATTCGTCAGATCGCCGTGACCGACCACGGCGAAGCGTAATTCCGGAAATATGACGCCCTGTTCGAGATTGCTCACGATTACGAAGAGGCCAGCGCGCGGCCTCTTCAGCAGAGCGTCGAGTTCTTCCTGAGCCTGAACTGCGACTGGGACTAATTGACTTCCCGTCAGAGATGCTACGAGCCTGTTCGCCAAAGCGTCATTTGCCGCGCACACCAGCACGCAAAACCTGTCCTTCAACATCTGGGACAGTCGCTTAACCACTACGTCGGGATCTACCGATATCAAATCTACGTTCTTGGCGGATACACCTATTCGTACAGACGAATCCGGCAGCGTGTTGGCTAGACGAATTGAAGCCTCGCAATTGCCAAAGACACCATCGAGGTTGGCGAACAGCTCTGGAAAATGCTCATGTACCTCTGGCACCATCCACGTCGAACTTAGAACCTCGGCGATTGAGGCTTCCTCTTCCATGAGATCGCTCACCCGAGCCTTCAGCCTGCCAGGCTCAAAAAGGATGACTTTGTCGTTCGAGCTCAGATACTCGCCAAAATTCCTCACTGAATCGTCGAACCAAGGAAGCCAGGACTCCATGCCCTCGAAAAACTGGCCGTTGGCAATCCTTTCCCAGGTTGAGCTAGCATAGGTTAGTTCGCTCAAGAGCATCACCGCCCTCGCCCTCACCTTTGGCGAAAACAGCAACTCCCGTGCTGGGAAAATATCGGCCTTTTCCAATAGTTCAAGAGAGAGCTGATCAGACGGATCGAATAGAGACAGGCGATCAATTTCATCCCCAAAGAAGTCAGCCCGAACGGGAAGCTCCGCTTCCGATGGGAAGATATCCAGGATCGACCCGCGAACTGCAAATTCACCCCTATGCTCAACCTGGTATTCGCGCCGATATCCAGCGTCCGACAACCATTGGACCAGATCCTCCAATCGCGTTCCCTTGCCCATTTCAAGTCGCTTGCTTCCTGCGTCAAACGCCGAACCACCAACAAGCTGGGAAATTGCACGCACCGGCGCCACAACGACGAGTCGGTCAGTCGAGCCAACCTTACCCGCCAACTCGTTTAGCACTTTGAGGCGCATCCCCATAGTTTCGATGGACGGTGACACCCGCTCCAAAGGAAGAGTTTCCCAGGAGGGGAAAAGGCGAACGGATTCCGGTCCCATCAGTTCCCGAAGCTCCTCGTAGAGATCAAGAGCCTGCTGCCTGGTGGGAACAACGGAAATTACGTGTCCGGAGTCGACCTCTTCGCGCATAGCACCCAGAATGAAAGGCACAGCGGATCCAGGAAGAAAAAATGGCTCAGCAGGCGAGCTGTTGACCTCTTGGAAGGAGGGTATCTTACTTAACGGACCAAAAATACTTCGAAAATGCACTACCTAAACGCTATCGAACATTCAGCCGGTTCATTGCAGCATCTACGCCCATTACAATGATCTCCTCAATCGCGTCCGCCGCACGCGCCACCCCAACCATTAGCAGCTCACGCTCCTTGGAGGGCGGCACGGACAACACATAATCCACGATTGCTCCCGATGCCATCGGCCTGCCTATTCCTATTCGAATTCGCACGAAATCGGAAGAGCCGAAAAAAGCGACGATCGATTTGAGGCCATTATGTCCGGCGACTCCTCCACCCTTCTTCACGCGGACCACGCCTGGAGGCAAATCGAGTTCGTCGTGGACTACCAGCAAGCTTTCCGGGTTGGAAATAGGGTACTTCCTTATTAATCCCCGCAAAGCTTGTCCCGAATTATTGACGTAAGTTTGCGGGAATGCCAGCGCCGCTATCTCGGAAGCCAGCTTGACTTCTGCAAGCAAAGCCTTGGACCGCGTGTTAGGCATTAATTCCACGCCGTGGCGAGTGGCAGCTTCCGCTACAGCCAGGGCACCGAGGTTGTGCCTGGTCTTCTCGTATGCTCTCCCTGGATTTCCCAATCCCAGTACGATTACGTTGATTTCAGTCTCCTAAAACTGGTGGCGGAGCTACCTCAAAAGGCTACTTCTTGTTCAGAACCTGAAAATCCATGTGGAGAACATCCTGACGAACTGGGTGACGCTGGATTTCCCTGACAATCACCGGCTGCTTCTTGCCGTCAATTTCAAGGTCGATCACTGCACCAACCAGCTGCTGCTTTGACATTGCGTGTCGTACTTCTCTAGTACTGCATGAAACTGCTACCGGATCAATTGACGCGCCATATACAACGCCAGGAATCTGACCTTCAAGACGTAGACGACGTGAAGCGGGACTTCCTTGAGGCCGGCCAGACTTGGCTACAAGAACTAGTTCAGACACCTGATTCTCCTAAAATCTACTAAATACCTGGATCTGCTGCAAATAACTTGATTATTCTAGTTACTCATTCTTTAAGCTGAGCACTCGAGAACCCGTTAGATCCCCTACTCCAGCCGTTCCGCGGCGGCTAGCTCCTGAATGCGGAATCGCTTCGCTGTCAGCAAAACCCGTTAACGTTCGCCTCCGCCGCACTATGAACTCAAAAATGCTATGAGAGATTTTCACCACCGAAGATCTCCGAAACCGAAGAATCCTCAAAAACCGCTCCGATGGCCTGGGCAATTATCGGCGCGACTGAAAGAACCTCCAGCTTATCGATGGTCCTGTCAGGACGCAACGGCAAGGTGTTAGTGACTACAACTCTGGAAATGCTGGAGTCGTTGAGCCTCTTAGAGGCCGGATCGGAAAGAAGTCCATGGGTTGCCATCGCCCACACCTCGTCCGCTCCCCGGTCCATCAACAAGTCCGCTGCCGCACATATGGTTCCGGCGGTATCGATCATGTCATCGATTATTACGCAACGGCGTCCCTTGACTTCTCCTACTACATCCAACGCCTCCACCACATTTGCTGTGCCCCTTGGACGGCGCTTGTGCACGAAGGCTAGATCACAGTTCAAAATCTGCGAAAATCTAGAGGCGACCTTGACGCGTCCAGCGTCAGGAGCGACGATCACAGTCTCAGAATCTGCATTTTCCCTCAGATAGTCGATCAGCACCGGCATTGCCGTCAAATGATCGACGGGACCATCGAAGAACCCCTGGATTTGACCGGAATGAAGATCCACCGAAATGATTCTGTCCGCTCCAGCAACTGCCATCATGTCGGCAACAAGTTTGGCAGTAATCGGCTCCCTGCCCGACGCCTTGCGATCCTGCCGGGAGTAACCATAGTAAGGGCAAACTGCGGTAATGCGCTTTGCTGAAGCCCTCTTGGCAGCGTCAATCATGATCAGCTGCTCCATAAGCGAATCATTGACAGGCCCCGAATGCGTCTGAACGATGAAAATATCCTTGCCTCTCACGGATTCGCCAAACCTGCAGTGAATTTCGCCATCGGCAAACTCCTTGAGTACGACATTGCCCAATGTCACATCAAGGTTTTCGGCAATTTCAAGTGCAAGCTGAGCATGAGATCTACCCGAATAGAGTTCAAGCCGCTTCCTGGGAACGAGCTCCACTTTTCCTACCTTAGTGTTATGAAAGATCCAGTCGAAGAATCGGGTTCAACCTTAGCACCGCGTGAAAGAACAACCCATGGACCGACAACTGCGCCAGCACCAATATCTGCCCCTGAAGCCTCGCATCGCGTTACTCTTGCTCCATCCCCTACCGAGCAGTCTAGGAGCCTCGTGTCCGGTCCGATCTCCACGGAGCTGCCAATCTGAGTGTTTCCGGCAAGATGCACCCCCGGCCAGATCGTCGTGTCTTTTCCAATCTCAACGGTAGCGGCAATATAAACCGCATCAGGATCAACCATTGTGACTCCCCTGGCCATCCAAAGGCGATTGATTCTCCGGCGGAAATGCTTCTCGGCTTCAGCAAGTTGTATCTGATCATTGACCCCTAAAGTTTCAACAGCATCATCGACTTGCAATGCCGAAACCAGGTACCCCATTTCCGAAAGTATCGAAATTGCATCCGTTAGGTAATATTCCCGCTGAGAATTTTTTGGCGAAATGCGCCTGAGGGTGGGCGCCAGAATGTCCAGATTAAAAGCGTAGATTCCGGTGTTTATTTCTTTGATTTCCTTTTGTTCGTTTGTGGCATCCCGCTCCTCGATGATATTTGTGATCTGTCCGTCCTTGCCGCGAATTATCCTGCCGTAACCGAAAGCATCATCCGGCACCGCCGTAACTAGGGTTGCAGAAGCCCTGGATTCAATATGGGTATCCACTAGTTTTCCAAGAGTCTCCGGCGTGATAAGGGGCGTGTCGCCTGGCACTACTAATACGATTGGAGTTTCGCTCCCGCTGTAGCGCAAATTGTCAGGCAATACTGTCAAGGCTACGCTCAAAGCATCCCCGGTGCCGAGAAGCTGAGCTTGCTCAACAAACCGGATTCTCATATCTGAAGGTCCAGACTCGGACAATGATGCCTTCACTAGCTCAGCTTCGTGGCCAACGACGACTACAGCGTCTTCAACGCCAGCGCTTGCAAGTGCATCGATTACATGCATTCCCATCGGTTTCCCGCATATTCGGGCCAAAGTTTTAGGCCTCGAGGATCTCATCCTCGTACCTTCGCCAGCCGCCAATATAGCTGCAAACACGGGTCGGATACTCACTGGGCCCACCTCAAAATCTATGGCGTCTTTCACTTTCATCGAAATGACTTCTTGAACGTGATCATAGTTCTTGAAATTCGGGCTTGTCTTGCCATCTCCGATTGGCCGCTAGGGCATTTAAATTCGTAAGCCCCCGCTAAGAGGGAAATTTCGACCGCTTCGACACATACATCGCCTCGTCCGCTTCCGTCCAAGCATCGGCCAGAGATTTTGCTACATTCCTGGTTCCGGTTCCTACGGAAGCTGAGACGCCTGCGACCATCAATGCAATGCGGATTCTGCGGGCGAAGGCCCTGAGTCCCTCCTGGCTGATACCTTTTGTCAGAACGGCAAATTCGTCTCCGCCAGTTCTGGCAACGACGTCGTCAGCTCTGCAAGTCTGTTCGATAATCTCCGCCGCTTTACGTATGAGATCGTCGCCAGCTTTGTGACCTTGCGTATCATTCACGATCTTGAGATTATCCAGGTCAATCACCATCACGGAGGCTGAAAAGCCGTACTGCGAGCATAAGATATCCTCTTCGCGAAGCGCTCGGTCCCACCCGCGACGATTCAACAGGCTAGTGAGCTCATCGCTTTCAGACTCCATCTTGGCGCGCTCATAACTACGTCTTTGATCCAAAGACTGAAGCTCCAGCGAAAGAATCGTGGACAACATGCGCGCCGCGAGCTCGATAGCGCCAACTTGCAGCGCGGTCAGGTCGGGCACGGGGTCGGGATTGATGGCACAAATCGTCCCAAAAACACTCTTATCTGCCAAAACCAAAGGAATTCCGATGTGAGCTTTGACCCCGAGATCCAACCCGATTTGCGACAATGCGTCAGCCTCGACACAGTTCGAGGTGCTGCCCACGAATCTGGGGCACTTACCCTCTAGGACCCTGCCGCATAGCGTTCCGTCCAAGGGGAGGCTGTCGCCAGGCTTGATTTTATATGCTGACTCGTTGACGCTTAGAAAGAGGAACTCATTCTCATCAATTCTGGTAACAGCACAGAGTTCAAATTCCGTCAGCTGATGCAAGAAGCTGACTACAGCCTTCGACGCGGTGGAAAAATCCGAAAAAGGAAAAATTGGCCCGCGCAGGCCTGAGGAAGTATGCAGTCCGATGTTTGAGTTGTCATACACATCACCCATCTACAGAACCCCTCT
>DAHVKW010000054.1 GCA_027320695.1 Actinomycetota bacterium | reverse complement strand
TCTGCGTCTCGGTCCAGAAGTACAAGAACTTTGGTTGGCTTAATTCTGCCGGCTTTTTCGCCCAGCCTTATGTCTAGGGTGATTGCAGTTGCCCCCATGTTGCCTATCTGCAGATCGAGTATTACAAGATCTGGACTTTCGTCTTCAAGGAGCGATATCAATTCGCTGCCCGAAGACAGCTCGACCACATCGTGGGTGGACCCCGCTATAGCTGAACTCACCGAGTTCTTCAAGTTTTGCGAGTCGGAAACTATGTATATCAATGGCACGGTAAAAAACCTACTTTATTTTTGCGGAAATTGCATTTTCATGGCACAACAGAATTTACAAACTTCGACTTGGAATCTATCAGAACTTCTCCAATCTCCTGGATTTCGCAAAGCGATCCTATATCATGAGACAACTGCGGAACCAGAATATGCTTCCCGCTATCTACTATCAACGCGAGTCTAGAAAGCTCACCCAATTCGGCTGACCGCAGCTTGGTCAGATAATCGAGATTTTCCCGTATTTCCCCTGGCAAATTCTGATTACCGTCGTCATTTGCTTCTCCAAAGTCTGGCGTTATCCTGTTTGAAATCACCAGTTCCACCTCGAGGTCGAATTCTCCTAGTCTCGAAGCGAAATACAGTGCCTCGTCAACCGTGTCCTTGTGGGTCCCGGTGACCAGGACAAAAGAAGTCGACTTCTGGGCCAAGAGGTCTTGAACTTCGCTGGCGCGCTCTTTGAACCCAGCTTCCATGCCCTCGAAGGCCTGAAAAAACTCTGCGGCATCACTCACGACTTGGGATCCAACCACCTTTGAAATGGTTCTAAGCAGCATGCGGGTCGCAATTGTTACCGGGCGAAATACGCTTTGGCTGGGGGAAATTAGCAGCCTGAAGAACCTGTTCTCTAGAAAGCCAATCAGTCGCTTGGGGGCATTTAGGAACTCAATTGCATTTCTTGCAGGAGGAGTATCCACAACCAACAGGTCGAATCTCTGGTCAGAGGCAAGTTCATGGAGCTTTTCCATTGCCATGTACTCCTGGGTCCCGGACAGATTTTCAGTTAGATTTTGATAAATGGAGTTATGAAAGATTTTCTCCATCTGTTCGGGGGAGGTCGCAAACCTCTGGACCAGCTCGTCGAAGGTCGAATTGGCATCGAGCATGACAGCCCACAAGTCGAGATTGGACGAGGTCTCGATTCTTTTTGGGGTATTCTCGAGTTCGCCAACTCCCATGGCATCCGCCAAACGCTTGGCTGGATCTATGGTCACCACACACACGCTTCTCCCGGCTTTGGCTGCCATGTATCCAAGCGCAGCTGCTGTCGTGGTCTTTCCCACGCCTCCGGTTCCGAGACAGATGATCACTTTGGACTCATTGAGCAGTTCGAGACTCACAGCCCGACCTGAATCCTAGGTTCGATAGCGTCAGCCAGATGGATGATGTCGCTGTCTACGAGCTCGACCGTTGGAACGAGCGGGATCTCGACCAGACCTAGGCCGAGCTGCTCCGCGGCAAGTTGTTCAAATTCCCTTTGCAATTGGGCCCGGGCATAGCTATATTGAGCCGCCCGATATGCAGGCGTGTCTGTGTTTGTGGCTCCTTTCAAGACGCTCTTGCTTATGAGAGACGGCAAGACGGAGTTGACAAACAGCACCCGAGGCTTAATTCCAGATTTCGCGCTGAGCTGTTCCATGGTTTCGATGCTCTCTTTTACCGGGGTCTCCTCGGCGGTTGTTACGAGAGCTACGCCGAGCCGCTTCGGGTCAGAGAGCATGTCTAGAACTTCGCGCGATTGTTTTTGCAATGGCCCTGCGGCAGCAATATCGGAAAGGCCTTTTGGGGTGGCTATCAGTTTCAGGAAATGCCCAGATGCAGGAGCGTCAAAAATGATCAGATCTGCGGAGTCGGATCTTTCCATTTGCTTTATCTTTGCCAGTACCAGCAGATCTGCAATGCCCGGTATCGCGGTGGAAATGATGCTCGCGAGACCTGTGGAAGAAAGACGCTTGCCTACCTGCCCCAGGCCATGGTCATTCAAATAACTGATTAGAACCTCACCCGGTTCCAGCGAGCTAAAGCTCAGCAGCGGGTTTCCCTGCTCGGAGAAATGCGTGCCTGACGTTCCGGCTATAACAGAGATCTTCTTTCCGGACCTGGTGCCAAGTTCGGCAAGAATCCGGGCTACCGTTGTTCTGCCCGTGCCTCCCTTTCCCACGATGACCAGGACCTTCTGGCCGAACAAATCAAAGGCGGTCACTTTATTGAGTTTTGTGGCATTTGGTTCAGTCCCAGGCAAAATTCAATCTCCGCTCTGCATTTCCAGTTGGACGTACTGTTCACGGAATAGAAGATCTTTCGCAGCGTCGGCTTTATTCACCCCCAATTTGCGAAGAGGGCGAAGAAAAGTAGTCATACACCACCAATGCAAAGATGAAGATTGTAACGACATGTACGACAGTACACCACAGGCATATCGAATCGATGATCAAAAGCTCCGCAGAAATAAGCCAGAGAACAAACGCCACCCCAAGGAACATTGATCCAAGCCGTGGCACCCTGAGGCTCTCCTGCCGGAAACCCCACGGTGAGTTAATGACGGAAAGGTATAAATAGAAGGCCAGTCCCCACAGGGCTACCGGGATTTTCAAGAAGTACGACTGTTGGGAGCTGGTCACTCTTGCGCAGTTGATTATCCCTTGCGACGGGCACGCGAGAATAGAAGAGGAGGTGAAGTGGGCAATCGTTAGATAAATTCCCACCGCGACTCCGATCAAGCTAAGGCCAAAGCAGGCCTTTCTGACCGGTGTCATTGCTCTGGCTCGTCGATCTCCCATAGTTTCCATCAGTTACGCTCCAACGCTTCAGTTGTCTGGCCCCGCCCGGACATTAGAGGCCGGCTATCCTCGCATGCGGCCGGGCTCCAATGGGCCTGCTCAAAGTGTGGCTAAGGTTTAGCCTATTTCAAGGTTTTTTCGATTTGCTGAATATAACTTAGATTACAAACGCTCGCTGGCTGATTGTTGTCTATCTTGCAAATGGTTGCCGTGATCATGTTGGCAGTGCCAAGTATTGCTTTTGCTGGCGCGGACGAGGTATTCGAGAGGCTCCCTGCGATTGTTTGCAGGGAAAGGCCATGGATTATTCCTGGGTTGTAGCCGGCGCCCCCGAGCACATATTTGTTGGCGAAATCAACGAACGGAATCCCGCCATTGTTGGGTGTGTAAGGCGGAACGTCCCAGGTCGAAATCAGCTTGTTCTGCTCTGCGGTTGGCGTGTCAAGCGGGGTGTAGCTGCCGTTGGAGGGTATGTTGGTTTGCAGCTCAACTCCCACAAAGCTTATGTACTTAGATGTATAAGTGGCACCGTGAAAGCTGAACGTCTGAGTATTTGGATACACGTCATTAGACGCCGATGAGGTCGCACCGAGGTTGGAAAATGTTCCAAAGCGCGAAAGCGCTGAAACCAACGCCCATCTCTGAGCTGCGCAGAATGGACAGTAGTCTGCTCCCATATATAGTACTTCCGGTAGTCCGCCACTGGCCAGCGAAGCTGATTCTTTGATGGGTGCGGGACTGGGAGTGGTGGGATCGTAGCCGATCTGGCTGAAGGCACTCGCCGGTACGCTAGTTGCAGCCGCCACCACATCAGCGGGGGCGAGGGTCGTGGGCGTGGCAGCCGAGGACGGCTTGTTGATTTTGATTAGGATCAGCGCTGCAACAATCAAAAGCACAACGACGATGGACACTAGAGTAATAATCTGTCCCCGTTGAGCAGAAGCAGCTTTCTTCTTGGTCTTGGCCATCTATCCTCCGGCACACTAGCTATGCGAATCAGCAACGAATTAACCTCTCAAAAAGCTACCATCCCCCCGATGCTTTGCGGTCCCGACACATTGGATAGCGGAATCCAAGGTCGCAAAAATTGCGAAACGAAGCCATTTCCCGCATGAGGTCATTGTGACTAATATGACTAGAGTCGTGAAAAATTCGATTTCGCTGAAAATGTCGAGGTACGAAATCTCTGGCAGGTCGGCCGCTTGTCTTTCTGGTGGCGAAGGCCCTACGCTGCTTTTCCTACATGGCTGGGCGGTCACTCCTTACATCTATAAGGTCGCGCTAGATCTGGCCGCCCGAAGCGGCTACAGGGTAATTGCCCCATTCCTTCCTGGCGTTGGACCCTCGGAGGCGCTTGTGGGTTCTTGGCCCTCATCGTCGGGCATCTGCCGGTGGATAGAAGCACTCTTTGACAAATCAGGCGAGGAAAGGCCGACATTGGTAGCCGGCCATTCACTAGGTGGCGGAATTTCCGCCAGCTACGTGTCAGATTTTCCGGGTCAGGTCGAGCAGCTATTCCTTCTTTCCTCGGTTGGCGGGACGAGCTCCTCAAACGGAAGTCTTACGGAAACCCGTTCGGCCTTGGAATGGTCGGTATCCCTGCCGCTGGATCTTCTTTCATCTCAGGCATCTTACAATCATGTTTTGTCCATGGTCGGTACGGGAATGATCCAGCTCATCCGCGATCCGATTGGACTTTGGAGGCTCTCACGTCTAGCGCGCAGCTATAGTCTCGAAGCGGAGCTGCCAAAAATTGTCGTGGCGAACACCAGGGTTGTAGTCGTGGGGGCCATCGAAGACAAGGTCATAACCAAAGATTCGATTTTGCATCTTGCCAGTTCTGCATCGGTCGATCCGGTATGGGTGGACGGAACCCACAGCTGGATCAGCACGCATCCAAAGAATTTTATCGAAGTGTTATCTAATTCCCACTGAACTCGCGGACAAGAGCCGGGCCCGGTTTGCGGAAATCACCATCTCGTCTTGTGTAGCCTTTTGCGTCCAAATAGCCGACTAACGCCAACAGGAATTTTCGAGAACTGTCCAGCTCATCTCGCAGCTGCGAGACCGTGAATCCGCTGTCGTTGATTTTTGCAATTCCCCAGATCACTTCCTTCGCCTTTTCCAGGGCCACCGGCGAAAAGTAAATGCCCTCGCATTCGATAATCAGTCCCTGTCTGACGAGCTCACGGATCTGCTGGCGATCGACTCCGTCCGGTGGCGGCGGTTTGAATAATGACTGCTCAAGTTCTTTGACATATGGGTGATTTGCCAAAGCCTGCTTCACGTGGCCGAATTCCGAACTGTAGACCCTAGAAGAATCGACCGTGAGTTCGCCAGCTTCGAGCACAAGGAGCCGCTGAATATCGTCCAACTCTGAGAGCTCAAAACCGGACTGGCCGGCAGCGGTCGCTCTTTCCAAGAGTTCCCTGATTTTCTGGGCTCGTAATCCTTTGGAGATCACATAACGGCTGCCGAGATTGGGAGCTACCGTTTCGCCGGTCATCTTGTAGAGCAGTTTGGCGTCCAGAAAACCGTTTTCCTCGATAATTTGTGCTGAATCGCCTGACACCAACGCATGGGTCAAAGAACTCCTTGGGTTGATGTTCACAATCTCTCCTCCGGCGACCGTCTCCTGGCGTCCGAGCTCCCTGAGAATGAACCTGTCACCCATGCACAAGGGAACCAAAGAGGTCAGGTGCACTCTGATTCCTCCTCTCTCGCCAGGTTCCAGCTCGGATTTGCCAAGCACACTGATCTTTACCGGGTAATCTCCTGAGCCGATGTAGACGGCGTAAGCCCCCTTTTTGGAAATGCCGTGGGCGAGGCTTGACAATACCTTTACGTTGGCGTCGAACGTGGAAGTTGCGCACCACTGGTCGGCATTTATGAGGACATCTCCTCTGGAAAGCTGTTCAGACGCGACTCCCAGAAGGTTCAGAGCCAGTCGGCGTCCAGGGTCGGCACGAAGAAGCTTTTTACCATGAGACTGGAGTCCTCTGACCCTCACAACCAGACTGGCGTCGTTTAGGTTTTCTAGGAAGCTCCTGGTCAGATTTGCGACCTTGACGTTCCAGGATTTTCCCGAAGATAAGAAGACCGCGAGTTCCTGATCGATGTCTATATGTCCACCTGAGAGCGTTCCGGTGACAACGGTACCGGAACCCCGCGACGAAAATACCCGATCTATCCAAAGCCTCGGTCGGTTGAGGTCCGCCGAAGGCGGGGTGGCGCTCAACAGTGCCTCGATCTCTTTTGTCAGCTCATCGAGGCCTCTTTTGGATAGCGAATCCACGGCAACGATCGGCGCGTTTTCCAAGAAGGTTCCAGAAACGTGGTCCTGGATCTCCATCTTGGCCAGATCGAGCCACTCCTCGTCAACCAAGTCCGCTTTGGTCATTACCACGATCCCGCTTTTTATTCCGAGAAGATCGAGGATTCTCAGGTGTTCTTCGCTTTGTGGCTTCCAAATCTCGTTTGCTGCCACGACGAATATCGCACCATCAATGGCCCCAACTCCGGCCAGCATGTTTTTGATGAAGCGAATGTGCCCGGGCACATCGACGAGCGAGAGCTCTTTGCCTGAGGGAAGCACGAGGTGCGCAAATCCGAGGTCTATTGTGAGGCCCCGTTCTTTTTCTTCGGCCCAACGGTCCGGGTCTGTGCCGGTTAACGCCAGTATGAGCGACGATTTGCCATGGTCGACATGGCCCGCGGTTGAGAGCACGTGCATCTGAGTCAATTTCTCCATCAAGAATAAAAACCGTGAGTATCTAGGGTTTTATATCAGCGCCCTAATGACGCTTCCCAGGTAACTGTCGTCTTCGGCGTCTACTGTCCTGAGATCGATTACGGTATCCGAACCCTCCATTCTGGCGATGATTGGAATTTTCAGCTTGCGCAATTCTGAAGTCTTGTCGCCGCTCAAGGCGATTCCATATGAATCGATCTCTTGGCCCGGCAGAGAACCTCCGCCCACAGTCGATTTGAGCTGCACCACGCGGCCCAGGTCAAGCGACTCGGCTCGTGTCTTGAGTTCCTGCGGTGTCGTTTTCGCCATTCTCCAAAGAGGAAGCTGGTCAGCTCGGTCATCAAGGTACGCCAAGAGAGTATCTTCCATCGCTTGAAGGGTGAGATTTCCAGGGCGCAACGCACGATATAGCGGATGGCGCGCGCAGGCCTCGACAAACTGTTTTGCGCCTGCTATGACTCCCGCCTGAGGCCCGCCAAGGAGCTTGTCGCCCGAAAATGTTACGAGATCTGCACCAGATTCGAGTGTTTGTTTGGCCCCGGGCTCGCCCTTTAACCACGATGGTCTGGGCCATCCCATCCAGGGGGCTGATTCGTCAAGCAGGCCAGAGCCAATGTCGAAAATAACCGGCAGGCCCAGCGTCTTCAGGCTCTTGACCGAAACTGTTTCTGTAAATCCGATCATTTTGTAGTTGGATCCATGGACCTTCAGGATCAATGCGGGGTTGGAAATCTTCGCGGCGTCTTCATAGTCGCTCAGCCGAGTCTTGTTGGTTGTGCCGACCTCGACCAGTCGGGCTCCGGCCGATTCAAGGACATCTGGAATGCGGAATCCGCCGCCGATCTCTACTAGTTCGCCTCTTGAGATGACGACATTCCTATCGAAGGCCAGGGTCGCAAGAACCAGGAATATGGCGGCCGCACCATTGTTGACAACGATTGCAGCTTCCGCGCCGATATACCTGGAAATGAGCGAGCCCGCCCTTTCTCCCCTGGAGCCTCGCTTGCCTGTCGCTAGATTGAATTCCAGATTTGAATATCGAAATGCATGGTCAAGCGCGGATTCAAGATTTAATGGCGCGCGTCCCAGATTGGTATGAATGATGACTCCGGTTCCGTTGATTACCGGCCGCAGAAGTTCATCGTAAATTTCGCTGGCATAGGCTGCCGCATTTTCGTGATCATTGTTCGCGATTGCGCGCCTGGCAGCCTCTACTCTCAACTGATGGGGCAGGCCGGAGGGCTTGAGCGAGTTCGCCAGAGAATCTACGGAAGGAGGTCTCACAAGGGCAAGATTACATGGATGTCAAGCCATATAGGGCAGTATTTGGCACTAGCCTGATTCATGTGGAGCCAAGACCTGCTGCAACAGTGATATTAATGCGTGAAATCGACGATCGGCGCAGTTTCGAAGTTCTCATGCTCGAGCGGTCTACGGAACTTGATTTCTCCGCTGGCGCCTATGTATTTCCTGGAGGTGCCGTCGATCCTGAAGATATTCAGCTTGGGCCTCGCTGCCTGGGGATTAGCGACAATGAAGCTTCCAAGATCCTTGAAGTCGATGAAGGCGGAATCGCCACATATGTTGCCGCAATCAGGGAATGTTACGAAGAAGCAGGGATAATGCTTCTCGCCGGGGACGATAGTTCGCCGGGATCCGGTGGAAAGCATCTCGATTTGGGTGCTGCGGATCAGAAGGATAAATATATCTCGCTTCGCAGGCATCTCAATCAGGGCAGCGTCAGGTTCGTTGATGCTGTCAATTCCAACAATCTTTACCTCACAGCGTCGGATCTCTTCTACGTCAGCCATTGGGTAACCCCGCCTGGCGGCTCACGGAGATACGACACCAGATTTTTCGTTGCTCTAGCGCCAGAAAACCAGGAGGCGCTTCACGACAAAGGGGAGATTGTCGATAGCCTTTGGTTGAAACCGACGGATGCTCTGCGCCGCTTTGAGGAAGGCGAGCTGAGGATGATTTTTCCGACGCTGCGTAATCTCGGCGCAATTGCAAAGTTCGCTACGGCATCCGAGGTTTTAGAGTGGGCGTCGGGTTTGAACAATATACCCAGACTTTCTCCAATTCGGGTCTACGAGAACGGTGAAGCCAAATTTGTCCTGCCGGGCGAAGAATTAAAGAGGCCCTAGGGCGGCATTTATGGTGTCCAGCATTCTAGCTGAACAGCTTTGAACCTCGTACAACGGTGAGATTGTTGCGACCAGGTCATGGGCGAGCTTGATCAGCGCATCCCGGGCCAGAATTTCATGCTCCTGCTCAAGCTCGGTTTCGACGAGTGTTATCCCTTGGTCGCCCAGCCGTGCGATCGATGGCGTGAAAGGTATTTGAGCGATAACAGAAGTACCCAGTTGGTCGGCAACTTCCTGTCCGCCGCCGGTGCCAAAAAGATTGTACGTTTCTCCATGAGCGCAGGTAAATCCGGACATGTTTTCTACGACTCCGGCAATACGCAGGTGACCTTTTTTGGCCATGTCACCCATTCGAGACGCCACTACGGAGGCCCCTGCGGCCGGCGTAGTGACTATCACCATTTCCGTCCTTGGAAGCATTCTTGACAAGGCCATCTGTATATCGCCCGTTCCCGGAGGCATG
The DNA here is from genome assembly GCA_027320695.1 of Actinomycetota bacterium. Classification (GTDB taxonomy): domain Bacteria; phylum Actinomycetota; class Acidimicrobiia; order Acidimicrobiales; family Acidimicrobiaceae; genus SCQM01. Next base: position 1,210 of record DAHVKW010000054.1, on the reverse strand, counting down.
TCGATCAACAAATAGTCCACATCCGACCAGGCGACGTTCTCGATAAAGTGTTGAAGCGCTCTGGAGAGCATCAGGCCTCGCCACATGATGGCGTCCGAGTCTCCCTGGGCAAGGAATCCCATTGAAATGATTTGCAACTCGCCCTTTCCAACAGGTTTCTTTATCGGAGCCATTCGCCAGGAATCCTTGGTGCCCTCGGCTTCGATTCTTCCGGAAACTCCCAGCATCCGCGTTAGCGAAAAGCCCCAAATATCAGCATCCAGGAGGCCCACCTTGTAGCCTTCATAGGCCATGGCAGCCGCAAGATTAGCAGTGAGCGAAGACTTTCCAACCCCGCCTTTACCTGAGGAAATGGCGATAATCCTGGACGACTGGGGGATCAGAACGTTTGGAGATTCCCTCTGGGCATTTCTTCGGGCTATGTCCATAAGCCGGGCTTTCTGGTCCTTTGTCAGCTCGCCCATCTCCACTTCGATTTTGCGGATTTCTGAAATATGCGCCAGCGACTGTTGAATATCTGCCTTGATTTGGGAACGCAGCGGACATCCTGCGGCTGTTAGGCCTATTTTTATAACGGCAGTTCCATCTTCGTCTAGCACAGCGCCCAGGTACATCCCAAGCGAAACGATGTTGTCCCCCAGCTCGGGATCGATAACATTCTCCAAAGCTCGAGATACCTTCTGTTGAAACTCTTTATCGCCGGTACTCTTCATCAACTTAAGTCTATTGGCGCAAATAAGTTTTGCCGAGAGCAAGGGCCTGGTCGCAGCGGAGGCGATCTTCCTTTCGATCGATTGCTTCGCGAACTACGACGTCGCAATATGACCTGTGACTGTCTTTCCCGTCGTGGTTGGTGAGAAACTCACTGCCTTTGTAGCCAACTTTGCAAATGCCTGGTGTGGACGCATAACCTGTTTCCAGCTAATTCCTGACGGTCCACAAGCGAAGGCCCCTGCATCAGCCGGTTATTGGCGCTCGCAGTCAAATGGAAGGGAAAATAGCTGCATCAGAGAAGCCTTCCAAAATTACCTTGATGCTTTTGGCATTTTTCACGCCAAAGTCTTATTTCATCGCTTTCGCGTGGCCAAAATATGAGGTCCTTTGACCGCAAAACCGCTTGGGCTACGTCAAGGAAGCTGGCGAAAGTTAAAGGCGCCCTGCAAAGTTTTTCGAATATATGAGCTTCGGCTGCTACTGGCGAGTGGGTAGT
>DAHVKW010000053.1 GCA_027320695.1 Actinomycetota bacterium | reverse complement strand
AACTTCCATCAACTTCGGATTACCTCTTTGCATGGACCCAGGCGAGGACGTCAGAATCTTTGCGCAGCGAATTCAGCAAGCAGTGGATCAGCTCTCCTATGAACTCGAGACAGACTGGTGGACCGCCCGCAAAGCGGCCGCAGTCGGGTTGACTCCGGAGCTGACCGGCCCTGAGGTCAAAGGTTGGATAGACGAATGGCGCCGTACAAAATCCAAGGCGATGAAGGGTCCGAGGGCCTCCCGCTGGCCAAAGACGGACTGAAACCGCGGGCGGCAATCCGCTGATTTCAATCCACCAGGCGTAGCCCCGATGGTGCAATCGACGTGACTTCTCCGGACATCTCCGTGACAAACTCGGTTAGGTGACCCGGGAAAACGTATTCGGAAAATAGAACCGCGTCCCCGGCTGAATCGAAAGTCGTCCGCAGACATCGAAGCGCGGGTGACCCGGTAGGCACACCCAGTAGCTTCGCGTCTTCCGCGGAAATAACGATCGCGCTGATAGTCTGTACAGCTTTCGACAAGGGCCGCTTTATAACGTTTCTCGTACTGAGCAATTTATAAAAAGAGTTCTGCTCATAGTCGCTAAGAGAAAAATCCTTTGCCCAGGCTGAGGGAAGCCATACGGTGACCCTTGCAAACGGAAGCTCATCGGCCAGGTTGATCCTGGTGACCCTGAGCATCTCCTGCTCGCCCAGGATTTCCGATATTTCTTTGGTTGGCCAGCAGATTTCTGAATCAAGGACTTTGCGTCTGGGCCGCACCCCGATTTCCGCCATTTGATCCTCGATCGTAGAAAATCGCCCAAGGCTTTGCCTTAGCGGCGGAGAGACTACAAGCCAGCCAAAGCCTTGTCGCGAATCGACATAGCCCTCTTTCCGCAAAACTTCGAGAGCCTTGCGAATGGTTATCCGGGAGGCGCCGTATAAAGTCGATAAGACTGCCTCGCTAGGCAGCACCTGATTTGCAGCGAGGGCGCCGCCTGTGATCTGCGACCGAAGTTCGCTTGCAATAGTTATATATCTTGGGTCACGAACCTGTCTTATACTTGTATTATAGCAATTCCAAACCAAGGAGAGCAATAGTGGCAAAGGTGACAGCGGGAACTCCCCGAGAACTTGTCGAATCCGTCTACTCCCGACTCGAAGAACGAGTTTCAATTGGCAGAAAACGATTGGGACGGGGCCTTACGCTGACAGAGAAGATCCTTTTCAATCATTTGGCCGATCCCAGTGGCCAAGCGATAGATCGTGGAAAGAGCTATGCGGAATTCTATCCAGACCGGGTGGCAATGCAAGACGCCACAGCTCAGATGGCACTTCTCCAATTCATGACCGCCGGGCTTCCCTCAGTCCAGGTCCCCACGACTGTCCATTGCGACCACCTCATCCAAGCAGAGCTGGGTGCAAAAGACGATCTGACCAAGGCAGAGATAACCAATAAAGAGGTTTACGACTTCCTCAGCTCTGTTTCAGCAAAATACGGAATCGGATTCTGGAAGCCTGGATCGGGAATAATACACCAAGTGGTGCTGGAGCAATACGCGTTTCCAGGTGGAATGATAATCGGCACCGATTCTCATACTCCGAATGCCGGAGGAATGTCGATGGTCGCAATTGGAGTTGGCGGCGCTGATGCCGTCGACGTGATGGTCGGTGCAACATTCGGTCTTAGATATCCAAAGATCATCGGAGTAAAACTCACCGGAACCATGTCCGGATGGACGTCCGCCAAAGACATCATACTCAAGGTGGCTGAAATCCTCACTGTAAGTGGAGGAACCGGAGCGATCATAGAGTATTTCGGCCCCGGAACTCAAACTATCGCCGCTACGGGCAAGGCGACCATCTGCAACATGGGTGCAGAAATAGGAGCCACTTGTTCTCTGTTTCCCTATGATGAGAACTCCAGCGCCTATTTGAAAGCAACTGGGCGTGAAGAGTTGGCCGATCTGGCAAACCGGCATATCGACAATTTGAATCCCGATCCTGAAGTGGCCGACCATCCGGAGAAGTACTTCGATTCGATCATAGAAATCGATCTCAATACCCTTGAGCCCCATATCGTCGGTCCGCACACGCCTGACCTGGCGAGGCCTGTTTCTGCAATAGCTAGCGAGGCCAAGGCGAACTCATGGCCGCTACGGCTGTCTGCCACGCTGGTCGGCTCATGCACAAACTCCTCTTACCAGGACATATCGCGAGCTGCTCACATTGCGAGACAGGCTAGCGCTAAAGGCTTGAAGGTCAAGTCCCCTTTGATGATCACCCCCGGTAGCGAGAGAGTGCGGGCTACCATAGAGCGAGATGGGTTGCTTGCCGATCTCGAGGCCATCGGGGCAACCGTGCTTGCCAATGCCTGCGGACCATGCATAGGACAGTGGAAAAGAACCGACGTAGAAGACGGCCAGCAGAACTCAATCTTGAACTCCTACAACCGCAACTTTCCAAAGCGCAATGACGGCAACCCCGGGACGCTCTCATTCATCGCCTCTCCCGAAACCGTGGTCGCGTACGCGCTTGCTGGAACTCTCGACTTCAATCCCCTCACCGACGACATTGGCGGCGTCCGGCTGACATCTCCAGTTGGCGAGGAACTTCCCGCCAAGGGATTCGAGTCCGGACAGGCCGGTTTCATCGCCCCTCCCGAAGACGGTTCGTCGATTACCATCAATGTGGATCCAAAATCCGATCGGTTACAACTCCTCGAACCGTTTTCTGCCTGGGCTGGCAAAGACTTCGAAAACCTCGTGGTTTTGATGAAGGCAAAGGGAAAGTGCACCACTGACCATATCAGCGCTGCAGGGCCTTGGCTTACCTACCGCGGCCACCTCGAGAACATCTCTGGCAATCTATTCCTTGGAGCCAATAACGCCTTTACCCAGAGTGACGGAAGTCCCTACCAGGTTGGACATGGGTACTGCAAGGTGCATAACACCACCGAGAGTTACCCCGATATTGCGAAGCACTATCGTCAGGCAAATGTTGCCTGGGCAGCGATCGGCGACGAGAATTACGGCGAGGGCTCTTCGAGGGAACATGCGGCAATGGAGCCCAGATACCAAAATGCAAAAGTCATCTTCGCAAGGTCATTTGCTCGAATTCACGAGACGAATTTGAAGAAGCAGGGCATCCTGCCTCTCACCTTCGCCGATTCGAAAACCTACGACAAGATTGGCGAAAAAGACACCATTTCCGTAACCGGGCTCGCTGGGCTTGCGCCGGACAAGCCTGTAGTCTGTGTCATCAATCACGAAGATGGGTCAAAAGAGACCTTTGAAGCAACTCATACAATGTCCCAAGAACACATTGAATGGTTCAAAGCCGGAGGAGCTCTAAACGTCATAAGGGCCGCCCAGTCCAAGTAGTAGGCCAATCAAGTGCAACTGCAAGCGGAAAACTTTGCGGTTGCACTTGACTCATTTAATGACTTGGTTGATCCTTTCCAAGTAAAGGTTCTCATGTGCGGCAATCAGGTCAGGGTCGTCGATCGGCTCCAGTGAGCCCACAACGAGCGAAATAAAGAAATCACACAATTTTGGGTTACGGGCAAATACCGGACCATGCATATAGGTACCTAACGCTCTGCCATCGATCGCTCCGTCCACCTTTGTTCCGTAGTTGTTCCCGTTGCCCGCCGCAACCACACCCAAAGGCTGCGCGCCATGCAGCAGTTCGGTTACGCCCTGGTGATTTTCATACCCGGTTAATAACCCCACGTTGCCAAGCTCGTCAGCTGGCCTGACAATCAGCTCGCCAACACTCCTTGGACCTTCAAATCTGTGTGTCACACAGTCAAAAATCCCAATTCCATTGCGTGGCTGAAGATCTGGGCCGAGAAACGAAGCGCCCAAAATTTGGAATCCCGCACACACCGCCAAAAGAGCTGCCCCGCTTGACAAGGCATGTTCAAGAGGCTTGTCCGCCGTCAGCAATTCGGCCGCTCGAGCTTGGGGACCATCTTCGCCGCCCCCGATCAAATAAAAATCACCGTCGTTAGGAACGCCACTTTTAAGGTTCGCTTCTAACAGCGTTACCTCGAAACCCCTCAGGGCAAGCCGTTTCGAAACCACCAGAGCATTGCCAGAATCCCCGTAGGTGCCCAGCAAATCTGGAAATACCGAAACCACTTTGACTCTTGTCATCTGAATATCCGTTCGCCCAATCGCCGAACTGAGTTCAAAAACGGACTCTCGGAACCGTCCAACGCCTTTCGCAAATCTTGAAAACTGGTGTAGTTGCCTACGAAAGTAACTTCATTGCCCTGGCAGGCAGATATGGCCTCAAGCGGATCTTTGATGACGCGATGCGCCACGTCCGCGTAGTGGAGCCGCACCGAAAGATCATATGCGCGCTCCCCCGCTGCGACCACCTCTTTGCCTCGCAACGCCTCGAACGGAACATCCCACAACCAGGATGGATCCCTTCCGTCGGCAATTTGCGAATTGATTCCGACCACTACCGATGGATCGTCCCCCACCATGTCAAATACTTCGAGCCATCCAGCGGGATTCTTCGACAAAAGAAGCCTCACCGAGTGACCATCAATGGCTACGCGCTTGTAACGGCCGGCCACTTCCGTCATCTGTGACATTCGCCTGACAGCCGAGTCGAGATCAACATTGAGCAGACTCGCAATCCCCAGCGCAACGGCTGCATTTGCCACGTTGCACTGACCGGGCAGACCCAAGTCGACCTCAATCGTCTTGCCTCCGAAGACAACCTTCTTTCCTTCCACTTTGACATCCGGAACAGGACGTGCGAAACCGCAGCTGCAGGTCCACCCAGAATCCGAGAACTCGATCTCCCCTCCGCACACAGGGCAGGAGCGGGCATCCTGCCTAAAATTCAATCCCGCTGCAACCCAAAGCACCCCAGGAGAGACCTGGGCGGCATAAACGATAAGCGGATCGTCACAGTTGGCCACAACCTTGATGTTCGGACTTGCACCCAAGAAAGCACGCCACTTGCCAGACGTCATCCGTGTCTCCGACACCCGGTCCAGCTGATCTCTAGACAAGTTCAAGAGCGCGATAATCCTTGTTTCCATCCGAGTGCCAATGACTGCCAAATAGGCCTCGTCCACTTCAAAAACACCAAGCGACTTCGACTCCGCCAAAAAATTACGGGAAGCCAGCGAAAAGGCGATACCCTCCTCCATATTGGCCCCTGTAACGTTGGAGACGATGCTGAAGCTTCCAGACAGCGCTTCCTTGCACAGCGCCGTAGTAGTAGTCTTGGCATTGGTTCCGCTAATCAACACAGTCGGCAACGAGCGAGAAAGATCCTTTATCGCATCGGGATAGATACGAAGTAGTACCTTCCCTGGAAGAGCGGCCCCTTCTCCAATATTGAGTGTCCGGACTATCCACGAAGCCATCCGCGCTACAGCAGTAGCGAACCGCAGCCTAGGACCAATAATCGAATTTTCCACTACAGAGCATCCTAAGTGCCTCAGATCGACATGGCGCGGTATGCGCGCTCGCCTGAGCTTCGAAATTATGGCAAAACCAGACGTGCCAGTTAGTTAAAATAGGAAGGAGTTGGCGGGGGGAGCCAACTCCTTCATCAAGGCAAGGTACGGAGGGGGGTCCGAAACCTGCATTAACAATTATGCACTGCTTTTCCAAATCCCTTGCAGCAATTGATTAGATACCCACTATCTATTTAACTGATGGATATCAAACAGATGAAAGCAATCGTAGGGATCGAAGATTATGGCGGATTCTCCAGTGCGGCTAGCGCAATGGAAACGGTTCAGTCAAATATTTCCATGCATGTCTCGAAGCTTGAATCTGAGCTGGAGGTCATTTTGGTTGACAGGCGGACCGGAACACTCACCCCAGAGGGATCCGCAGTCAGCGCACGAGCTCGGCAGATCCTGCAGGAAATGGAAGCGATCCAATCCGACCTGCATGCTCTCAAGCACGATATCCGGGGAAATGTGCGAATGGGAATGATTGGCACCACCGCACGATGGCTGATCCCGATCTTGGTTCCTGAGCTAAAGAAACGTCATCCAAACCTTCATTTCGTGGTATCGGAAGGTACGACAACATCTCTCGAGGCTCGACTGCATATCGGAACGCTGGACCTTGCCTTGGTGAATAAGCCCCCGTATTCCAAAGATTTTGCCTTCAAATCCTTCTTTGACGAGGAGTACGTACTTTACATCAGTTCATCCCATCCATTGGCCTCGAAAAAGTCCGTAACCATTGCCGAAATGGACCAAATCGATCTGATAGCTCCGCCCAAGGGCATCCCGTTCCGGGATCTTCTTGACACCCTCGCGAAGCGTAGCAATACGGAATTCAACATCATCGCCGAAGTTGACGGAGTCAGGTTGATTGCATCAATGGCATTCGATGGCTATGCGCCAGCGATAATTCCGGCTACTGCCGTACCTCATTACCTAAGTGAGTTCGCGGTCGTGCCGGTAGAGGATCTTCCAAACCGGAGAATCGGCATTGCAAGACGGAAAAGGACCCCTGAATCGGCACCAATGATCTCGGTTTTGGCACTTCTTGACGAGATCTTTTCCGATGAGGAGCCTTCACGATTTCCTATGCCGGATGGAACAAGAAAAATCGCCAATCCTAAAACGTGATCCCGAAAGAATTGATCGCTCCCCCAGCCTTCTCCAAGCGGTTCAGTCACTGCAGCTCGACAACAACTTTATTTCGCAAAACGTCATCGTCCCCTGCCCATTCATCGGCTGATCAATTTAGGTTTCCGGCTCAAATTGCATATACTTGCTAGAGATCACCACGGGTTCTGGGGGCACTTGCCCGCTAGCACTCTATTTCCTTGTCTCTTGCTATTCCACGAAACGGGAAGTAGGAACACACCGAGATGGTGAAGTGTAAGAATAGTTTGACGTAAAAGTGCTCTCGCCAGCTGTCACTAGCTTCGAGAGGATAACGGGGTCCTGCGTAATATATAGTCCGATTCACGGTCTATCAGCGAAGCGAGGACTTTCACGAAGTGCGCCAAGGGAAAGGTTGAGTCATGACTAAGATCTGCGATGGGCGGATTGTAATTGTTACTGGGGCTGGCAGAGGGATCGGCAAATCGCACGCGCTCGAATTCGCACGACAAGGGGCCAAGGTCATTGTCAACGACATTGGCGCGGAAGTTGACGGAACAGGCTCGTCCGCGGGACCTGCTGGGCAGGTCGTCGACGAAATAAGAGCAATGGGCGGCCAGGCAGTTGCAAACGGGGACGACGTCGCCGATTGGGAAGGCGCGCAACGGATAATCAACTCTGCGATCTCGACCTTTGGCGGCCTTGATGTGTTGGTCAACAACGCCGGAATTCTTCGGGACCGGATGATAGTGAACATGACCGATGCTGAATGGGATGCGGTAATTCGAGTTCATCTTCGTGGGACGTTCGCATTGACCCACTGGGCCGCCACATTTTGGCGAGAAAATGCGAAGGCCGGACACCCCAACGATGCCAGAATCATCAATACCTCGTCTGCATCGGGTCTATATGGCAACGTGGGGCAAACAAACTATGGAGCCGCCAAGGCTGGCATAGCTTCCTTTTCGGTAATAGCCGCAATGGAGTTGGCGCGCTATGGCGTCACCGTGAACGCAATTGCTCCTGCGGCGCTTACTCGCATGACGGAATCGGTTGCAAATCTTGGATTCAATCCCGAAAAAGACCCGAACAAATTTGATGTGTTCGCTCCAGAAAACATATCCCCGCTGGCGGCCTGGCTTGGTTCCACTTTTTCACGGGATATTACCGGGCGCGTGTTCCATGTCGTTGGCGGAAAGATCGATGTCGTTGAAGGATGGCACGCTGGTCCTAGCATCGACAAGGGAGAACGCTGGACAACGGAGGAGCTCGGCGGCGTCATTCCCGATCTAGTGGCGAAGGCCCGGCCAAATGCGGACATGTCGGGGAGATAATCAGCAGAATTAATTCTTTCCCAAACAGCCGGTCCGACAGCCCGTATATTGGATGTCGGGCTGGTGATGCAAGGCGAGTTCAGGCCGGAACCGTCCGACCGAGCCTGAACGACGATTATGCAATGGACGGGATTTGCCTATATCGGTACGGGTTATGCGAAGCTCGCGTGATCAGATGAGAGACAGTAATGGAGAAAGAAGAAAGACCTTTGACTTTCAATACCATTGAGCGCGAAATGACCGAACTCTTTGCGCTGGTTGGAGACGGATTTGTCGGCGCTACCGATGCGCTTCTCTCAGGTGACCAGGTAGCAGCCAGAACTCTCATCGAGAGGGACCGGCTCATCGACGCGCTCTACAGGCAGCTGCTTGGAACGGCGCAGACAATGTTGAAGGAACAACGGCTCTCGTCAGAAGATATTAATTATCTCATTACCGTACTGCGTCTTATTCCCGAACTTGAGAGAAGTGGAGACTTAGCAGAGCATATTGCCCAACGAGCGCTCCTTGGAATCAGTAGCGAGATGACTCCCAGAAGCCGGGGAATCATCCAAGAAATGAGCGACGTCGGCACGCAGATGTGGCGACTGGCCACCGATGCCTTCTGCGATAAGGACAACGAGCTGGCTAGTACCTTGGATAGCCTGGATGACGAACTCGACGACCTGCACCTGTCTCTTATCGCTGAGATCGTAACCGGCACAATGTCAGTTGCGGTGATAATCGAAATGGCGATGCTAGCCAGGTTCTATGAAAGGTTCGGAGACCATGCCGTGAACATCGCGAGAGCCTGCGCGCAGTTTGCTCAACGCTAGGAGCCTCACTAAACTGCGACTAAACCTTTAGGAGAGACCGTCAGACCAAGTATCCAAGGAGCATTATTGCAGAAAGTTTATTCTCGCCGGAACAAGGTCGACCCAATCCGAATTAGGCGCGTTCAACGGAGAATACAGTTTACTGGTAGCCTAGATGCGTTTTGGGGAACCAGATGTCTGCGAAAAGAATACTCGTTGGGGTTGACGATTCTCGCGAGTCACAATTAGCTCTTGATTTTGCAATCGATCTCGGCCGATTGCTCAATGCGCAAGTAATCGCCTGCCACGCCATCGGGAAGCTCCCCAGATCACCCGAGGGTCATCTCATGAAGCTTGAGACCTATCGCTCTTCGGTCATCCGTGCATTTGAGGAAGACTGGTGCCAGCCTCTCGACGAGTCGGGCCTGCATTCTCAAAAAATCATTGTCGATGGAGATCCAGTGAACACACTTCTCACGATCGCAGACGAGGAAAAGGCCGATTTGATAGTCCTCGGTTCGAGACGCCACAACCTAGATTCATTGATTTGCTCCACAAGCCATCAACTTATTCAACATTCTCCCATTCCGGTTGTGGTAGTTCCACGAAAATCTAGCTAATATCCAATTACAGGAGGTGAAACGGCACATGACCGTGAATTCATCTCATTGCCCAGAGTGACTAATGCAACTTGAGGTAAGGAGCAGAGCTATGCAGATCAAAGAATTCAACAAAATCATCGTTGGTGTCGATGGTTCACCCAGTTCCAACGCTGCACTCGAATGGGCCGCCCAAGAAGCAGAGATCCGTGGTGCTAAACTCGAACTCATCCACGCATGGAACTACCCAAACCTTGGCTACGGAGGCTACGTTGCCGTTCTCGAGGATTTCGAGAAAGACGCCGCTAACGTCCTTGACGAAGTGGTAGCGGCAACCCATGAAGCTCATCCGAATCTTCAACTAGTGAGCTCGCTTTTGCAAGGGCCGACTGCGCAAACCATCATGGAACGAGCCAAGGAGGCAGACATGGTAGTGGTGGGATCCAGGGGCCGAGGCGGATTCAGCGGCCTTCTTCTGGGCTCAGTTGGCCAGCAGCTAGTTCATCACTGCCCCGTGCCCGTCGTCATCATCCACCTTGCCGAATGACTCACTGAAGCCTTGCTTGAGATCAGGCCGCGTACTCGGCGAGAATCGCGAGTCGCACTTTGCTTCCTTTTTGCGTTAATTCATATTTGCTAGGTCGACTCTTGGGAACCGAGCGAGTATCAGCGCACCGACTCTTTGCCCGCTAGGAGAAAACATTGAATTTGGGTCTAACTGGAAAAAAGGCACTCGTCACTGGCGCATCCTCCGGACTTGGTCTCGGTGCGGCAAAATCTTTGATCGAAGAAGGAGCGAGGGTGGTTATTGCCTCGCGCTCCGAACAAAAACTCCAGGCCGCCGCTCAGGCTCTTGGTCCTAAGGCGTCATACAAAGTCGTTGATCTGAGCGAGCCCAGCAATGCCAGGGGACTCGTGCAGGAAACTGCTGCTGAGCTCGGAGGTCTTGACATACTGGTTTGCAACTCCGGCGGACCTAAAGCTGGCGGCTTTTACAACATCGAACTCGACGAATACCGTAAGGCTATCGACGCAAATATGCTGTCGTCCATCGAACTTTCCAGAGCGGCGGTGCCATATATGGAAAGCGCCAATTGGGGACG
>DAHVKW010000052.1:3517-10467 GCA_027320695.1 Actinomycetota bacterium | reverse complement strand
AAACATTTGCGCGTTAAAAACAAACATAAGGATCTCTCATGGCACAGGAATGATGCGCTGGAGGGGCAAGGACCAAGATATCTCCGCAAAACGGATCGTTATCGAGCTTCGCTGGCTCTTCTGGCAACGGCCTCACTGGGATTGGCAGCATGTGGCTCAAACTCAGCAGCGTCGGTAGCTTCGACAACCGCTGCGCCTTCTTCGACCACTTCAACTTCTGTAAATAATGGCTCTAATCCTAATTTCGTCAATTTCACTCAAGTTCCAATTCCTCCGACCTTAAGCGTTGATTTTCTGGCTATTGACCAAGCGACGCACCGCCTTTACGACACAAATCGAACGGACAGTGGAGTTGATGTTTTTGATATTTCTACCCCTCATGCGAAGTTCTTAGGAACGATCGCAGTGGACGCACCACCCAATGGAATCGTTTTTGTTCCTGAGCTGAACGAATTGGCCGTGGGTCTCAAGAATAGTTCGCTGGCTATAATTGACGTCTCTTCCACGAAGTCGATTGGCAAGGTAGTGACGTCCGTTCCAACCGGCGGCAAGGGCCGAACAGATGGCGTGGCCTATGATCCCAAGGACAAACTGTTTATTGGAGTGAACGGGGACGATGGCTTCGTAACATTGGTGTCTGCGACAACTAACAAGGTTGTCCACAAGGTAACCATGGATAAGGGACTTGAGATTCCGGCCTACGATACTGCTGATGGCATGTTCTATATTGACGGCTCCGGCAAGAACCTTGTATATGAGGTCAATCCGGTCACTGGAACTCTAGTTCACAGCTATCCAGTTGGCGTTCCGAAATGTGATCCACATGGAATTTCTATAAATCCAACCACAAACCAAGCATTGATGGTCTGTGGAGACGCAGACTTTACTCTCCTTTGGGATATGAGCACGCACTCAGTTATAAAGTCGTTCGACCAGATAGGAAAAGGCGACGCAGTCGTTTATGACGCCAAGGTGAATCGGTGGTTCGTCGGTGCTAAGCACTATTCGTATGGTGCGCGAATTGGAATATTCAGTTCCAATCCTGCAGAGTTCATACGTGCGATAGTGACAACCAAAGCGGAAGATGCGAATCCAACCGCCTATGACGAGACGAACAACATAGTTTATACGGTCAATCGACAAGCAGGTGGACTGATGAGTTTCCCTCTGCCTGCCTAGTAATGCGGTGACGGGTCAATATCAACTGGTCTGGATAAGTGACGCCTAAGTAATTGATTATTAGGTTCGCAGGCGCTAGGCACCTTGTTTGAGGTGTTCTCATCTCCAGTGATGCAGGCCCGATAACCTCGTGAGTATTACCTACCGCCAAAGCCAGGAATGACTTTGGCGGTAGGTATTTGCGGCCCCATATCAACTGGTCCAAGTGAGCCATCAGGACGACGGGGCGCCAGACAGAGTTCTTCAACCCTACAATACTCTGCAATTCGTCATCAGGTGATTATCACCAGCCCACCCGGATGAGTGCCTTGAAGGCACGACATTCGTCCATCGCGACCTAGGCGTCAGAAACGCCATCGAGATTGCCTGCGCAGGCGAATATACGGCCTAGGTTGACTCGGCCGTCGAGAACGTCGGTGAGAAGCTCCGGCAGGTAACGCCGCGCTGGCGCGAACCTTCCGCACGACGTGCGCATCACGGTTCTGGGACCTCGAGACCCCACTTGGATGGATCTACCTCGTCAGGATCGGGACCACCCCGGTGCCCCTGATCGAGCGAGTCCAAACGCGCTAGGTCGCCGTCGGTGAGCCTGAAATCAAAGACAGCGAAGTTCTCGGCGATTCGGCTCGGGTTGGTCGACTTCGGGATCGCCGAGCGGCCCTGCTGCAGATGCCAGCGCAGCATTACCTGTGCCACAGACTTACCTAGCTTGGAAGCAATCGCCTGTATTGTGCTGTCGTCGAGGACACTCTTTCGTTCCTCGCCGTAGCCCGGATAAAAGGTGATGCCACCTATTGGAGACCAGGCCTGCGTGAGAATGCCTTGGGAAGCGTCTGCGGCCTGAACGGCTGGCTGAGTGAAGTACGGGTGCAGTTCAACCTGATTGACCGCAGGAACCACCGTCGCGCTCTCCATCAGGGCGTCGAGGTGGCGAGGCATGAAGTTGCTGACGCCGATCGCCCGAACGCGACCATCAGCGAGCAGTCGCTCGAGCGCGCGGTACGCCTCGCGGGTGCGCTCGAAGTGCTGTGGCATAGGCTGGTGCAGGATCAGCATGTCAATGACACTTACGCCAAGCTTAGTGGCGCTCTTTTCGAAAGCGTGGAGCGTCTCATCGTAGCCGTAATCAGAGACCCAAACCTTGGTCTCGAGGAAGACCTCTTCGCGAGTCAGGCCGGAGCGGCGAAGGCCTTCGCCGACACCGCGCTCGTTCTGGTATCCTGCCGCCGTGTCGATGTGACGGTAGCCGGACTTGAGGGCCGTTTCGACCGCTACGGCCGTCTCTGCGGGGGGTGTTTGGAACACGCCGTAACCGATCGCAGGTAAGGTAACACCGTTGTTCAAGGTGACGTTGGGGACCCCGCTCATTACCGTGCTCCCTGCGCCGCGTTGTAGTCGTCGTCGCTGACATGGTCGAGCCATGTCACGACTCGGCCGTTTTCATCCGCTTCCTGCATCGCGATGTGCGCCATAAAGCGGTCGGCAGTTGCGCCATGCCAGTGCTCTTCGCCCGGCTCGATATACACGACGTCCCCCGGGCGGATCTCCTGGATACCACCGCTGCGGGTCGCCACCAACCCGATGCCATCAGTCACATACAGCGTCTGGCCCTTTGGGTGGTGGTGCCAGGCCGTACGCGCACCTGGCGTAAAACGCACATGACTGCACCCAATGGCGGTCTGCTCATCGGGGTTGCGGATGCCATCGACGTAGACGGTGCCCGTGAAATTGGATTCTGGTGCAGTTACTGTCTGACCGCTGCTCTTGGTGAATCTCATAATTGTTCTCCTTGCTTACGTTTGTGTGTCGGTCACCTAGACCGTCAGCAGCACCTTGATGGCGCGGCGCTCGTCCATGGCCCTGTAGCCTTCTGCTGCCTGTTCGAGCGGAAGGGTGAGGTCGAAGACCTTGCCTGGGTCGATCTTGCGGTCCCAGATGAGATTGATCAGCTCGGGCAGGTATTGGCGAACCGGTGCCGGGCCGCCGTGAAGATGGATGCCGGTCCCAAACAGCAGCTCACCCGGGATGTTGACGCCATGGGATACGCCAACGAAACCGACGTGGCCGCCGGAACGCGCTGAGCGGATCGCCTGCATCATTGCTTCCTGGGTGCCGACCGCCTCGATGACGCTGTGCGCACCAAGCCCGTCCGTCAGCGCATAGACCTTGGCAACGCCCTCGTCGCCACGCTCTTCGATAATATCGGTGGCACCGAACTCGCGGGCGAGTTTCTGCCGCGCAGCGTGGCGGCTGAAGGCAATGATGCGCTCAGCGCCTAGCTGCTTGGCAGCAAGGATACCTAGCAGGCCGACCGCGCCATCACCTACGACGGCGACCGTCTTACCGGGACCCGCGTTTGCGGCGACCGCGGCGAACCATCCCGTGCCCAAGACGTCGGACGCCGCGAGTAGGGAGGGGATCAGGTCGTTGTCAGGTTGGCTAGGAGTAGCCACCAGCGTGCCGTCTGCCAGCGGGACGCGTGCCAGCTCGGACTGAGTGCCGATCAAGCCCATGACAGTGCGGTGAACGCAATGGGACTGGTAGCCTGCCTGGCAGATCTCGCAGGTGTTGTCGGACGCCCAGAATGACCCGACGACGAAGTCGCCGACCTTGATCGTAGTGACTTCTCGTCCAACCTCCTCGACGACGCCAACGTACTCGTGGCCCATGACCTGGTGGTGAACATCTTGCACTCCACGATACGGCCACAAGTCGGAACCGCATATGCAGGTGGCCGCCAACCGGATGATCGCGTCAGTCGGCTCAACGATCTTCGGATCGGCGCGGTCCTCGACGACGATCTCTCTAGGTTTCGTCATAACTACTTGGCGCATGAGATGCACCCCTTTCGCTTACAGTTGTTTTTGGGCATAGCCGAGCTGCAGATCCCCTGATTGGGGTCTGCTTCATAAGCTGTTTGCTCTACTTAGCCGACTTCAGCTGTTTCACGAGCGACCGCGCTTCGGCTGCTAATCGCTCGGCCTCGACGACGTCGCCAGCAGCCGCGGCGTGCCAATAGTCGATCTTGATCTTGACATAGTGCTGGCGGATCTTGACCAGCCGTGCCTCTTCCGCGAGCCGGTCGGCACGCTCACTCAGAAGCGCGATCTGTTGTTCCGCTGCGGCAGTGCCAAGCTTGCCGTTCTCGACGTAGCGGCGCATGTCGCTGACCGACATTCCG
This sequence comes from Actinomycetota bacterium, assembly GCA_027320695.1. GTDB lineage: Bacteria > Actinomycetota > Acidimicrobiia > Acidimicrobiales > Acidimicrobiaceae > SCQM01. The sequence goes on along the minus strand of DAHVKW010000052.1, from coordinate 6,107 downwards.
GTCGCAGACAGGCAGGCCACCCCGATAAGGAAATTCATGTCCGCTTCCGTGTAGACACGATGTTTGCTGCTCTCATCACGGCCGACGGGCGCGATCACGTCAATCGACTCGTAGTAGCGCAGCGTGCTAGCAGGAAGGCCAGACAGCGCCGCCGCTTCCTTGATCGTATAAGTGTGCTTAGTGGTTGTTGCAGTCACTTAATCCATTATAAAAACTTCAAGTACTTGAAGATACCGGGAATCTTCACGATCTGTTAACCCAAATACAATAATGCACGGCTACCAGGGTCTTTGCATTCCACATTTCGTCAAGAAGTAACGCGACACCGCATTTTCCATCTCATATACCTGCAGCCACCGTTGGATGCAGACATTTCTCGTCATGCCGTATGAATAGGAGCTAGCTATGGCTTGTTCCTTGCAGGCTGCGCGGGACATCGCTGCCGTCCCCGCGGGATAGCGCTTGCGTTTGTAGCCTCGAATCCTTCAGGGCAACTTCCAACCGAAACATTAAGATATTCGTTTCGCGCGACTCTGCTGGGCAGTTTCCAGAAGCAGCCTTGCGACTCGAGCGCATTGCTGCATCTACCTTGGATGCAAATCTCTCGCAGTGCTCACAGAACTGTGAGTATCCTGACACGTTTGTTGCAGAGACAGGTCACGCCATTTGCCAAGTGCGAACTGCCAGGCATTTGGCCTCTGAGCCGGAACGCGTCCTCAATCGTATGAGAGTGAAGGCCGGGTCAAAACCACCCACGCACGACCCGCCAATCCCTATATAAAAGGTGTTGTTGGATCGCTGCCATATCTGCCGCTAAAAGCCATGGCACGTATTGGCCAGCTAAATACAGACGCATACCGTTACGACATGAACCAATCAAAACAATCATCGCTCTTGAGTGCGCAACTCTCTTTGCGATCTGGAACATGCTCGCTAGTTATGCCGCCTGCTGCGATTCAGGCAGTGGCTACTTACACGAGGCTCAACCCCGACATGACCGGTAACCGTGCCAGAGATCAGCTTCGCAAAATGGGCTACGGCGCAACTTTTACCCCTTTGGGGAAAGCTAGGTAAATGTGAATCCCGTTGGCCTCAAAGATGGCCTCCTGTCACGGGTGCAAGGAAACCCTGGACTGGATGTGCGGATTCAGTAAGATGCTCATCCATTCCATAGGCCCTAAGAATTTAAAGGATCTAGCGGCAATAGCCAACCTTGGTACGGCTATTGCCCCAGCAGATCCCCATCAACTGGTCTATGCGAGGTATGCCTAGGTGATCGACGATTACAACGGATCCCGGCTCGATTAATTTTTCAGGTCCTGGTCAATCAACTAAATCCATTTGATCTTCTAAAGAACTGAAAAAAGGTCATAGGTAACTGAAGATTCCAAACGCGCAGCACTCGCTATGAACACGAAATCATTGACCCACAAGAGTCCTTCATTTCCCGCCTCGAGTTTTACGTGAAGCCTAAAATAGTATTCGTCTGGGTCAACCCTAGCTCCAGCAGCCATGCGCTCTAATACTTCGGGGTCAACTTTGCGGACACCAGTCGTAGCTACATAAATCGGACCTGCATCACATTCGAGCGTATATCTCGTATCCACGATAATCAGCCCGCTCGGTGCGACTACCTGCCAATCGGCGCCGCCATTTCGTATCACCCCCGAAAGTTTTGGACCCTCGAATATACCTCCGGTTATGGGCACGACTCTTCGTAAACCCAATGGTCCTTCGCCAACCACAATTGGCTCGCCAAGCAAAATGTCTGCTCGGCTGATGAATTCGAGCTCAGGGATGCGCATTTTCAAAATTTTACTACCTTTTCCAGGGCCATTAGATGGCCAAATCTATTCCTGACGCAACAACACATGTGGTGGATCTTCCGTGAATGGGCAATCGTATCTTTCTTTTGTCAAGTCGAAACCAAGAGGACCGCTCCGGATCCGAGAATCAGCATTTTGGAATTTCCGGACCAACAACTGTGGTTGTTGGACGAGCTAGGGTTCGGTCGCTGTGAAATAGGCCAGCGGTTGCGAGCTATCGGCTGTCCAAAATGACCGGCTCGCGGGAACCCGCCACCCAGGCCATTGGCATATATCTCCCACGACCCACAACGAAAGCCTTGTACGCTGCGCAGAGGATGCTATACCAGCATTGGACTAACTCTTGGTTGTAGTACCAACAATGTAGCGATCGACTTACCCGCTCATCGACCTTTTCGCTCAAGCTCAATCCAAGTCCAGGTCTATCTGGCACCCACATGCAGCCATCTGCAACTTTTAACCTTTCGTTGAAAAGCGGCCCGAGCCGATCAAAATGCTCAACCCATGTCTCGTGAGGATACACTGCGGCCAAAGCAACATGAAGCTGCCTTTTCCGGTAACTCCCAACACAGATTATTTCAACTCCCGCGATTCGTAACGGCAATTCACGTGAATTATTCCGGCAATTCACGCAACTTAGAAATTGTCAGATTGATTCAGCAAAACTCACTCTAGAAAGCGACCCAGAAGGGGCTCGCTATTTGTGAGTGGAGCAGGTGATGAATCGAACGAGAAGAAGATGGGGACTTGAAATCATGTACATT
>DAHVKW010000052.1:0-3418 GCA_027320695.1 Actinomycetota bacterium | reverse complement strand
GGCGTGCGATCGCAATAGCCGATGAAAGCGGCGGCATCGAACTGTTGGCTCTTGGCGACCAGGAGCTGACAGGGATTCTCTATCCGAATTCGCCTGGAAGAAAGTATGCGCTCGAAAAAGCCAGGCTTGACTTTGAATATCTAGTGTCAGAGCTCTCTAGACGTGGAGTGACGAGAACGCTTCTTTATCGGGAGTACAAAGATAACAATCCCGGTAATTACTACAGCTACTCGGTCTTCTGCGAAGCGATCCGCAAATATAGCAACGACTCTGAACTCACCATGGCTCTTAGCCACGAACCTGGAGAAAAGGCATTTCTCGACTACTGCGGAGACAAGATCCCCATATACGAGCGCAGAACCCACAAGGTCAGCTTTTATGCCGAGGTATTCGTCGACACCTTGGCATGTTCTGGATATACCTACTTTGAAGCCCATCGGGATCAAAGCCAGGAGTCTTTTACTGGGGGCATTGTCAGAGGGTTTGATTACTTCGGCGGCGTCGTGAAAACTCTGGTGCCCGACAATCTCAAGGCAGGGGTGATTACCAACTCGAAGACCGACCTGAAACTGTCACGTGCAATGATGGAACTAGCCAATTACTACCAGGTCTTTGTCGATCCTGCACGCCCTTATCGTGCCCGCGACAAGGCGAAAGTTGAAGAGAGAGTGGGCTATATCCAAAGGAACGTGATAGCAGCGCTACGGGACAGGAGGTTCTACTCGCTCGATGAGCTGAATCAAACATTTGCAAAGATGACAGATGAAATCAATGCACAGCCCTACAGCAAAAAAGAAGGCAGCAGAACCAAGGCGTTCGAATGTGAGCGGGAATATCTCTCATCCCTCCCGCTCACACCCTTCGTCTACGGAACCTGGAAATTCATTTTGGTCCCTTCCAATTATCACATAGAACTCGATGGGTGTACATATTCCGTGCCAAGTGAATACCGGAACAAAAAAGTAGAGGTGAAACTGAGCGAGAAGACACTGGAGATCTTCCACTGTGGGATGCACCTTGCCACCCATCAAAGGAGCTATACCCCGGGATCTGTAACTACCCAGAATCCGCACCTCCATCCCAACCACCGTAGCTATCTTGCCTCGCTTGATAAAGATGCCCTATTCGGCAAAGCCAAATCGGTTGGCCCTTCCACCTATGAAGTGGGTTTGACTGTGTTTTCATCTGCCGCCTCAGGTGAATCCGGAGCCAGGTCTCTATATAGAATGCTTCAGCTTGAAAAACTTTACGGCTCCGAAGAACTCGAGCGGGCTTAAGACTACGCCCTTATGGCGGGGGCTACCGGGAGACGCTCGATCGAGTCGATACTAAAGACCAAGGTGTACCAGAATTCGAGTATTTCTGAACCCCCTTCACCTATCCATGGCAATCTTCGTCCCAGTGGACACTTTTCTAAGGGGGACGGATGTCGAGTCATCTGAACAATCTTGACCACTTTCGCATCCTACGCCTTAGCGATGGAAAGGTGGAGTATCTGCGCCAGCTGGAGAACGCCTCTTGTGATTCGCTCTCCTTTGTCGACCGGCTGGATCTGATTCTCAGCTACGAAGCAACGGCTCGGACCAACAGAAGGATCCATCGACGACTCAAAGAATCTGGACTAAGAACTATTGCTTACAGCGAGGAGTTCTCGTTCGAATCTGAACGTGGCATCACCAGGTCTCAATTTGCCAACCTGATGTCGCTTTCCTGGATGACTTCGGCTCACAACCTGGTGGTGAGCGGAATGACCGGGGTGGGTAAAAGCTATCTCGTGTCCACAGTAGGGACCCAAGCCGCCAGGGCGGAAATGACACTTCGTTATCACCGTACCTCCGACCTGATCGAGAAGCTCGCCTTAGCCAGAGCTGACGGCAGTCACCGGTCTGTGGTCAATCTATATCGCAATCTGGACCTGCTTTTGCTAGATGACTTTGGTCTGTCACCGGTGCCGGTGTCTGCTTCGAGGGAATTGCTCGAGATACTCGATGAACGAGCCGGTAGGGCTTCGACGGTAATAGCGTCACAGTTCCCGCCCGATAGCTTCCATTCGCTGATCGAAGACAAAACTGCCGCCGATGCGATATTGGACCGAGTTATCCACGATGCAATTGTTGTGAATCTAAGCGGAGAATCAATGCGAAAGCTAAAAGCTAGACACGTAACACTCGACTCATTGGTGGATCCAGACAAACAAAAAGGAGACTAGAAGAAAAAACCGCGGGAATTACCGGAAACTACTCGCGTGAGTTAGCATAATTACTCACGGGAATTGCCGGAATCGTTCGCGTGAGTTACAGGAATCCAGTTGCGGGTAAACCGGAATAGTCAAGAGACAATAAGTTTTCAACCCGAAGTATCAAAGTTGTATCGTTACGGGCCTGTTTGGTATTACTCATGATGTTCCTGATCCTTCTCAATTCCCAGACGGCTAGCGCCAGTACAAACCAGGTGCCACCATCGACTGTTCCGGCCATGCCTGCTCAAAATGCCCCGATTGGAGTATGGCAGAAATGGGCAGAAATACAACGCGCCTTGATGCAGGCGACAAATTGGAAACAAGTGTTGGTGGCCCCTGGTTGCACTGTGAGTAAGCTAAACCTAAATATGGTTGTCTCCAAAGGTGGTTATATTCCCGCGGGCATAGGCACGGATGCGGTATCTGTCACAGGCAAATGCAGCACACAGTTTACTCCTTCCACCAGCCCAAGCCCCGTATCCGCGACCAGCAACACAGACGCAAAACCATCTTCGGGTACTCTCGCATCGAGTTCATCGCCATACTGTCCTTATATGGACAGTTACTCTCCCGCGAATGTCACCAGTGGCGTGGCATGCGTCGGTACAACCACCGTGAACGGCAACCCAAACTATATGGCAGCAGCTTACACATTCACTGCATCATCAGGGTCATCCTACGGACACGCGGATCTTGGCACCACGTCTGGCAGCTGCATCGCAGAAAATCTAATAGCTAGCGAAACGCCGGAGCAAACCCTTACGCCTTACTCATTTGGTGAAGTTATTTGGGGTCCGAGGAGCTTCGCTGCAGAGTGGACGTCAACGTGGTGGCAGGACAACGGAGGAGGCAATTACACCGACTTTGGAACAGCTTGCGGCTCATATTAGCGTTTTGATAAGTGATTGTTGGCAAATTCAAGCGCTATAGAAACACATAAAATTTCCCAGTTCCCTGGTAACTTCGGAATGTTTAAAATCCAAAGCGTGCGCTTGATTCGATTTCCTTCCTACCCTAGAACTGAAAAATAGACCTTCATCTTTTTTCAGTTGGAGATAGCCTCACTAACTCGACAAAGTTTCAGCCTGGGGATGATCAGGCTTGTTTGTATGTTTGACAGACCAAAACTTGCTGGGCGGTTTGTTGGATTTCGAATGGAAACGGCATCTAGTATTTAAC
>DAHVKW010000051.1 GCA_027320695.1 Actinomycetota bacterium | reverse complement strand
AGGCAACTGGACAAAGTCCTATCCGATGACACTTTACTAAGTTGCATGAGAACGGTTCAAGCGTATTTCGCGGTATTCTCGGCATAGGCTTTGTTTCGGTCTTGCTTCGCACATGGCTGAGATCCAGCGGAAGAGTTGCCGATGAGCATATACGGGCAAGGTACAGGCCTGATGAGATTAGACCATGTCGTGACGGCGGATTATGTCATATAAGGGTCTTGGAATGACGGCGCTCTTTGTAGCGGTTCTACTCGCCGCCGAGCTGAGCCACGTGATAAGCGCGGACGCCTTGATACTGCTCTGCGTGCTGGTGCCTTCAATAATCCTGCATGAGGTATCCCATGGCGCCGTTGCTTGCGTCTTTGGTGATGATACAGCCCGAAGAGCGGGGAGGCTGACCATGAATCCTTTCGCGCACATTGATCCGGTGGGCTCGATTCTGCTTCCAGTGCTGCTCATATTCGCGGGCCTCACACCCATTGGGTATGCTAAGCCGGTACCGGTGAACGTATCAAGACTTCGATCGCCCCGAAATCAGTCGGTGTTTGTTTCGCTGTCCGGCCCTGCGGTGAATATTATCCTGGCTGTGGTCGCCGGTTTGTTGCTTCATTTCAAACTTAGCCATGAGATTTCAGGGGTAGGCGTGTTTTCCGGTGCTCAAATCACTATAGATCCATCTTTAGTGGACCGGATATTGTTCTATGCGGGCGCCATCAATCTGCTGCTTGGCGTTTTCAACATGATTCCGATACCGCCGCTCGATGGCTCGGCACTGATTGAAAGAGTGCTTCCGGCGGGCGCCCTGCCTGGTTATTTCCGCCTGCGCGGTGTCATGCTGCCGGTAGTGTTGGTGCTTTTTCTGTTCTTTCCCGGGGCTCTTGCAAAAGTTTTCACTCCCATAATCGACCTCTGGTCAAGAGTTTTTGTACCTTAGCTAAGAAATATCGTCGCCTGGCCGTCGAGGGCTATTTTGAAGTTCGGAATGATCGCATGTTGTCTCAGTTAGGTCGTGACAGGCCCGTGGCGCCGTAGCACCGACGCCTCAATGGCGCTGACGATACTGTTGACCACCAGCGCGAGCACGCCGGCAAGGAGAAGAAGCGCGTAGACCTCGGCCGAGTTGAAGTTCTGCTGGGCTGACAAGATCAAGGCTCCAACTCCGGATAGGTTGGTAATGAACTCAGCCAGAAGCGTGACAATTAGGGCCAATGGCGCTGCAACTCTGACTCCGAGAAGAATCCCTGGAAGAGCCGAGCCGATCATCACGCTGGTTCGCCGCGGACCGCTCAATCGAAGGTTTGTGATTGAACTCGACAGAACAGGGCTCAGGTTCATAATTGCCGACCTAGTACTTAGGAGTATCGGCCAAACGGAGCTGAAAACAACAATCACGAGTGCCATTTTTGTATTAGTGCCAAGTACGATCGCTGCGGCAGGGACCAATGCCGCCGCAGGGAGATTTCGAAGGAAATCGAGGAGGGGATCGAGCGCTTTACCTCCCCAGTTGATGCTTCCTAGCGCCAAGCCAAGGGTGGTTCCAATTAGCGTGGCTACGATTATCGACTGTACGAACGTTGATGCGGTCGCCAATATCGAGGTCCAAAGAGTGCCCTGCTGCTGCAGCGAATTTATCGCTGTCAGCCAGCGGTTCGGCTGTGGAAAGAACACTGAGTGCGGATTGCCGAATATCTGCCATATAAGCAGGAGGACCGCTAGGGGCAACAGTCCGAAAAGGGGAGCTACTCCTTTACCGCCGTGCGATTTGCGGTACGAATTACGGGTGCTTCCGGCCTGGGTGTTGGAGGTCTGCTGCGTCATCGCGAGATCTCCCTTGATCTCTCCGAAGGAGAGAAAATGCGCGCAGCATAGAGAAACACGCCGTTGAGCAGATAACCCACTAATCCCACAACAAGTATGTAGGCAAACATTTGTCCAGGGTGAAGCGCCTGTTCTGCAGAGATAAGGGCGTTGCCGATGCCATGTGGAGTGCCCACGATCTCTGAAACGACAGTGAGAACAAGCGACAATCCGAGACCGAGCCGCAGTCCGACCATGATGACGGGCAGGCTCGACGGAAATATAAGTTTTCTCAGCCGCTCGAGAGCCGACATTCTAAGCATTTTTCCGACGTCGAGGAGTTCGATCCGAGTCTGCCGCACTCCTGTAACAGTGTTAACCAGTGTCGGCCAGATTGCCGCGTATGCTCCAATTACGATTTCGAGTTTCAAGGTGAAGCCGAAGATAATCACCCCGACGGGAACGAGGGCGATAATTGGAAGCGACCGGAGGACGTCGATACTGGCCATGACCCCTTTCCAAAGAGGCACTGATAGACCGACGACCAAGCCGACGGCGACTCCAAGCACGGATGCAATAGCCCAAGCGATTAGTGCCACAAGAACCGTGTGCGCCGTGTTTTTGTAAAGTGCGCCCGACAGCGCAATGGTGTAAAGGGCACGGGCTACCGCAACTGGAGTAGGGAAATATCGGAAGCGGATTAGTCCGATATCAATGGATAGCTGCCATAGAACTACCAAGATTGTCGGGGCAATCCAGCCTATAAGTCTAATTTGTCGATTGGGAGGCGCCATGGGCTTTCCTCATCTGCTCGTGCACTTGATGACGCAAGCTAAGAAACTCTCCGGATTCTTTGGTTGAAATCTGGTTGCGGGTTTCTCCGAGGTGAATGTCCACTTCGAAGCTCAACGACGCGGGGCTGCCCGAGAGTAGCATCAATCGGTCTCCAAGGTAGACGGCCTCATCGATGTCATGAGTGATGAACACACAGGTGGCTTGGAAAACGGAGCGAACTCTTAGCAGCTCGTCTTGTAGGCCTTCACGGGTCATGGCGTCAAGTGAGCCAAACGGCTCGTCAAACAGAAGCACCTTGGGCTTCATCGCCAGCGCGCGTGCGATCTGCACGCGCTGTTGCATTCCGCCGGATAGTTCCCAGGGATATGAGTCCCTATAATTCTGCAGTCCCACGGTTTCGATCGCTTCGTCTATACGCTCCTGACACTGATCCCTTGGAATGCGGCCTTCGATCCCAAGAGCCACATTTTTCTGGACCGTGCGCCAACGAAGCAGGGCATTCACGTAGTCCTGGAACACTAAAACCACATCGGAAGCAGGACCGTCGAGAGTCTCGCCAAGATACCTGACCGATCCGGCATATGGGATTAGACCTGCGAGCGCCCGAAGCAGGGTGGTTTTGCCTGTCCCGGAGGGCCCGACTATCGAAAGGCATTCCTCTTTTCGAACATCAAAGGAAAGGGACTTTAGGATAACACGTTCCTGACCGCGGCGGCGAAGATTGACGGACAAGTCGTGGACTTGGTAAATAACCTCGTCTTGATTTCTCACTTCTGACATAGTTTGGCCACCAGGTAACTGCCGTTCACCCATCTAATTGTTTACTTACTTTACCTGGAGTGAGCTGACAGCGGGTGGATTCTTGAGAACTCCGAGTGTCACCATCACGTGCTCCCACTTTGCTATGTCATTGGGACGCAGATCGGTGTTGTAGACAGGGAGGGTAAAGCTTTGTACCGTTGCAACTGGCAATCCGGTGTATTTTGCCAGGATGCTCCGCGCAGTTTGGTCGTTCGCAGAAATGAAGGTGCTGGCTTGGTTGAGGCTGTCGACGAATTCCTTTACGATTGCGGGGTTTTTGGCCGCCCAGTCTCCATTGGCGATCCAAAATATGCTCGCCAGGGTGGACCCCACTGAATCATATGGATTGAGCAGCTTGGTATTACCGGCTTTGACTAGCGCGGTAATAAATGGAGGAACCGCGATCACAGCCGAGACGTTGTTCGCTTTCAGGTTGTCGACCATTGTTGGACCCGCCATGGTCACGAGTTTGATTCCGTTGGGGTTCAGGTTGTGGGTATAGAGATCGTATTTAAGCGCGAAAGGAAGCGTTCCGTTCAAGGTCAAGGTTCCGACTGATTTCCCCTCGAGGTCGGCCAGTGATTGAATGCCGCTTGACGGGCTTACGATGACGGCGCTCGCGGGATCTGTCGGCGTGTCGACTGACGAACCCGAAACTTCTACCACGTGTAACCCCGAAGCTGCTGCGCTTATCAATTCTGTCGGTGTGCTGAGAACAATGTCGAAGGTGTTGCCCAGCGTTCCCGGCAAGGTGGAAAGGTTTTGGATTTTGGTGAAGTTGACTTTGAGGTTGTTCTTAGCGAAAATTCCCTCGTCCTGTGCAACCCAGGCAGGAAGCGCGGTGGCATTGGGGTCATAGGCTACGTTTACTGTCGTGATGCTTGATCCACTGGACGTCGTTGACGATTGATTCGAACTTGACGTTGAACTCCCGGTAGACCCGCACGCCGCGAGTACTATCGAGCCAATGGCAATAGGTGAGATAACTGCTCGTCTGATGACCTTTGATCTCCACATAGAACCGCTCCTTGTTATCGGGAAGCAACTTCTTCCCGCTATGACGACTAATTAGCTAAAAAGTTTTGAAGTGCGTAAGCATGGTCCGTAAAACCCGCGGCAGTGAACTCCCCCAAAGATACATTTGATGTAGCCGAGACACCCTATCCTCTGAGCGAGACATTATCACAGGAGTCAAGATGTGTCAATGACGCGGGCTGCGACACTCTCTTCCTCCCAGGCGCTGCTTTGTTAACCACTGTCTACATGGTCACCTGCGTTTCTGTGTGATAACTGATGCTTGTAGACCGACATGGCTTAAAATTTTCGACGGATTTCATCGTCGGTTTCAAATTGGACGGGTCAGTGAGCTCTGATTGGAATCCGGCTGGGCTGGCATCGGCTGATTTGTCGCTAGTAACCGGGCAATGGATTTTCGAGGAGAACATGATCTGAGCGCGCATCTTAGTCAAACTCGTTAATTCGATGCCGACGACGACGCCAATAAGACCGCTTTTACTATCTCGCGGTATGTTCCGCATCGGCAAATGTTGCCTTCAAGGTGGTCGGCGATCTCTTTTTCGTTAGGATGCGGGTTTTCCGAGAGAAGTTCGGTGGCCATCATAACGAAGCCAGGTATGCAGTATCCGCATTGCAGAGCTCCCTCATCGACAAATGCGCGCACCACGGGATTATCCTTTCCGAGTCCCTCGCTTGTTCGGATCTCCGTGCCTGAGCATCTCGAAGCTAGGGTTAGGCACGAACTGACGCTGTGCCCATCGACCAAGACGGTGCAGGATCCGCACGCTCCTACGCCGCAGCCTTCGCGAACACTTGTAAAGCCCAGCCGTCGCAGCACGTCAAGAAGCAGGTCGCCTTCGGCGCAATAGACAGAATGGACTGTGCCGTTGATATTCAGTGTTAGATTCATTTGTTTCCTTGGTTGGCAAGTGCGCTAAGCACCTTCTCCGGTGTAAGAGGAAGTGTGGTGATGCGGATTCCAATGGCGTCTCTAACAGCATTGGCGATAGCGGGCGCAATTGGGATTAGTCCGGTTTCTCCGACCCCTTTTGCTCCAAAAGGGCCGGTTCGATGAGGATTCTCAACGATGATCGGCGTCAGCTTTTCGGGCATGTCCTTAATCGACGGCAGCTGGTAATCGAGCAGGGTGCCGTTTACAATCTGTCCCTGGTCAAACACTATTTCGTCAAACAGCGCGTGGCCCATTCCCATTATTGCCCCGCCTAAAAGCTGCTGGTTGACAAGGGCCGGGTTGATGGCACGACCCACGTCGCCAGCGACCGCAAGATGGCGGATTCGAATTCTGCCTGTGCGGGTGTCCACCCCGAGCTCAGCTGCCGCGGCTCCGGCGAACCAATGCTCAGTTATTTTGGTTGACTGCCCAGTCGTCCTGTCGTATGGGACCCATTCTGTGGTGAAGTTCGCTTCGGCGGTCATTGTGGTCCCGGCGGCGCCGAACTGCGACAGAATCAGGTCTTCCAATGAAATGAGGCGCTGAGATGAGCTCGAGATAACTCCTCCGGGCGCAAGTTTGCAGTCACTTGCCGAGACACCCATTTGCTTTGCGGCGATCTCGATAAGCCTGTCTCGCATGGTTTCAGCTGCCTTTTTGACCGCATTGCCGGTATGGTAAGTGGATCGGCTGCCGGCGGTAATTGTGTCGTAAGGCGTGACGTCCGTGTCGGGATTAATTACCCGCACCCTGTCTGGCCCGAGAAAGAGCACATCAGCTACAATTTGGGCCATAATCGTGTCGCTACCCTGGCCCATATCGACCGTAGAAATTAGCAGAGTTGCGCTTGCATCTTGGTTCAACTGGAGCACGGCATTGGAAACCGTAGGGGTGAGCACCGCTTTGATACCCACGGCCACTCCGCGGCCCCATTTCCAGCTGCCTTCGATTTTTTCTAAAGGATCCGTCCAGCCGATGGCTTCGGTAACCGCGTCAAGACAGCCGATAAAGTCGGCGCTGTGCATCACGGTGCCGACTGGGGACACGTCTCCCTCACGGAGCAGGTTTCGCCGCCTAAAGCGGGCTGGGTCCTCTCCTAAATCTCGGGCTAGATCGTCTACGAGCGACTCATGGGACCAAGTCACCTGGGGCACGCCGAACCCGCGGAACGGTCCGGCGGAGGGCTTGTTGGTGTAGATGCACCGAGATTTAATCTTGGCATTCTCAATCCGGTACGGACCACAGGCGACCATACCGGATTTGGCCGCTATCCGGGGCCCGATGTCGGCATAGGCTCCAGTGTCGTAGCGGACATCAGCAGTGGCGGCGACGATATTGCCGTTGGCATCCGCCGACATTCGCGAGCTGACCGCAACTCCATGCCGCGTTGTCAATACAAAAGCTTCTTCGCGTGTGAGTTCCAGACGTACTGGGAGTTTCTGCGTCCAGGCAATCGCGGCTACTAGCGGTTCAAGGCGATCGTACATCTTCGAGCCGAAGCTGCCTCCGAGCCCGAGGGTCCTGACCCGGACCTGGTTCAACCTTAGATTGAGCATCGTGGCTATGGCCTGGCGGACATAGGAAGGCGTCTGCGTGGTCGAAACAAGTTCTAATCGATTCTCCTCCACCCATGCGCTGGCGCTAAAGTTCTCTATGGCCACGTGGGAGGTGGGCGGTGTCCAAAACTCCCCGCTGACTGTGACCGGAGCCTCCTGGTGGGCAGTTTCGGAATCGCCCCGAATGAGGTTGTATTCGTAATTTACGTTTGTGTCGCGCTTGCCCATCAGGTGCCGAAGATCTGGGAAGACTGCTGATGGCCTAAGCTCGTCGTGGACGTAGTCAGTTCCTTCCAAGGCAGCGTTGACGTCGAGGACAGGAGTGATGAATTCGTACTCGACGTAAATCTCATCTGCCGCTGCCCGCGCGGTTGCGAGATCTTCTGCAAGAACCACGGCTACCGGCTCCCCGACGTAGCGTACCCGCTGCCAGGCTACGGGAGGTTGATCGGAAAATGCGGGGCCGGTAAAGAGGTTTTCTCCGAGCGCGTCATAGAGGTCGGCCCCGGTGATAACCTTCACCACGCCCGGGATAGCCATCGCGCTCTCAGTTTCAATGCCGTCTATGCGCGCATGGGGCTGGTTCGCTCTATGCACGCCAAGGTAAAGGCATTTCGGAACCGGCAGATCGGCCGTATAACGAAACGTCCCCATGACCTTGGACTCGCTGTTGGTTCTTTTCCAGCTCTGTCCCACAGCGTTGCCATCCTGGGATTCCAAAGAAAATACTTCGCTAGACACTTTGACGATCCCTCCATAAATTCCTTACTGCGTTTTCTACGGCAATCCGGCCCAGGTTGCGTTTGTACTCGACGCCACCGCGAACATCAGGTAACGGGTCCATGATTAGCATCGCACTTTCAACTGCAGCCTCGGTGGCTTGGGCCTCACGCATTCCGGTTATGTCGACCGCAGTCATAACAGGAGTTGGAGCTAGGGCGCCCAGCGCGAGGCGGAGGATCTGGGCTTCGCCATCCCTCGCGACTATCGCCGCGGCAGCTGAAGCGCTTGGCCAGTCATTGGCGCTGAGACTCGAAAATTTGACGAAGGTCGACGCAACTACGTCGTTAGAGATCGGAATTTCAATCGAGGTGACGATTTCACCGCGATTCAAAGCCGTCAGTTGAAAGTCGATGAAGAACTTGTCAATTGGAATGGCGCGGGTACCAGCTGTCGAAGTCGCTTTTATGGTCGCTCCTAGGACCAGTAGCGCCACAGGGGGGTCGAGGCGATAATCGCCGTGGGCAATGTTGCCTCCTACCGTGGCGGTGTTCCTAACCCGCGGGTTCGCCACCTTGGCGTAGGCCGCTGATGCGATTGGTACAGACTCGCGAACTACGGGATCTGTCTCCATTCGGCGGATCGATACCATCGGTCCGACCAGGAGTTCATTGCCGGTATGGTGCAGGTTATTCAGGCCAGGTATCCCTGAAATATCTACAAATGACGATGCCGAGAGGATCCCTTGCTTGCGAAGAATCTGGAGGGCAGTTCCTCCACCGTATACCAAGGCGTCTTCATCTTGGGATAACAAGGCGCAGGCGTCTGCCAGGCTTTCGGGGCGCAGTATGCGCGGATTCATCTGGACCTCCTGAAAAAGGCCAACAGCTTTGCAAACCAGCCGATGGGCCGGGATGCGGCGGCGGGCGGATGAGAGGTAGGCGCAGCCGGTGGAACAGCTATTTGCACCGGCTCGGGTGTGGGAGCTTCCTGCTGGGATGAGGAGGGTCCGGGTGTGTATTCCGGCTGAACACATGCTCGTGACAGTTCAGAAATGAAGTCGCGCTCAAACTCCAGGCTCTTTCTGCGAACAATAGATTCGCCGAGGCGCCCGAGCTTGCCCCAAAGCGCGATTTCCATCTGGTAGGCAATCGCGGAGCCTTCCTCGGTTGGTTCCAGATCCAGCAAGATTGTTACCTTGATCGAACTGCCCAGATGACGGTCTTCGCCATTCAACACTGCTCGGATGTGATTCGGATAGTCCAGCTCTGTGATCTCCGCAGCGAAGCGGGCATTGAATTTAATATGAGCTACTTCGTTTGTAATTCTTCCCCGATAATGCGTTTCGTCAATGCGTTCGAGTTCCTCGCAGCCCTGTATGCATTTGATCATAACTTTTGGGTCGAGAAGTGTGCCGAATACATGACTGGTCTGAGCTGCAATGGTAAAGTTTGAGGAAATCTGCAATATTTGACCACCTGACAAGACCGAATGTTCTGTGTGATAGACACTAGTCTGGTAAGAGTCGGTTGTCAATCACATGGCTTTGGGTGCCGCCGATGGCATTAACGAGAATTACGCGGGTGCTGAGGACTGGATTTTCCTCGGAACGTGCGGAGAGGACTGCATGGCTACCTCAGAGGAATTTCGCCGATTGGCGCAATATGGCGTTGCGACGATTTATGAAGCCGGCCAGAGAAGGGGCCTGATCGATATTGAGCTGCGACAGATAATTCGAGCCAGTAGAGTTGCAGGACCGGCGTACACGGTATTACTGGGACCGAAAGGTAACCGGGCGGTGCATGAGGCGATGAAATACGTAGCCCCTGGGGAGGTGCTGGTAATTGCCGTGGAGGAGCCGGAGCCAATAGCACTTATAGGCGAGTTATTGGCACTTCAGGCAAAACAAGCTGGGGTGGCAGGGATCTTAATCGATGGGGCGGTACGTGATTTGGATGCGATAGGTGAGCTTGGCCTGCCCATCTGGGCGCGTTGGGTCCGGGCAAGAGGGGCTGCGAAGAATGACGTTAGCAGCCTCGACATCCCGGTGGAGATTGGGGGCGTGGTGATAAACCCGGGAGACACCGTAATTCTTGATTCAGATGGCGGTGTCGTGGTTTCCGAGGATAGAGTCGGCGATATTCTGATGTTGGCCGAGCAGCGGGAGAAAAACGAGAATGCTGTCCGTCCTCGTCTTGCTGGCGGTGAATTCACATTCGATTTATATGGACTTGGCAAGGAATGAGGTCTGGCGGCTACTTGTGATTGTCAGATATTGCATCTCTATGAATGCAATGAGAGATACCTGATAGGTTGACATCCAAGAAAGGTGACGTGTGCATGACAGTTTTAGGAGACAGCGCGATGAGGAGAATCGGCGGGATTTGGTAATGAAAGATACCCATGAAATGGAGCCGTTGCTCAGTCTTCGAAACTACTTGGACGTCATAGGTTCTAAAGGTGAGTTGACCGATGTAAAAGGCGCGCACTGGGACTTGGAGCTTGGTGCGATTGCTGAGTTGAGTTACAAGATTCCTAATTCTGAGGCTTTGCTTTTCGACGAGATTGTCGGTTACCGAAAAGGCTTGAGAGTCCTGACGGGAAGTACCACCTCGCCGGCACGGCTCGGAAGAACGCTGAATCTTGGCGATGATCTCAACGATCAGGAGCTCGTCGCCGCAATTAGGCACAAGCCGTCGCAATGGGCGGCTGACGCCCAAAGGTTTCCCTTTCAAATTGTCGGCACAGCTCCTTTTTTTGAAAACCGCTTTGGCGGCGGCCAAGTTGATCTGCTTTCATTTCCTGTGCCGCGTTGGCATGAGCACGATGGAGGCAGATACATAGGTACAGGTTGTTTTGTCGTTACACGTGATCCCGAGACTGAGGTCTACAACGGTGGCAGCTACAGGATGCAGGTCCAGGA
>DAHVKW010000050.1:4101-10854 GCA_027320695.1 Actinomycetota bacterium | reverse complement strand
CCAAGCTATCAAGGCAGTGTCAATCGGCGAGGGCCATGTCGTTTCTGGCCTGCGGGGTTCGGAGGCGCACGATTCGATCCGATGGGATCCCGAGACCCAGACCTACGCGAGAGATA
The DNA here is from genome assembly GCA_027320695.1 of Actinomycetota bacterium. Lineage (GTDB taxonomy): Bacteria > Actinomycetota > Acidimicrobiia > Acidimicrobiales > Acidimicrobiaceae > SCQM01. The sequence goes on along the minus strand of DAHVKW010000050.1, from coordinate 10,738 downwards.
CCGTCAGGGCAGGGGGCATTGAGGGCGGCATATCGACCGGGGGGCTGATTGCCGTAACGGCATGGATGAAGCCGCTTTCAACGTTGAATCGTCCCGTAATAAAGACAGTAGACGTGGCGACAAGGGAAGAGACGGTGTCTTTCAAGGAGCGCACCGATGTCACCGCAGTGCCTGCCATGGGTGTGGTAGCCGAGGCCATGGTTGCTCTGGTTCTGGCGGCGGAAGCGGTTCGCAAATTTGGCGGCGACTCAGTATCCGAAATGATTCGCAATTATGAGTCGTTCAATGCCCATATCCACGAAACGCCGTCCGCGTCGAAAGGCTGAAGGAGATCTAGGCAATTCTGACGCTTAGTGTAGGGTCGAAATTGTTTGGAGCGGGACTCGGCCTGGAATCCGGGCATCTACGGTGGTTCTGTCGAATTTGAAAGGTTTTATGTGTCCAGTGCTTTGCACGACGATGAAATTGTAGTTGATCTGGGAAACCGAAGCTACTCGGTTTATGTTGGCAACGGGTTGGCCGCGGACGTCCATTCCGTGATTCCAGATGACGTCGGAAAGATTGCCGTGGTTACCCAAAGGAACATAGGGATCCGACCAACGCTAACCATACCGCACAAGATCTTCAATATTGAAGACGGCGAGCAGACAAAATCCCTGGGGACTATCGCGGAACTGTGTAGCAATTTCGCGGCCATGGGAATGAACCGCAGAGACTTGGTGCTGGCAATTGGAGGAGGCATTGTCAGCGATACCGCCGGATTTGCTGCGGCTTCTTTTCATCGAGGCATACGCTACGGAATCATTGCAACCACCCTTTTGGCGCAGGTCGATGCGGCTATCGGCGGGAAGACCGGGGTGAATATTCCCGAAGGAAAGAATCTGGTTGGCGCGTTTTGGCAGCCGAGCTTCGTGCTTTGCGATCTGACGGCTCTCAAGTCGTTGCCGCCGAGGGAGTTGCTTTGTGGTCAAGGGGAGATGGCGAAGTATGCCTTTCTCGGCGCGGAGGGCCTTGACAAGATGCCGCTGTCGGCACAGGTTTCAGCGTGCGTGCGCATTAAAGCAAAATACGTCGAGGCAGACGAGCGCGAAGGCGATCGGCGGGCTCTTCTTAATTACGGTCACACTCTGGCCCACGCGCTGGAAGCCGTTGGCTTTGAAGATCCGAGATTAGATCTCAAGCACGGCGAAGCTGTTGCAATTGGGCTTATTTACGCAGCGTTGCTGGCCAAGAGATTGGGAAGGATTGGTCAGGACAGGGTGGATTATCACTATCGGGTGGTCGAGTCCTACGGTCTACCCACGAGTCTGCCAGTACCGATCGAACCCGACCGGTTGATCGATTCTATGTTCAAGGACAAAAAATCATTCGGCACACTGACTTTCGTTCTTGATTCGAGATCGGGAGTAGAAGTAGTGCGGGACGTTGACGTTGCGCTGGTGAAAGAGGTTTTGTCGGAGCTGAGCCAATAACCTTTGGCTAGGTGCGAAAACCCCGGCCCCGGGCCGGACGACCCGGTTGAGATGCGAAATAACTATTCCTGCCCTCTCAGCTGCCGTGCCGCCGCTGAGAGCAGTCCATTTATGAATTTTCCCGAGCTTTCGGTCGAGTATTTCTGAGCAAGCTCAACAGCTTCGGAAAGAATCGCTCCGGTCGGCACCTCCGGACAGAAAATGAGCTCAAATAGGGCAAGCTGCAGAATCGCGTGGTCCAAAACGGGCATTCGTGAGGGATCCCAGTCTTGCGAAAAGCTTTTGATCTGATCATTCAGTTGGGATTTGGCGTTGGTGATTCCCAGGTACCTCTTGAGAACAAACGGATCTGGTTTGAGGGTCAATTCGCTGAGCAGGGTTTCGGGCGTATTATTTTTCATCTCCAGTTCATAGAGAAGCGAGATGACTCTCTCCCGGCCCTCTCTCCGGGAAATTATAGGAACAACCCAGTCCTCGCTGTTTTCACTATCTTCGGTGGAATCGATGACCCTTTTGACGTCATCTTCGTCTCCTAAATCAGGCACGAGTTAGATATTCTCCGGTTCTGGTGTCAACTTTGATTCGTTCGCCAGTCTCAATGAACAGAGGCACCTGGAGAACTAGGCCGGTCTCAACTGTCGCTGGTTTGCGCGCGCCGGAAACTCTGTCACCCTGTATCCCCGGTTCCGTCTCAGCGACCGTCAATTCGACTGCGGCAGGGAGTTCTACGGCCACGACCGAACCTTCGTATTGGCTGATCGTCGCTGAGTCGCCTTCTTTTAGAAAACTGGAAGCCGAACCCAAAGCACTCGGGTCAATCTGGATCTGGTCGTAGGAGGAAGTATCCATGAACACATATTCTGCACCGTCGCGGTATAGGAACTGCATATCTCGTTTGTCTATTATCGCTTGGTCCAGTTTTTCGTCGGCCCTGTAGGTGCGTTCGATCACGGCGCCTGTGCGCATATTCTTGAGCTTCGTACGCACAAACGCGCCACCCTTTCCGGGCTTTACGTGTTGGAATTCAACTACGGTAAATAGTCCGTCAGGCAGATCCAGCGTCATACCATTTTTTAAATCATTAGTTGATGTTGAGATTGCCATAAGATCCTTCTAACAGGCTAGGAAAGTAGCGCGTTTATGAACGCGGTACACATTCTAACCCTTTGCCTGGCTTTTCCAAGGCCGTGGGTCAAAGGGTTAGTGTTCCTCAGGAAATCAGGGGAGTTTTGGCGATCATGGTTAGGCATTCACTTCCAGCTTCAGTGATGGCGATTGTATCTTCGATGCGGATGCCGATTTCACCTGGGAGATAGGCCCCGGGCTCGACCGTGACGACATCGCCTGCGCCAAGCCTCGAGTTGCTTTCGCCATGGACCCAGGGGAGCTCGTGAATCTCCAATCCAACTCCGTGGCCTGTGCTATGGGTAAAGAATTCAGCTAGCTGATTCTCGGCCAGCGAGTCCCGGCACGCTCTGTCGATAGAGGATATCTCTGCCTCCAGAACTGATTTCGAAACGCCGGCTTTTTGAGCTCGTTCGACAGCATCGTATATCCGCCCAAATTCTTTGCTTGGAGTGCTGCCCATGAAGTAGGTTCTGGTGCAGTCTGAATGATATCCGTTGAAGGCGGCGCCAAAATCGATCACCACCGTGTCTCCCTCGGTGATCTTCCTGTCTGTAGGACGTGCGTGAGGCATAGAGGAGTTCGAACCCGAGGCAACGATAGTTTCGAACGACGGCCCTTCCGCTCCGAGCATTCGCATTTGAAACTCTAACTCCGCCGCAAATTCGTTCTCTGTGGGTTCATCTTTAAGCCTGGGAAGTACTCGAGATAGAGCCGTGTCGGCAATCTGCCCGGCTTTTCGCAGTTGGCTGACTTCGAATTCATCTTTGAAGCGTCTAAGAGTTTCGACTTTTACGGTACTGGGTCGTATAGTTTGCTCCATCGCTTCAGACCATTGATTGAACGTGGCGAGCGAGGTTGAGTCCTCCTCGATGGTGATATTTGAACTGCCCTGCGCAAAAAGTTTTGACACTTCGAATTGCGTGCGCCCGATTCCGATCTGAAGACCAACCTGAGCCTCCGATTCGGCAATCTGGAATGCTGCTTGTTCGCGGTAGCGGCCGTCGGTGCAAAGAATGCCGAGATCGCCGGTCGACCTAGAGCCTGACGCGATCAGCAACGTTCCGGCCGAGCCAGTGAAACCAGTCAGGTATCTGATGTTGAGCAGATTTGTGATGATGAGGATTTCTATCCCGGCCTCGTCCAAAAGGGTTCTCAATGCGGTTATTCGCTGGGCTGTCTTCATATGCAACCTTTGTTCCAGTCTGAATTAATAATGCTGGTCACATGATAGGGTGGAAGAAAAGTTTCGGTAAAAGTTGTTCACAGAATCTGTCAGATTTTAGCCATTTTTTAAATTTAAGATTTTCATGAGAGTTGCTGGATGATAACGGTGCTTTAATTGCTGCCAACCGGCAAAAATTAATTCCAGGAACGTCGCGGGATCGCATCTTGATGGCATGACTTTTGGGACATCATTAGCGTTAGGTTGATATGAATTTAACTGTAGGCATTGTAGGACGGCGCAGCACTGTCAGGGTTGTCGGGAGTTACGTTTCCCTGATGAAGCCGCGTATCATCGAGCTGCTTTTGATCACCACCGTGCCGGCGATGATCGTGGCAAAGCAAGGCATTCCGAATATCTGGTTGGTGGTTATGACTCTTGTCGGTGGTACTTTGTCCGCCGGAGGAGCCAATGCGGTGAATATGTGGGTCGACAGGGATATCGATTCGATAATGAAAAGGACCCAGAAGCGCCCTCTGGTAACCGGCGAGATATCCCCCTCCGCCGCGCTGGCATTTGCTGTTTCTTTGGAGGTGGCGGCATTTCTGGTGCTGGCAGTGGCGGTTAACCTGCTCAGTGCGGTGCTTTCACTGGCGGCCGCACTTTTCTACATATTTGTCTACACGCTCTGGCTCAAGAGGACGTCATCTCAGAACATAGTCATAGGAGGAGCAGCTGGAGCTGCCCCAGTTTTGGTTGGCTGGGCCGCTGTTACAAATTCGGTTTCTTGGACTCCGCTAATCATGTTTTTGATCATATTTTTGTGGACGCCACCACATTTTTGGGCCTTGGCCTTCCGCTACAAGGATGATTACGCCAAGGCGAACGTTCCAATGCTTCCAGCTGTGGCAACTGCCAAGAGGACGGCATCGGAAATTGTGATTTACACAGTGCTGTTATGGATCGTCACGCTGGTACTAGTGCCGGTAGCGCACTTGGGAATGATTTATTCCGTCTCCGCGCTGGCTCTTGGCGGCGCCTTCTTTGCCTATACGGTTCGTCTGTATAGGGAGTGTTCTCCGAAATTAGCCATGAGGGTGTTCAGCTTTTCGATCTACTATCTAACGTTGTTATTCTTGGCCATGGGGATAGATATTTTTGTCAGGCTCCGATAAGTCGAAACGTATTCGGCACCCTGTTGCGACAAAAAAGATTGTTTTCATAGGTTTGACATCGGCTTTGGTAATACTGATCGTTTTCTCGGTGGCCGCATCATTGTCAAGCACTAGGCGCCCCAAGCAGTCTCCCCTCGCCCAGGCTATTGGAGTTGAGCAAGGCGGGCCACTGGTAGGCAAGCCCGCGCCAGACTTCACTTTGACAAGTGTCAATTCATCGGCGGAGCATCTCAAATTGAGTCAGTTTGTCGGGCATCCCGTCGTACTCAACTTTTTTGCTTCCTGGTGTATTCCTTGCAAGACTGAGTTGCCGGAATTTGCGGCTGCGTCGAGAAAAGAGTCAGGCAAAGTTGATTTCATCGGGGTGGACGAGAACGATACCCGGTCCGCTGGGTCGGCCATACTCAGGAGTAGCGGTGTCGATTTTCCGGCAGCGTTTGACGGAGAGGGCCAGTTGGCGAGTAGGTTCCACCTGGTGGGTTTGCCGACCACTTTCTTTATAAATTCTAAGGGCACAGTCGTTGCAGCGGTAGCCGGTCAACTCACTTCCGCAGTGCTCAACGCCGATATCGCAAGAATCATTGGCAGCTGACATTCCGCAAAGCACGCTTGTCCCGTTTTCCGCACTGTTTAGCGGCTAGTCTTTCCCCTTTGTTTTGGGCGGGGACGTGGCATATCAACGAGCCCGCGAATTGTTCTCGGCTGGCTGATCAGGGAGGTAGTCAATAATAAGACGATCCTTGAACCAGCTGGCCCGCCGACCATCGAAGCGCTGAGCACAAGTCAAGTAGCTGGCATTTCAGCTATTGCTTGCGGGAAGGCTCCCGGGAGTAGCGCCCGGCCTTAGAAAAAAGCACCAGCTCAAGTTCAGTTAGCCCTAAGACTAAGACGGAAATACTTGTGACGCGAATTAGCTTCATGGGTTTGTAGTTGGACCCACCCCCCGGGCGGAATCTAAACGCCTGAACCAGATCGAAGTGGCGTTGTTCCACTTTTCGCCGCAATTGGTGGATCTTGAAGACAGACGTATTTCTGGTCTGCTTCGTAAAAGGGCGCGTCGCTTCGCACGCCGGCGCCACCATCATTTACACGATGGTCCGACACCACGCCAAAAATACGGGGTTGCAAGCTTTGTCCATGCTTGCAAACGGATTCCAAAGATGATTTAGTTGACCTTTCAGATCCGGCTGAGTGGCATGGATCTATCCGCAGCTGATCTGGACGGATCCCAGTCCAGGCATAAATGACATGAGGTACCAAGGCAAGCTGGGTTCTGCCATCGCAGCAGTCAGGAAACGGGACTATCGCGCATAACTTGCCTTGACTAGCAGGCCCTTGGATCCCACGGCTGGAGTGGTGTTGTCGCCTGAGTAGCTGGCAGGGTAATCGGGGCAGTGGTGACTGGAGGAGTCGAGGTGGAGTGGTTGCCTGCAGTAGTTGATGAGGAAGCCTGCGTTGTGGTGACGGTTACAGGTTTGGCGACCGTCAGGGCAGTCCCGGTAACCACTTCAACTGGGGCTCCAGACAGGCTTGACGACTGCCCTAAGATGACTGCTCCCGACAGGGTGCTCTTCACAAGCTGTGCCTGCTGGAGATACCCGGGTTGGTAATAGACGATAGTTTCAACGTTTTTTCCAAGTATCTTGGAATCTCCCACGTGGGGAACATTGAACCCATCAGCAATTAGCTGCTGCGCAACC
>DAHVKW010000050.1:0-4048 GCA_027320695.1 Actinomycetota bacterium | reverse complement strand
GTTCTTTTTCATGGTTGGCGCGGGAACAGCAAGGTATTGGTTGATGATCAGCTGATCTTGGGGTTCTGCGGGAAAGACAACGTCACCGTAGTTGGCTCCGTTGTAGACGTAGTTGTTTTCCAACGCGACAGGAAGCGTAGCGGTCGGGATTGAGTTGGGATTCAGATTTCTGAATTTCGACGCCAGAGAGATCATTTCCCCAAGCGAGAATCCAGAGTCGACTTGCAGGTCGGGTGCCACGGAGGAGAGTATTGCATTCAGCGTCAACGGGTTGGAGATGCCTTTTTGCTTGACTGCTGAAAATAGGACTCTCATGAATTCATGATCTCGTCGTATTCTTGAAAGATCTCCAAGGGGATCCTCGACCCATTTGCCCGATGAAGTCTGGTATTCGAGATGCCTTGCCCGAACCACCGCAAGGGCCTGGAATCCGTTCAGATAATGGCAGCCGGTCGTTGGGACATTCAGACCGGAGTATGCGTCTCGTACCGGATACGGGAAGTACATCTTCAAACCGCCAAGAGTTTGCACAATATTTTGAAATGTGTCGAAATTGAGTTCCACATAGTGCGAAATGCTTATGCCGAGGTCTTGTTCGACGGTTTTTACAAGCGCGCTTGGTCCGTTGTTTAGCGAAGCGTCGACGCGATTGGACAGGGAGCTTCCAGGTATGGGCATGAATAAGTCGCGTGGGATGGAAACGAGAGAAGTTGTGCGCGTCTTGGGATCAATGTGGAGGATCATCGTCACGTCGCTTCTTGCGCCGCCCACCTGCTGGGCAGAACCGAAGGCAGAGGTCTGCTTTCCGTTTAGGACCGCTCTAGAGTTGGACCCAACAATCAAAATGTTCATAGGTTGGTTAGATGATGCTTGAGTTAGGTTGCCGACCGAGAGCTTCTTTATTTGGCCGTATCGAAATCGGACATAAATGTATCCGCCTATTGCTGCCACGACAATTATGCCAGCAAGGATTATCGCGATATTCCGGGAACGGCGGGCCCGTCCTCTCTTTCTCGCGTGCCTAGGGCCTTTGGATGCAACAGTGTTCCCGTTACCCTGGTTACTTGGCTCTGCTGGAATATTCATCCTTATATCTTCCCCTAAAGATGGTCAGTTTTTGTTTCGCTGCCACGGCTAGGGCCGAGAACATGGGCTATAGACTAGTAGACGCTAGTGCCGTCAAGTGAGTTCAGCGAGGCTCGTACGGAATTAGGAGGAGATTTGGCGCCCGAAACCGGGTCTAATTCAGGCCATTCTTATTCAGCAACGGCTGAAGTTATGACTAGTGGGGACGTCAAGAGGGTCCTAAGTCGTATAGCCCATGAAATAGTCGAACAGAATCGGGGCTGTGCGGAGCTAGTTATCGTGGGTCTCCAAACTGGTGGGGTTTGGATTGCCGAGGCGTTGTGTAACCTGCTGGAAGAAGTTGGCACAATCCCATGCGCAGTAGGATCGCTCGACATCTCTTTGTATCGCGATGACCATCTGCTTAGGCCTCTGATCAAAAGCTCGCTTACTGATGTGCCTGTTTCCGTTCAAGACAAGACAGTTCTCTTAGTGGATGATGTCCTGTTCACCGGCAGGACCGTACGCGCGGCTCTCGAAGCAATTCTGGATTTCGGACGTCCAAGAGCGATACAGCTCGCCGTTATGGTCGATCGCGGGCATCGGGAGCTTCCAATACGCCCCGATTATGTGGGAAAGAATCTGCCAACGTCCCGAAGTGAAAAAGTTGAAGTGACCGAACAAGGGATAAGAATTCTCAAAGAGGTGGGAAATGCATCGTAGCCTGCTTTCAATTTCCGATCTATCTGACGAGGATATTTCTCAACTCTTGGAATTGTCGAGAGTCTTCTTCGAAGTCAATGCCCGCGAGATTCCCAAGGTCCCTGCCCTAAGGGGCAAGACCGTAGCCACGCTGTTCTACGAGAACTCCACCCGCACTCGGCTATCCTTTGAACTTGCCGCCAGCAGGCTTTCGGCTGATGTTTTGACCTTCACTCTCGCCAGTTCGTCAGTGTCGAAGGGTGAGTCTTTGCGCGACACGGCAGAAACTATCGAAGCGCTCGGGGCCGACCTGATCGTAATGAGGCACTCCTCGTCCGGTTCCGTCCAATTAGTGGATTCCTGGCTGGAAGTTCCCCTAATCAATGCTGGAGACGGTGCCCACGAGCATCCTACGCAGGCACTTTTAGATGCGGTCACCCTGATGCACGAGTTTGAGAGTGGCAACAGACTTGACGGATTGAATATTGCAATCGTCGGTGATATTTTGCATTCGCGTGTAGCCCGATCGAATGTCCAGCTGATGACACGCCTTGGAGCGACGGTGACTTTAGTTGGTCCGCCCGCGCTGTTGCCCGCCGACCTCTCACTTTGGCCTGTCAAGGTAAGCAATTTCTTGGACGACGTCCTTTCTGAATGCGATGTGGTCTACGTACTTAGAATTCAAACAGAAAGGATTTCCGAGTCTCTGATGCCTTCGCTCTCGGAGTTTTCAAAGTCATTCGCCCTGAATTCTGCTCGCTTGAGCAGGGCTAAAAAGGATGCGGTGGTTATGCATCCCGGTCCGATAATTCGCGGAGTGGAGATTAGCGGCGACGTCGCCGATTCACACCAGTCGTTGATCAGGAAACAGGTTAAAAATGGAATCAGCGTTCGAATGGCGGCTTTGTACTGGTTGCTAGGAGCGGACAAAGGACGTTTGGAGACTTTATGGTAAAAAAGGGCTTCAGCTTTGTCATTCGAGGCGGAACGCTGGTTGATGCGACTGGAGTGCGCCGGGCGGACCTGCTGGTGGAGGATGGGCTGATCAGTGCGAGTGCGCCTGAGGTTGATCCATCGAAGAGATACATGGAGATTGATGCCCGAGGCCTGGTAGTTTCACCTGGCTTCGTCGACCTGCACACGCACCTGAGGGAGCCGGGCAACGAAAGGTCCGAGACCATGTTGACCGGCGGTTTGGCCGGGATATTGGGTGGGTATACCGCCCTGGTGGCAATGCCAAATACTACGCCAACCATAGATTCACCCGAAGCTGTCAAGTACGCGCAGGATATCGCTAAAGATGCTCCGCTCGATATCTATTTTGCTGGCGCAATTACCAAAGGACGTCTTGGCGGCAACCTGACTGAAATGTCGAAGATGGCTGATTTGGGTATCAAGCTGTTTACCGATGACGGATCTGGAGTTCAAGATGCTCAACTGATGAGGCGCGCACTCGAGTTCGCCAAAGGAATAGGAGTTACTCTGGCGCAGCACTGCGAAGACTTGAAACTCGCAAATGGGGGATTGATCAATGAAGGTGCCGTTTCTTCTATCTTGGGGGTAGCGGGAATTCCGAATGCAGCTGAAGACGTGATGGTTGCCAGGGATTTGGAGCTGGTCCGTCTGGTGGGTGCACGTCTGCACTTTCTGCACATTTCCACTGCGCATTCTGCCGAGATGGTGAGGATGGCCAAGGCAGAGGGACTGCCGGTCACCGCAGAAGTCACTCCGCACCACCTAGTACTTTCGGACTCCAAGCTCATGGGGTTCGATCCCGTTTTCAAGGTGAATCCTCCTTTGCGCTGCGAAACCGACAGGCTGGGATTATGGAGCGCATTCCGCGGCGGAACATTCGATGCAGTCGCTACCGATCATGCTCCGCATCATAGAGACTTAAAGGATACGACTCTGGACGAGGCGGCTTTTGGTCTGATCGGGCTGCAGACCTCGTTCGGAGCAGTCTTGGGCGAACTGTATCGCCAACTTGATCTGGGTCACGAGAATGGAATTGACGGCTCGGGCCTTTCGGATGAGCAGTTAGTTCATCTGGTAAGCCTATTTACCTGGAAGCCTGCAAGAATTGCCCAGATAAGCCATATGCATGGCTGTCAGCTGGTGGCGGGTAGCCCGGCAAACATCACCATTTTTGATCCCCAAGCCAGATGGCGGTTAGAAGAGGCCGATCTGGTGTCAATTTCAAAGAACTCGCCATATTTCGATACGGACCTTGTTGGAAAGGTTTTATACACCTTTGTAAATGGAGATCTCAAGCTAAAAAGAT
>DAHVKW010000004.1 GCA_027320695.1 Actinomycetota bacterium | reverse complement strand
CAATCTGATAAAGAGGATCAAGCGCATCGGCTTTGGGTTCAGAAACTTCGAGAACTACCGAATACGCGTGTTGCTCTATGCTGGCAAACCCAACTGGAGGGTGCTCAACTCCATCGTGGTTGACTGAGATGGAACACCCCGCTCAGATCCGAAGGGCCGTAAAAGGTCTTCGATATCTGGCGTGGCGTCCCTGTGCCTGGATCACGTCCCACGTAAACCCGCAACTCCCAGACTCCTTCACGCCGCTTGCGCTTGGTTCCCTTCATAAAAACAATCATACACCATTGTAGGGATGAATGTAGGGATGGCTATTTGAGAAACAGAAAACCAGCCTCGAAAGACTGGCTCTGACCTGCATATATCCTGGTGGCGGGGATAGGATTTGAACCTATGACCTTCGGGTTATGAGCCCGACGAGCTACCAGACTGCTCCACCCCGCGATGACAGCTAATTACCTTAGTTGATCCAACTTTTAGATCAGACCATTTTTAACTAATTAAGCTGCTCCAGCACCTGCTGGCACAGTCGTAGTTGTGGTGGATCCAGCACCGCCAGTTGTGGAAGTTGCACCAGTCGCAGGTGCTCCATTTGCAAGAGCTTGTGCCTTGGCAATCAGAGACGCCATCTCATTGACTGCGGACTGGTACTGGCCAAGATTGCCAGCTTTCAGGTCCGCCTGAGCCTGGTTATACAGTGTCTGCGCCTGGCTAAGCAAGGATGCGATTGTGGAGGTTGACCCATTGGCTCCTCCCTTGGCTGAGGGCGACGGAGCCTGTTGATTCAAACCGTAGGTGCCCGAAACAGTCACTCTGAAAATATCGTTCAAAGCAGCTGACAGCGTTGGCTCCATTGCCGCCTGCGTACCATACACCACAATCACCTGTTTCAGTTCAGGCAGAGGGTTTTGGGCTGACTGCACATATAGAGGTCTGATGTATAGCAAAGCCTTATGCACCGGAACCATTAGCATTTCGCCAAAGGCAACCTGTGACCCATGCTGATCAAGCAGCGAGATTGCCTGCGAAATGCTTGGAGAAGCAGCTATCGCGGCATTCACAAGCAGCGGCCCGTCAACCTGCTGAGCCCGAGGAGAGATATACGCTGTCAACTTTCCATACGACCCGGGATCAGAGCCGGCAGATAGAAACCCAGAAAGTGTTTGAAGCTGATTGTTCGTGGAGACTGGCACGAACGGTTCTGTGAGCACGAAACTCAAACCAGCCTGTCCTGGCAATCGCAACAGCTGGTAAGAGGGCCTCATTCGTGCGGGCTGAGTGGCTGGAAGTACCAGCCCCTGAGCGTTTGTCGTTTGCGTCTGAGAAAGCGTCTGGCTCGGCGAACTACCTGGATCTTGAGCTAAAGCCCAGGCATCTCCGGCATTGTAGAACCCGGTCGGATCGGTAATGTGGTATCGCCCGTACATCGTTGCCTGAACGGTGAATCCGTCCACTGGGTAGCGGAAGTGGGCAACCAGCCCAGAAGGCGCCTGGGAAACCGGAGTAAATATATTTGGAAATGCCTTTTCGTAAACTTTGATAATCGGGTCAGACTGATCAACTACATAGAATTTCATTGAACCCGAATAGGCGTTGATAACAACTTTTACCGAATTCCGGAAGTAGTTGAACTGCGAATTCAAGCCTGAAGATGCACTGAGGCTCGATGTATTGGCTGCCTGGGCATAGGGGAAATGCGATGTGGTGGTGTACGCGTCTATAACCCAATAAATCTGCCCATTGTAGATAACTGGATATGGCTGCGAATCGTAGCTGAGGAAAGGAGCAGCCTTTTTGACTCTCAAAGCTATATCACGATTAAACATGAAACGCGAATTGGGGGTAATCAGCCCAGAAATCAATGGATTGATGTCGCCAAATCTCAGCGCGAATGCGGCGCGACGAACGAACGACGAAAGCTGAACCCCCCCGTTCCCTTTGTAATGAGTTTCAACAGACGAGCCCGAGTTCGTTTGGTAGTCAATTTCAGGCTGCTTGGTGTTGGCAATTACATAGCCGGGATTGTTGGTTCCGTAGTAGACCTGCGGCTCGGAAATCTGTGGGGCGCCGCCAGTAGATACGGGAGGCAAGTCCTTGATCAGAAATGCCGGATTGCCGTTGGCAGATGCGGAATTCGCCGCAGCCAGAACAGCGCCGTAACCGTGCGTATATTGAAGGTGCAGATTGATCCACGACTGTGCTGGTAGGTCTGCAGCATTGATTTGTCTGACACCGACGATAACTGGAGTCTGCACTCCATTCATAACGTAACGATCCACCGCCAAGCCATTGAACTGGTAGTAAGAACGAATATCTTGAAGCTTATTGAAAGTCTGGACTGGTGTTAACGGGTCCCATAATCTTGCAGCGGCCAAAGTTGGCGCATCGGTCACCAATGTCGAGCCGGTTATCGTACTGCTGTAATCGAAAGGCTCTTGGGCAATGTTATTGATTCCCATTGCATACCGTGTCGCCGAAATGTTTCGCTCGATGTACGGCGTTTCCTTGGAGACTTGAGAAGGCTGGACTACAAATTTCTGAACGATCGCCGGGTATATCCCGCCGAGGAGGATGGAAATAAGCCCCCAAAGGCCGACCGCAACCACCGGAAGGACCCACCCCTGGCGCCGGATATTTACAAGGAGGATTATTGCTGAAACAACTGAAATAAAGAGAAGAAGCGTAAGAGCTGGTATCACGGCGTGGATATCGGTATAGCCGGCGCCATTCACGTACGCATCTGTGGCATTATCCAGTTTGAATCTTTGAAGGTAATAGCCAACCGCCTTGACTAGAGCTATCAGAGCCAGAATGAAGGAAAGATGGGCCTTCACGGCCGGGCTCACTCTTGATCCTTGGCCTTGCAGCCGAATCCCGCCATTGAAATAATTCACGACAGCTATCATCACGAACACAACAATTAGCGCCAGGAAACCCCACGAAACCAGGTACGACAAAAACGGCAGTCTAAATACATAAAAGGAGGCATCTTTGTGGAACTGAGGATCTGTCCAGCCAAAAGGTACCGAATTCGAATAGAGGATCCAGTTTTTCCACTGGCCTGATGCTGGTGTACCCACAATGATCGCGAGGACAGCCGAGACAACTATGCGCGTGAGTCGCGGGAACCTATTGGTAGTCGAGCGAAAACGGATAACTAATTCATCTTCCCCTGGCCCGAGCGCCGACAATGGCGGGCTCAGTTTCGAAGCAACTGTCAGATTGACGAACGCAAGAATAAAAAAGACCAGATCGAATACGACCGCCAGACCGATCTTGTCAAGCAGCACTCCCTTCCAAACTTCTGTGAAATGGACGCTTGAAAACCACAGAAAATCGGTATAGAAAACTGCGATGCTCCGAAGAGACAGCACAATTATGATGAAAATTATTACCGAGACGAAGAAAAGTAACTGTCGTTTGGACACTCGTCTTCTCTGTGGTGGCAAATCAGCTGGAATCCTCATGGAAATGAGATTAGGCGATAAATGGCACTAAAAGGCATCTACACCCAGAATGTATTCCGGGATGGTAGTGTCCGGTAGGAAACTGTTCTCCGCCCATTGTGGCTCCCGCCAGGGAATTATCCAAACAATCGGCACAAGGTACCTCCTGCGGGTCGGTAGCCCAGACAAAAGATTCATATCCTGATTCGAGCATGACAGTGGCGCAAAACACGGTATTGGCATACTGAGATATCAGCGGCTCAAGACGATTTGACCTGACGTCCCTGTATATAGCGCCTAGAGCACCGGCAGTTGACTGATCCTCGGCGGTGACATCCACCGACAGCGCTTCCCCGATACGGCGCCTCAGCGGCAACACTACCTCTTTAGCGAACTCTTCCGAATATTGGACGGCCTGCTTTGAGATATCGCGCCTGACGGAACTTCCATTTGTTTCTACAAACAAACCAGCCACACCTAACCGGACCTGCTCGAAAAAGTCAAGCGATGCGAAAGCCAGTGCATCGATCTGCTCCTTTTCATCCAGCAATTTCTCCAATTCCACTTCCGAGCCCGAACCTCTTCGCACTTTGTCCAGCAAATCATTTTGCTCATCCGACAGGAGCCTCTTCATCCTTTTAAATAGCATTGTTGCAACCGGGGCTAGAAGTTCTTCGCGCACGTCAAGCAGCTCCCGAGTGGCGGCATCTAATTCAGGAGAGACTCCCTCGGCTCCGCCGCCTCGGTAGTCACCTTCCTCGATTTCGGCATTGGGCTCACCACCGTTATTCACATCTTCGGCTTCGGTGTCCGACAGAGAAAAGATCTTGGGCACCTTCGGCTCTTTGTGCGAATGTGCCGAATTAGGCTCGGTTTCCGCCGACGAGACAAGACTTCCTGTATCGCCTTGAATTGGTGAATCGGATGCCCGCTCCCCAAGCCGCAAAGACCTGATCCTCGCCAATATCTCGTCGGCTTTGCGCGACCTTTGCGTCTCATCTCCGCCCGAATGCAGCGGCGAGCCAGATTCAACTTTTCGGGCCGAAGCGAGAACCTCCAATTCATCCTGACGAATGTCCTCATTTGGTTCTTGACGAATCCTTAAGGGTTCTGAGGTCCCGACTGCCGGCGCTGCTGTATTGGCCATTTCGTCCTCATGGAACCCGCTCGCTTGCATTTGTTCTGATTCCAACCCGGACATTTCCGCGACAGATTTTCGATTGTCTTCCTCCGCCGCAACCTCTTCGGAAGTCGCGCGGCTCGAAACCTGACCCTGGGACAACAAGACGGAACCGTCGGCATCCTCTTCGAAGCGCACACCCTCTTCAGCAGAGTTCTCTATAGGGGCGGCAGCGCGCTGATTGCGAGTTGAGCTTTCAGATTCGCCCCTCGACGAAACCGCATCCAGAACCTGCTCCTTGTCTGATGCGCCAGTCTCCGCGTCCTTGTGAAAGACCCGAACAATTCCTTCCTCCAGGTGATCGCCGATCTCCACCTGGGAGCTGATGACGGCCGCCTGATATCGGTCTGCATCACTTGGGGCAGACTTGGGCTTATCACTTTTGGAATCAACTGTTATCTCGCGTGGCTCTTTGAAGGGATCTTGAGTGCCCTGGTCCGCTTCTGGTCCTTCGGCGGATCGCTCGGCCTCGCCAGATTCTTCTTGCTCTTGCGGTTCTTCATGTTCGCTCGAGAAGACGATCGTTCCCGCTTCACTAATCAGTTGAACCGCCCTGGACAAACTTTGATAGGCTTCGATTCTTCTTGTTGCCAGGTCAGCAATCTCGCTATCGAGCACCGCTCGTTTTTGCCTGAGATCCGCAAGAATCTCGTTTCTTAGATCTCTGGCTTGATCGATCATCGCGCGTCCTTCGGCTTTCGATCTTTCGATGATCTCGGTAGCCTTAATTCGTGCCTGTTCAAGCTCCTTTCTGGAAGACTCGTCGATCTGCGCTGAACTGAATCCATCGGATGGGCTATTGTCGCTCCTGGACTGCCCGCGGGCATTATCTAGAACTTCGCGTGCCTCCTCCTCCGCCTTTTGGCGCACGGTTTCGAAATGCTGGCGCGCTTGATCTCTGAGCGCCTTGGCCGCTTCATTGGCATCATGGAGAATCTGGGCGGCGGTCTCTTCAGCCCTCAGAACTTCTTTAGACAAAGCCTCACTGCTTTGCCCATTATTCTCTCCAATTTCCTGGATTCGGTCACGGGCTGCATCGAGCTCCATCGAAAGCTCTCTGACCTCAAATGCGACCTGAGCCAAGTACGCCCTGACATCATCAATGCGGTAGCCCTTCCATGCCGTTGAAAAGGACTTATCTTGGATTTGTCTAATATTGATGCGATTGGGTTGAGCAGGCTCGGGGACTTCAAAACTCATAAAGACAAGACTATGTAAGAAATTGCTCCATTGTTCGAAATGTCGCAACTTTCGAAACATTAAACACACTGTCAGGAAGATATTCCACCTGAAATGACAGACCGGGCTTCAAAGAAATTCGGTCAAGGCTCACCCGAGTAGCCACCTGACGTCCGTTCGAACTTAAGCTACTTTCGGGAGGCCGCAAATGCCCCTACATCTGCCACCGCTTGTTTGAGGGTAGACACCGCCTCTACTTTCAGCCCCGGCGTAGCCTTGGATAGCGCGGCTTTGTATTCCTGCGGCGGTACTAGAAAAAGCTTTGCACCTGCACGCTCTACCGTTATCGTCTTCTGGGGCACCCCTCCAACGTCTCCCACCGATCCATTTGGAGAGATGGTCCCGGTGGCTGCGATAGTGTTGCCCTTGGTCAGTCCTCCGCCCTCCATCCGATCGATTATCCCCAAAGTGAACGCCAAACCGGCCGAAGGGCCTCCGATGCCCGGAGTTGAAATTGCGACCTTGAAGGGAGTGTTATAGCTCACGCCATCGGCAATATTTATGCCAAGATACGGCTTAGACGCATCGCCAGGACGGGAGCCCAACGTCACCGAAACAGTTTTGGCCACGTTGGCCGATGATCCTCTGTTTGCCACAAGCGCGGCAGGAATGTAGCTGATCCTGATCGCATCTTTGGGTTTGAAATTAGATATAACAGCGACAAACTGCCTAGCGGAAGTAACAGGCGTATCGTTCACCATGGTGATCAAATCGCCAACATGAAAAACTGAGGAAACTACCGACACCTTCGCAATTCCGGCAATGATCGCACCATTGATAATGTGGAGGTCATACCCCAAGTAACTCAGTGCAGCAACCGTGGCCGCCTGTTTGGACTGCTTCATTTCGTCGAGTTGCGTGGGAATAAATGATGACGGTGGGGTATTCCCTAATACTGCGGAGCTTGGAACCAGCTCAACATTGGAATTCATCTTGTCAATGAGCCATTGGACCGACGATACAGGGCCAAGGGAGACATCAGTCATCAAGATATGCCCGGATTTGGGCGTGTTGGATGCTCCCTGAATCTTTATCAGACCGGCAACTTCTTGCGCTTTCCCGGGAGCGATCGCCCAGATTGGCAAATTCACGAACGATAAAAGAATCAAGATAACTACTACAATGAAAGCCACTACGATTTTCTTCTTGTTCTTTGAATTCACCTTCGCTCCTGAAAATTTAATTTGAACTTTTTCTATCGCTTGTTTTCAAAACTCGCCAACTCATCGGCAACGGGTCGAGCCGCCCGATCCGATAAGTCCAGTTCCTCATAAGTTTGGCCATTGACTACCATGAAGACTAAGTCTCCTGACACACTAAATCGCCTAGACGTAGTCTTGGCTTCATACAACGGGAACGCAGACACCGCCTTAGCGGCTATCGTGTCGTCGGACCCAAAAGTTCGGGCATCCGGTCTTTTCGCATTGCACTCTCTCAACAAGCTAAACCATGAAATGCTATCGGTTGCGCTGAGCGATCCAGACTCAAGCGTTAGAAGGCGAGCCTGTGAACTGGCACGTTCATATCCGACGCTTTCGCTTTCGATAGCTCTTGAAGATTCAGATCCCTTCGTAGTAGAGATGGCGCTATGGTCGCTCGGAGAGCGCGAAGAGACATCCGATCTGTCCAGGATATGCGAAATCGCATCAAGCCATCCGGAGGCGCTAGTCCGGGAAGCGGCGGTAGCGTCTCTTGGCGCTATAGGAGACCGCAACGGGCTGGAGACGGTCCTTGCCGCCCTCAGCGACCGTCCCAATGTCAGAAGGAGGGCCGTAGTCGCATTAGCAGCCTTTGAAGGCGAAGAGGTCACGCGTGCGTTACAAGCTGCCGCAAAGGATCGAGACTGGCAAACGCGGCAGATCGCTGAAGATCTTTTGGAAATATCCGAGGGATCCGAAGTCCAAGCCTAACTGTAACTTCCTCTCCCATGAAGTGCTAATCCTCTCGCAGTTGCGTATCGCGGCTCGTCGACAACGCTCACCCGCAAATCGACCAATTTTTCGATCGCATGGGACATGCCCGGCAACTGTGACTGTCCTCCGCAGAGAAAGATGCCAGCCGATACAAGATCCTGAGCCAGTTCGGCCGGGCAATGCGAGAGGTTGTCGATTATCACATCCATCGTCAATTTGATCGGATCGGCAATTATCTCTCGAACACTTTCCTCGTCAATCTCCACCTTTACCGGAACTCCCCTGGTCAAATCTCTTCCAATCAGGGAACTCAAATACTTGGGTGGCTCATCGCCAATCTTGGCCAGAGCAAGTTTTATCTCCTCGGCAATCGATTCATCAACGGACACATTGTTGCCATACCTTAGAAAGTCCATGATGGCCTGATCTAGCGCATTACCGCCACAAAAGGCATGGGATTCGGCCACCACTCCCCCAAAGGCAATGATTCCGCTCAAAGTGGTGGCGGCGCCAAGGTTGACGACCATAATTCCATTTGGCCCATAAATGTCCATCCCAATCCCAATTGCAGAGGCCAGAACGCTATCGAAACCCTCAACCTCATTGAATCCGACGCTCTTCAAGGCCGAAAAGAGTGACCGCGACTCGACCAGAGTGGCTGAAGCGGGCAAAGCAACGACGACCTTGCGGCGCGAAAACCGCTTCACGGAAATCGCCTTCATAAGTGCCTGTATGAAATGGTCCAGGAGTTCGGCGCTGGCAACTCTTCCATTTTTGATCGGCCGCTCCACTACGACATAGCCTGAGACCCTTCCCACAACATCCTTGGCATCGTTGCCGATCCCAATCACTTTGCCGGAGCGTTTGTCATATGCGACCAGACTTGGTTCATCGAAAATTACGTCGCCGCGGAAGTCGCAAACAACTGTATTCGCGCTCCCTAAATCTATTGCGAGCAAATTAGCCAGCGTCGGTACCTCTGGTGGTGTGCGATTTTGGCCGTGAAAAGCGTGTGGAAGATAGAGCGTTCATCGATTTAGCGAAGTCGTCAATATCAGAGGTAATACGACGAGGTCTCCGCTCTTTAAGCGAAATAGCCAGTCCGATAAGTGCCAGAATCGCTACAGGGATTCCCAGATAAAGTAGGTTGGCCATCTTCTACAACTCCTCCAATGATACAATTTCGTGGGAATCAGATCCCCAGTCGCTGCCACCCGACCACTGCTCTTTCTTCCAGATTGGCGCCAAGGTTTTCAACGCGTCTATACAGAATTTAGCAGCCTCAAAAGCTGCGCCTCGATGCTCAGCTGAGACCACGATGAAAACCGAGGACTCCGTCACCGTCATCTTTCCTACACGGTGCAGAACGACCACTTTGTGTAGTTGAGACCACTGTTTTCGCGCAGTCTCTACTATTTCCGAGAATTTTGGCACGACGAATTCCTCATACGCCTCGTACTCGAGAAGTTGAACATCCGGCCTGCCGTCGGAGTGATCCCTAACTGTCCCAGAGAACGACACCACCGCGCCGCATCGCGGATGCACGGCCCACTCCATCGCTAGGCTAAGCGGCAAAGGCTCATTCGAGAGAGCGATCCAGGTGTCACCTTCCGGAGGTACAAGTTGTGACTGGGCATTCATATTGTCTGCGTTCACAAAACCATCCTAAGATGCATTTGCAATCTTGGAAACTCTTAATTGGTTTTACTGACCACCCCACAAAAGATAAGTTAGGTAGCCTAATTAGATGGATACGAGTGACGACTGGGCAGATAATGAAAATCTGCCTGAACGCCTTCCACCCAAGGACGACCGGCTTTGGGCACATCCATCTGAGTACCATGGCCCCACCGCATCGCAAAGTCACCGGATTGCCGCACTGCTCGCGGCAATCGCTCTCGTGCTCATCGGACTGACCATCGCGAAAACAACTTGGCCGACGACAAGAGTCGACAATGTATACAAGCCAGCTTCGACTTTCACGCTAAGCACCGCAACTTCAAATCATATAGGATCCCTTGCCAAGGCACTTGTTTCAATCGTGACGCCAGGCAAGCAAAGCACCATAGTCTATGGATTGGCAATCTCTCCTGACGGTTACATACTCGCACCCGCAAGCGTGCTCGGACCGTCGAAATCCTTCACGGTCTCAACTGCCGGCATCAGTGCTGTTAGCGCGAAGCTCGTCGCCGAAGACTCTTCCACCGATACGGCAGTACTCAAGATCTCCAAGCCGCTTACCGACTACGTGAGCGGAACAAGCCAACCTGGGGCCAAGGCCGGAGAGATGACTGTAGGAATTGTTCCAAATGCGGCGACTGGCAAACCCGATCTCGTAATCTCACAAATTGAACAAGCTGGGCTGCAACAAATTCTGTCCACCGGACAAGTATCCAACGACACATACTTGGCAGACCCTGCCAAGAAGTTCAATCCCGAAGGCATCCTTTTCGTTGACAGCAAAGGCAACCCGCTGGGTTTAGGGCTTGGAACAATTTCCAATAAATGGGTGATCGCTCCGTTATCGAACATGCTCGCATCGGCCCAACAAATCGAACTGTCCGATGGCGTTCCTCATGGCTGGCTCGGTATCGTTGGCACCTCGCTCCCGCCCAAGTCAATCAATGGTAAGCTTTCAACTAACTTGGGAGTGAGCGTATATAGCGTAGTTCCCAATTCGCCTGCCCAGAAAGCTGGAATACAGTTGCAGGATGAAATCGTCGCCCTAGATAATATGCCCGTGACCAGCCTTCAGCAACTTCAATCAATGCTCGCGCAATTCCCCAGCGGGAGCCAGGTTACCTTAACCTTGGTTAGAGGAAATGAGAGACTGAGCACACAGATTCAACTTGGAGTGAAGTCCGCGCACTAATCTGCCCGGATCGAGTATTGCTACTACGATGTACCTATGACTAATCCGTTTTCGTCTGGATCAAACCCATTCGAGTTCCTTCTGGGTGACCTCTTGAATATGCTCGGATCGCAGAAGGGGATGGGAACAGAGATGGCCCGGCAAATGGCAGTCTCCGTGGCAAACGTTATTCCAAATCAGCCCAACGTCGAGCCACTTGACCGGATCAAGTACGAAGAGCTGACGAAAATCCTGCAAATACACCTTCAAAGCTTTGCTGCGCTCCCGGAAATCTCCAGCCACGATATAACCGATATAGAAGTTGTCACCAGAGTGGAATGGGCGTCTCGAACCGTCAACGACTGGGAAAAATATTCTGCGATGCTGCAAAAAGTGGCAGAGGTGCAACAAGAGCAGAAGGAGATTTCCTCAGAACTCCCTGCAGAGGCGGAGCACCAGGACAATCTGTCGCAGATGATCCAAAACCTGTCAAAGGCAATAGGACCCTCAATGATTGCAATGCAGCTCGGCTCCATGGTTGGGCACCTGGCAAAGGTTGCCTTCGGATCTTACGAGATTCCGGTGCCACGCCCTTCTGGCAGCTCAACCATGATTGTCTCCTACAATGTCGACAACTTCGCGAAAGAGTGGGAATTGCCGCTGGATCAAGTGAGATTATGGGCTACCCTGCGGGAAATGGTGATGGCAGCTTTATTTTCAACTCCGATGATTTCCGGACGTGTCGAGGAGCTGATTATTAGGCACATTGAGGCATCCTCAGCTGACATGAAACAGATCCAAAACAGGCTTTCGCAGCTGGATCTCTCTGATCCAGAAAGTCTTCAGGCCGCCATATCAGATCCAGCCGGTATCTTTGGACCGGAAGGACAAAGTGAGGCTCAAGGCCGAATTAACGATGATATACGATCCACCATTGCCGTCATAGAAGGCCTGGCCTCCAACGCGGTACTGAATATCGGCGGCCGGCTGCTTGGAAACAGCGCTGCTATAGACGAAGCCTTCATGCGAAAAAGAATCGAAAGGTCGGACGGAGAGCGCCTGTCAGAACAGTTCTTCGGCATAGAGATCACCAGAGCTGGGATCGAAAAGGGACAGTCCTTTATTCGCGGGATTATAGAAAGGGCTGGCGAAGAAGGCGTCATTCCACTTTGGAGCCGGGAGGGCGCATTCCCGACGCCATCCGAACTTGAAGCTCCGGGTCTTTGGCTTGCCCGTTTGGAACTTCAGACCTGACCATACCCGCGCCGGTTAGAATTCCGACGTGTCAGCCCCCACGCCAAGCTCCCAATCGAGCAGGATATTTTCACGCTCGGCATCACGAACGATTCTTTCTCTGTTGCGCTTGAACTGCGGATCATGAGGAGGCAAAAGTAGGAGTCTGGCATTGACCCTCTGGCGAAAATCTTCGATAACCGAACGGTCCCCACTTACTCCTACCACTTCCCAATGCGGCGCAACGGGCCCGAGATAGGAAACTCTTATTCTGGCTGCCGGTATATTTTCGGATTGGGAATCGCCTGGCATAATCCATGCTCCTTAGTTTTTGTCTACGTAAAAGAATATGTGACGATTCGTAAATTGAGGTAGTTCGCAACTTAGCCGCGAACTATGGCTGGGCGACTACGTTTCCAATCGTCGTGTATGCTATCGCGACTACAGGCAGCAAGAATGCCATGAATATCAGCAGCAGGCTAAATATCTTTGGGCTTAGATTCCGCGGCAACAAAAAGAGAGAAGGAAAAAGCCAGAAAAGGAATCTCGGCTTAGGGCCTAAAGCTGGATTTATCAGCAGCATTACCCCCACCGCCGCACAGTAGACCTTCACTCCGACAGGACAATTGGAACGAATGACGCTGACAATTAGATAGGCCAAAACTATGAGCCCTGCCATCGCTATCCAATACACGCCCCATCCAGAGCCCGCTCCGGACACGATCCAGTGAAATATGAAGCCAAGTTCAATACGTGCTCCCCACGCAGTTCCCTGAAGCTTCCACCAGTAAAAAGGACTGCCGGAATGGTAGCCCAGATAGGCCGCGAATCCAATAAATCCCAACGGAGACAGTACGACAGCCCAGATTGATCCGAACTCCCGGCGATTTCTAATTGCAAGCAGCGCCTCGACAGCAAATACCAGCGGAAGCACTATGGCAAGCGAGCTAGTGCCCGTGGCAATCATGCCAGCGACACCGGCCCAAACCCACTTCCGACGCAAAATAAGGAATAGGGCCGCAGCGACGCAGCCAATGCTAAGAACCTCCGAATAGGCGATGCCAAAGGCGAAGGCGGACCCGGGAAACATCAGCGCTGCCGAAGCGGCCATTGCCGAGTGTTCTGGAACCAGCTCCAGACTAAGCAGCCAGATTGCGTAGGCTGTGGCTGCTCCCGCGATGACGGACATGAGAAAGGCGGATCCGGGATAACTCAGGCCAAAGAAACTCCCGAACTTTATCAATGCGGGCCACCCGGGCTCGAAACCACCTGGAGCATAGGTCAGCTGCCCGGAACTGAGTCCAGGTGCGCCATACCACGATCGAGCCACCTGAATATACCAGTGCCCGTCCCAAGCGGAGAAGGGTCCCAACCAATTTGGCGCCCTGGTGATCACCGCTGCAAGAATATTGCACAGGAACAAAGCCGCCCTTATGGCTATATAGAGTCCCAGAACTGGGATGAAGTTTCTTCCAGAAGCGTGACAATCCCTGGTATCGCTTGCAAGGCTTGCGAACCCCCAGGCTGACGCTTTGGATTCTGGATCAATGACAGCTTCCATTGAGGATGGTTCCTTCATCTCCGCGCCATCTGAAAGTTCGGACCCTCCCATTGCTCTATTTGGCTGACCTTTCCTGGCGGCTAAGCTCAAGATCGACACAGCAAACTTAGCTTATAAAACGTGACTTTCGACTGAATAAATTAATTTGCCGCGCTTGGTTCTGGGACGGACTATCCGTGGCTCTAGCCGCGGAGAGGATCCAAAAAATACCAGTCTTCCAAAGGCCTTAGAACAAGGAATAATTGGGTGCGGGTTTCAGTTGAATCTTATAAAGGCAAAGTACGTTAATCAGCAACTTACATATATCTAAACAGCAGCTTACGTTACTCGCACTAAATGTCTCTCACGCGGTCGCGACACCAGCATGTCGGTTTTGGTCCTAGCAAAAACAGGGCCATACAAAAACACCTGAAATGAATCAGGGATTTCTACCGATATCAATCAAACTCGATATCCGCGAAAAGATCGGTGCGGCAAGCTACAGATTTATGTGAGAGTGATATGAGAGTCGTGGAGGATAGGCCATGGATACCAGCTGGATGGCAAAAGGAAAATGTACAGAACTTCCTCCTGAGCTTTTCTTTCCGAGCGACGGAGTTGGCGTAGAAGTTGCCAAGAAAATATGCGTGACATGCAAGGTTAAGTCAACATGCCTGGAATATGCGATTGCGAATCACATCGACCACGGCGTCTGGGGCGGCGCTTCCGAACGAGAGCGCAGAAGAATAGCCAGGGCGAGGAGATTAGCTAAAGCCGAAGCGCCATAATAAAGTGATTCTGTAAACATTTAATCACTGGAATGGGCGTGGGTTCGCAGCCTTGTTGGAATCAGTAATCAATATAAGCGAAGGAAGCGACTTCTCGTGCCTAGCAGAACTGGGACATGCGGCCGGAACGAGCCTGCTCGATATGCATTCGGACAAGTTTCACAATCGATCGGTATTTACTCTCTACGGTACCAATGTCTACGAAGATTCATTGAATCTGGTCAGAAAAGCATTCCAACTCCTCGATCTGAGAAATCACCTGGGGGTGCATCCCAGAATCGGTGTAGTTGACGTAGTGCCGTTCGTTCCGATTGGCAATTCGGAAATTGGCCATGCAATTTTGGCCCGGGATAATTTCGCTAAGACTATCGCAGCAGAGTATTCTGTGCCCGCGTTCCTTTACGGGCCGAACCGGACTCTTCCGCAAATCAGACGAGAGGCGTTCGTTGGTCTGGCTCCGGACTTTGGTCCATCTGAACCCCATCCAAAGTACGGTTCCGTTGCAGTTGGAGCTCGTGAGCCCTTGGTGGCCTACAACATCTACCTAGCGGGCTCCGACCTTGCTGAAGCCAAAGAAATAGCAAAACAAGTTCGTTCGCCATTTTTTAGAACGTTAGGTTTGCAGGTGGGGAATGAAGTTCAGGTATCGGCAAACCTAATTGATCCTTTTAATCATGGGATACATGAATTTTACGAAGCAGTCAGAGCTCTTACCCATGTCTCGAGATGCGAACTCGTTGGATTAGCTCCACTTAAAGTAATCGAGAACTCACCGGCCGCGCTCTGGGATATCCTAGACCTTGACCTTGATAAAGCACTCGAAGTCAGAGCCGCTGATAAAAATTCGGACCCTCCAAGTTGAAGGGTCCGAGATAATTAGCAAAATGGATTTGCCTGAAGCTTCCGCCTGCGTTCTCGATGCAGTTTCTTTCGCTCTCTTTCACTGAGACCACCCCAGATCCCGAAGCGCTCCTCGTTTGCCAGCGCGTGCTCAAGACACTCCAACTTGACTGGACACTCACGGCATAAGGTTTTCGCCGACGCAGTCGGAACCCCCCGCTGCGGATAGAAAATCTCTGGATCCCGTCCCCTACACTGAGCGAATTCCTGCCAATCGCCAAGTGCGTATTCCTTCAGTCGGGCAAGTTCCCCCATTTGCCGACCTCCTTCCCCAACTTTCACATGTGTAATTACGCTATATGCATCATGCTATATGAATCGAAAAAGAGCAATAGGCAATTTAATTTTTCCTATTTCTCCATACACGCCAGTGCTACATTACAGACAGTTTTTCAAAAGTTCAAAGTTTATTTACTCAAATACTCGGATTTGCGAGATTCTCCAGAAAACTCTCACGGCAAACGCCTTCGCGCCCATGCGATGGATATCTGCAACATCAATCGGAGACAACGAGTTCCAAATCATCTTTTTTCAATCAGCAGCTCTCCTTCTGCCAAGTGACAAAGGGATGGGTCCCAGATATATTCCAGAACCCATCCCTTTCGCTGTTAGCTATAGTGAGAAATACGAGATTGCAGGTCGGTCACGATTGACCTATACCCTTGTCAATCAACCCCCGAGGCAGCGGGAAGAACCCTGTGCGCGGTCTCAGTAGGTTCGACTTGCTCGCCATGAATAGCGAGATCGCCGATCTGCAGTACGTCGTCAGGAAATCTCAAAGGCACAAATATCTTGACGATCTTTAGCAAGATAAAAGTACCTATACCGCTGAAGACGATCACCCAAAGTGCGGCTTCCAGCTGAAGAACAACCTGCCAGGGATGGCCATACAGCAGTCCCTTTACCGAAGACGCAGCGGTTTTACCTGAACCCAAATATACGATCATTTTCGGATCGGCAAACAGCCCTGTCATCAAGCCGCCCATGAGTCCTGCAATTCCGTGGGTATAGACCACTCCGAGGGCATCGTCAACCTTAGCGAAGATCCACTTGGTGGAAAGCTTGTTGAATGCAAACCAAACCACAAACGAGCCTATGACCCCAATCGCGAGGGCGCCCCAACCGTTTACGAATCCTGCCGCAGGCGTAATGCCAACCAATCCCACGATCATGCCGTTTACCGCGCCTAGAAAAGCTGGCTTGTGGTGCTTAGACCACATGTCCATAAACAACCAGGTCAGCAGGGCTGCAGCAGTAGCAAGGTTTGTGTTCAAAACCGCGCTTGCAGCATCCGCGCCTGCGAAATACGGGTCCCCGCCATTGAAACCATTCCAACCAAGCCAAAGTATTCCAGCACCAACCGCGACGAGCAGCAGGTTGGTAGGCGTGGTTGTTTCCCGATCTCTTTTGAGTCTCGGACCAATGACCGCGGCAGCCACAAATCCGGAGACCCCGGCCGCAAGGTGAATCACATACCCGCCCGAGTAGTCAACCGCACCTTTCCCCGCAAAATAGCCGCCACCCCAAATAAGGAACGCGTTGACCGAATAGATAAAAGTTGTCCAAAGCGGGACAAAAATAGCCCACGCCTTGAAGCTCATTCGGCCAAGTACGCTGCCCAGGAAAAGCAGGGGCGTAATTGCGGCAAATACGAATTGGAAGTAAACGAGTGTGGAACTCGGAAAGCGGAATTGCGGCATCGATCCGTTGAGTAACGGAATGCTAGCCTGAGCCTGTTCACCAAGGTGGTCAATTACCGGGCCGGGATGTCCAATGAGCTGGCTAAAGAAGCCCGGACCGAGATGTATTGGAGCGCCAAATGACATTTTGAACGACCATAGGACCCAGACTATGAGCACTGAAGCGAAAGCCGTGAAAGCCATCGTCATAGTGTTCACAACCCATTTCTTATGAACGAGACCCCCATACAGAACCGCAATTCCTGGAATGCTCATAAGCCCGACCAGAGTCGCCGCCAAGAGCTGCCAGGCATTGTCCCCAGGACTTAGCCACGCGGGATACGGATTTAGCATGAACTGCAACCTCCTTATAGATGACTGCTCGAAAATCACGCTATAAGGGCAGTGTTTCCTGACTATGTCAGGATTGTTACATCATTGTAAATCCAGGCACTTCCATGAAACAGACCGGAAACATAAGCGCATAACGAGTAGCCTGAATGCCCAGCTGGCGCCTGCGGCAAGTGCGGCAGCCTGGTTCTAACTCCAGGCGGGACTGAACTGGAATTTCAGACTACCTTGCTTCTATGGGCTAGAAAATCTACTAGCACAAACTTTCCCAGGTTCTCCGGATCGGTGTAGAAAACTCTGCCTTTGTTGATGGATGCGAACTTCTCCATAAACTTCTTCAGTTCCCACGTGGCATCCAGAACAAAAGTATTGATCGTTATATCCTCTCTGGTGCAGCGCATGACCTCCTTGAGAGTAGCTGCGATGGTTTCTGGGCTTGACGGATAGCTAAAAAATACTTCCCCATCAGGTAAGATATGCGCGGTCGGTTCTCCATCGGTAATCATGATTATCTGTTTATGCCCATCCTCGAACCGAAGTATCTCGCGTGCCATCAACAGGGCGTGCTCCATATTGGTCCCATAAACATAATCCCAAGAAACCTCCGGCAGCGCATAAGGCTCTATCCGCCTGGCCACCTCCGAAAATCCCACAATGGCAAGCGAGTCCTTTGGATATTTCGTGCTTATCAAGGAATGCAGGGCAAGCGCAACCTTTTTCGCCGTGAGAAAATTGTCTCTTAATGGCATGGATAAGGAGAGGTCGAGCAGCAGAACCGTGGAGGCAAGCGACTGCTTCTCCGTCTTTTCGATCTCAAAATCAGCCGGCGTGATCTTTAGCGGAATTTGGGATCCAGATCTAAGAAGAGCATTGCGAATGGTCTTGTTGATATTCAGATTGAACGGATCGCCGAACTCGTAAACCTTGCTGTCGAACTCCAGATCATTTCCAATCCCGCTCCTAGTCAAGGCATGATCGCCCAAACGCGCATCCTCTCCTCTTGAGAAGAGTTCAGAAAGGGCAGACTCGCCGATGCGCCTCATTCCCTTGGGTGTGAGCACGATTCTCGAATCATTGTTAGCGACCAGCCCAGCTTCTTCTAGTGAAGCGGCAACCTTTGCCAAACGCTCAAGCGCCTCCCTAGCTCCCTTCCCTAACGTATTTTCAAGCTGTTCCAAATCCACATCAGCCAAATCAGCGGGCGATGACACCTGACGCAAAAACGACTCGAGATCCGACAACTCACCCAATTCCGAAAAGATTTCTGGGGCTGAGCCGAGACTCATCGGTTGATCACCGTAAAAGCCATACCTGGGGGTTCCGTTACCCATGAAGGGTGCCAGATTCTCGCCCAACTGGCTAAGCTGCCATCCCAAGTCAAGATCGTCCAGAAGAACCTGCGATAGTTCCATCAATTCCCGCCTTTGCTCCGGCGAGAGAGAGTTCAACATGGCCGACGTTGCCTGCATCTGCGCCGCTAGAAAGCGGGCTAAATCCTCAACCGAATTGATTCCCGGAGGGAATTTGCTGCCCCACTTTTGCATGAATTCGTTGAATTCGGCATCGGTATCTTTGCCTTCGCGAAAGTTGGAAAGCAGGCGGTTCAGGTCCGCAAGCATTTCGCGCATTTGACTAATGGCTTCTTCGTCCTGAGACTCAAGACCACGTCTCATCGAATGGAAAAGGCTGTCAAGCAGCTGCTGGGACACTCGCTCCATCAGATCCTGAAACGCCTGTGCTGCCTCAGGGGATTCAAATTCATAGTCCTTCAAAGCCTGGATGCGCGAAACCGGGTTGTTTGGCATGGTGGACAATTCAAGCCCTTTGTTGCTCAACCGGTCTCTAGCCTGTTGAGCAACTGGGTTGCTGTTGTCACCCAGATCCTTCATCTTGGAATCAACAGCGCCTTGCTCAGTTTGGACGATCTCGTCAAGCGCATCCGAGATCTCCTGCAAAATTCCAGTCGGATCATTCTGCGACAGAATCTCCCGTCTGCGCAGAGCTAACCGTTCCACCATGTCTTTGAGGCCGCTCGTCACGTTGCCGTGGCGATCCTTGAAGCCTTCGCTCAGCAGCTTCTTGAGAGCAGCGGAAACATCTCCATGGTATAAGAGAGAGTCGCGTATCTCATCAAAGAGCTCCTGGCCGTTCAGGTCGGCAGGACTCTGAGTTCCATCCCATCGTTCGTAAATAAAGTCGAATGGCTCATTGCTCATCGATTTCAGCCTTTAGTAAAATAACCAACTCTTCCGGACTGCTCCCGCTTGTTGAGCTTCTTGGACAGGTGAAGCCCTTCAAGGATTAGCTCCACCGAAGATGCAACCGCTCCCGGCGAACTGTCATCTAGCTTTCTCAAAGCATCGGACAGTCCTGGCACCTTTTCAACGAATGAGGCGTACTCTGCCGAAGTGACAGACGGACCAAGCTCCACGGTCTCCTGGGAATCAAAATAGCTTGTGATGCCCCTGAGCTGGTCTACACTGTAACGTTGGCGAAAAGCCCTTAGCACCGCGCTGGACAAAAGTCTTGGAATCAGCTCCTTTTCGGCGTCCGGCTCAAAAGCGTCAATCTCGATCTTGCCGGACATCGACGACGCAAGCGCCCAAAGGTCCGAAATCCGCGGAACCACTTCTTCCTCGCCTAGGATCAGTGATCTTCTGGTGGCGGAAGATATCATTGACTCGTAATTCGCCACGCTCATCCGCACTGAGACGCCCGAGCGCTGATTTATCGAGGGGTTCTTCCTGGCCTGCTGGGAAATATCCGCCACCAGCTCCGACATGAATTCGGGCACGTGCACCTTGCCCCCAACCGCCAGGGCAGAGCTTTCCTGCTTCATGATCGCCATTTCTATTTCCAGATTTTTCGGATAGTGCGTTCTAAGCTGGGTTCCAAATCGATCCTTCAGCGGGGTTATGAGCCGGCCTCTGTTGGTGTAGTCTTCGGGGTTTGCGGTCGCCAGGAACATGAGGTCCAGCTCAAGGCGAATTTTGTAACCCCTTATTTGAACGTCGCGCTCTTCAAGTAAATTGAGCAATCCTACTTGAATTCTCTCCGCCAAATCTGGAAGCTCATTTATGGCAAAAATGCCACGATTTGTGCGTGGCACCAACCCGTAGTGAAGGGTGTATTCATCAGAGAGATAGCGTCCCTCGGCAACCTTGATGGGATCAACCTCGCCAATCAGGTCGGACATCGAAGTGTCTGGAGTCGCAAGTTTCTCCGAATACCGTTGCGCCCTGTGAATCCATTCGATAGGAGTCTCATCCCCCATCTCGCCAACCTTTTCCTTGGCATATCGCGAAGTCGGCTTTAGCGGATCGTCGTTCAATTCCGCACCCGCCACAATCGGGGTCCACTCATCCAGCAGCGAAGTGAGACCTCGAATAATCCTAGTCTTTGCCTGTCCCCTTTCACCGAGAAGAATTATGTCGTGCCCGGAAATCAGGGCCACTTCCAAAGATGGAAGCACAGTATCTTCATAGCCGCTGATGCCCTCTATAAGGGGGACTCCGCTTTTTATGCGCGCAAGAGCATTATCTCGAATTTCCTGTTTTACCGGTTTGGTGAGGTAACCGCTTTCCTTTAGGTCCCGTAGAGTTTTAGCTTTCTTGTCCATCAACTCATATTACGCCGCCCTGACCCTTATTGATCGAAGCTCATCGGGGACTATAGCGCGGCGATGGAGGAGAATTTAGTTCACATCCAGCTCACGACTTCTAATTACCAGGCTGGGAAACCGATGAAGAATTTCGCCCCACGACGGATGGTTTGCCGGTTCAGAAAAGGTCGAATGCGTCGAGATCACATTTAGGATCTCATAAGATGCTTGAAGATATTGGAACGCAAAAATGGATCGACGCGAGCAATGCGACTCTGGCGCGGCTTCAAAACCCTCCAGGTGAAGCTACCAAGCTTGAAGTTGCCGTAGAACTCAAGTCAGACACTGGCAGCAGCTATTTTTCTCTCGTTATTGACGACGACGGTGCGAGACTTGAACCGGGATCCACTTCAGGCTCAAGAGTTGGCATAGTTATCGACCGACAGCTGGCGGTCGAGATCAATCAGGGAACGAAATCCGTTGCCGAAGTTATCGAAAACGGCGGCATAAAGATCAAGGGCAACGCCGGAAGCCTCGCCGATTCGGCCGATGTTCTTTCGCGTCTCGCCAAATCACTGAGTACAATTCTGGCTTAGCCGAACCTGCGGCGGCGTGACAAGCCAGAATCAGTAACGGACATGCCAAAGGGCCGTTTTCCGCCCGACCAAATTAAGCTCGGAACTCGAACGACCCTCCCCCCAGGCATCTGAGGCCAGTCTGCAGCTGCTGGGAAAGCTCGCTAGCCCAGCAGCGATTCGACCTCAGACCGCTCCGCAACCAGTTCAGCCGTAGTGGCCTTTATTTTCTCGGAAGCAAACTCGTCATGATGAAGTCCTTCGACCACGCTCCACGAATCTCCGGTCGAGACGACAGGGAATCCAAATTGAAGTCCCTCGGGAATTCCGTATTCACCTTTGGATACGACCGCTAATGAAACCCAATCTCCCTTCGGAGTCGGATTTACCACGCTTTTTACAGAATCAATAGCCGCATTTGCCGCGGATGCAGCGGAAGAGGCACCTCTGGCATCGATAACGGCGGCACCACGCTTTTGAACAGTGCTAATGAATCCTCCATGCAACCAATCGTGGTCCGAAATCACCTCTGGGACGGGAACTCCGTAGATTCGGGCATTGGCGAAGTCAGGGAACTGCGTAGCTGAATGGTTTCCCCAGATTGCCATATTGCTGACATCGTCGACCGATGCTCCAGCTTTTTTGGCCAGCTGCGTCTTTGACCGGTTTTGATCGAGTCTCGTCATGGCAAAAAAGCGCTCCGGGGGAACGTCTCTGGCGCTCGATCGCGCAATAAGACAGTTGGTGTTACACGGATTGCCAACCACAAGTACTCTGATGTCAGAGTTGGCGTTCTCTTGAATGGCTCGTCCTTGGGGACCAAAAATTCCGCCATTGACCGAGAGCAGGTCGCCTCGTTCCATACCTGCTTTGCGAGGCATGGCTCCGACAAGGAGCGCCCATGAGGTACTGTCAAAGCCCACATTCAGATCGGTGGTCAAGACAATGTCGGACAAAAGCGGAAATGCGCAATCGT
This sequence comes from Actinomycetota bacterium, assembly GCA_027320695.1. Classification (GTDB taxonomy): domain Bacteria; phylum Actinomycetota; class Acidimicrobiia; order Acidimicrobiales; family Acidimicrobiaceae; genus SCQM01. The sequence goes on along the minus strand of DAHVKW010000004.1, from coordinate 17,014 downwards.
CCAGCTCCATAGCGACGCCTTCCAGCGCCTTCATTGCCGGCTCGATCTCTATCAGCTTCAAAACCACCGGCTGATCTTCGCCTAGCATGGCTCCCGAAGCAATTCGAAAAAGTAACGAATAACTAATCTGACCAGCTGCACCAGTTACTGCAACATGAATAGGATCTTTTTTCATTTTTGACATTACAACTCCAATTCAGATAACACCATGACCCATTGGGCTCAGAAACTCACCTTCCATCGCCCGCCGAAGTCACGGTCACCGGATACCAACTGGCTTCTTACAAGCGATCCACTATCGCTGAGGCAAACTCAGAACACTTTACTTCAGTAGCACCCTGCATCAACCGCGCAAAATCGTAGGTGACAACTTTGTCCGCGATGGTGGCTTCAATTGCCTTGACAATATCGCTTGCAGCCTCTTTCCAGCCAAGGTGTTCAAACATCATGACGCCGGAGAGAATTACCGATCCCGGATTCACCTTGTCCTGACCGGCATACTTGGGAGCAGTGCCATGGGTCGCTTCAAAGATTCCATGCCCTGTGACATAATTGATATTCCCACCAGGAGCGATCCCAATCCCGCCAACCTGGGCAGCAAGCGCATCGGACAGATAGTCTCCGTTCAGATTCAAGGTTGCGATGACATCAAATTCGTCCGGACGCGTCAGCACCTGCTGCAGAGTAATGTCGGCAATTGAATCCTTGACCAGAAGCTTGCCTCCTGGATTTCCGCCGCAGTCGTCCCATCCGACAGCAACATCGGCAAACTCCTCGCGAACGAGCTCGTATCCCCAGTTCCTAAAGGCGCCCTCAGTAAACTTCATAATGTTTCCCTTGTGGACTAGAGTTACGCTCTTGCGGTTGTGGTAAAGCGCGTACTCGATGGCAGCCCTGATCAGGCGCTTGGATCCCACTTCAGATACAGGTTTTACGCCAATGCCCGATGCGTCTCTGATATTCCATCCGAAGGAGTTTCGAAGATATTCAATAAGGTTGTTGGCGTTTTCTGAATTGGCCTCAAGCTCAAGACCTGAGTAAACGTCCTCCGTGTTCTCCCTGAAAATAACCATGTCAACTTTTTCAGGATGAAGCACAGGCGAGGGAACACCTTGGAACCAACGTACCGGGCGCAAGCAAACGTAAAGATCTAACAGTTGCCTCAGGGCAACATTCAGTGAACGTATGCCTCCTCCAATCGGAGTGGTCAGCGGACCTTTGATGCCAATCAGGTGGCTTTTGAAAGCTTCGACGGTCTCATCAGGCAACCAGCTGCCAGTCTCGTTGAACGCCTTCTCACCAGCAAGAACCTCTTTCCACGCAATTTTCTTATTATATTTCTTGGCCGCGGCATCCATAACAAGCTGCGCCGCCGGCCATATATCAACACCGGTTCCGTCACCTTCAATAAAAGGGATTATCGGTTCATCTGGAACATTGAGCGAGCCCGAGCTCGACATAGTAATTTTTTCAGCCATAGCCTTGATAGTACCCCTTTGACAGTCAACTGTCTAAATGATATTTATTACAAGTTATATACAAGTGGACCCAACCAATTTACAGCCATTTCTCTAACCTAGGCCCAAACGCTTGCATATCTCAACTGTGGTGCCAGCTTCGTTCATTGTGTAAACATGAATTCCAGGAGCGCCGCGTTTCAAGAGCTCCTCGGAGAGCTCAGTTGCAATTCCAACGCCGATCGACTTGATCGCATTGGCATCATTGCCGGCGCCGTAGAGAAGCTGTCTCACCCTGTCCGGAATCTTTGCGCCAGACAACTCCGCCATTCTCTCCAGGGTTTTCAAAGACGTGGGCGCCATGACGCCAGGAAGAACCGGCTTGGATACCCCAAGCTTGTCGAGATCGTCCACAAGCCTGAAATAGTCGTCAGCCACAAAGAAGAACTGGGTTATAGCCATGTCGGCAAGCTCCAACTTCCTGGCGAGCCTGAAACGGTCCACTTTGAGATTTGGGGAATCCGGGTGGCCCTGCGGGTGCGCTGCAACTGTGATCGAAAAGTCGCCCAAGGAGCGCGCCAGCTTGACCAAGTCGATTGCATATATGAGTTCACCGGGAGGGAGTTCCAAATCGCCGCTAAGCGGCGGGTCGCCCCTTAGAGCCAATATGTTTTCTACTCCCGCCGCGAGATAGCGCTCAAGAATGGATACAAGCTCACTCTTGCTATGCGCCGCCGTTGTAACGTGAGCCATCGGCTCTATTGGAGTCTCCCTCTTGATTCTCAATACAAGATCGTGGGTCTTTTCGCGGGTCGACCCGCCCGCTCCGTAAGTAATCGATGTGAACGTCGGATGCAACGCCGCCAAAATCGGCAGTGCTTGCTCAAGCTTTGCCTCGGCAGCTGGCGACCGCGGTGGCCACAGCTCAATGGAAAATGTTGGCTTGACCGACTTCGCGACTACCTCAGCGATCTTGGCCATTATGTCTCTCCGCGGCAAGCACCGCGTTTTCTAGCAGCATCGCTCTGGTCATTGGACCCACTCCACCTATCCGGGGCGTAACCCAGCCGGCCACAGCGGAAACATCATCATCTAGATCTGAGAGGAGCTTTCCGTCGAGGAAGGTGGTACCGGCGCCGACCACCGCGGCTCCGGGGCGAATCATCGAGCCTTTGATCAGGTGAGCCTGTCCGGCTGCGGCGATAACAATGTCAGCTTTCTTGGTGAAAACTGAGATGTCCTTTGTGCCGGTATGCACGACAGTGACAGTGGCATTGCATCTGGGCCTTTTGAGAGTCAGAAGGAGGGAAAGAGGACGCCCTATGGTCAAGCCCCGCCCCACTATCACCACTTGGGACTTCTCGGTATCGACCCCGTAGAAGTTCAGCAATTCCAGAATTCCATTAGGGGTGCATGGCAGCGGACCGTTGGCCCCCATGACCAGCTTGCCAAGGTTGACGGGATGAAGCCCATCGACGTCTTTATCGGGGTCGACCCTCATCAGCGAAGCAACCTCGTCGAGGTGGCCCGGCAGCGGCAACTGAATTAGATACGCGTCCACGTCTGGGTTAGCGTTAAATTCATCTATTGCCCGGTTCAGCTCATCGCGGCTCACGTCACCAGAAAGGTGCCGGTGAAACGAGGCAATACCGATCTCCCCGCAATCCTTGTGCTTCATCGCCACATACCGCGCCGACGAAGCATCCTCGCCCACCAGTATGGTGCCGAGTCCGGGCACCTTTCCTTGAGAAATTAGATTTTGAACCCGGGTTGCCAAACGGGCCTTAATCTCTTCGGCAACTTTCTGCCCGTCTAGAAGCTGCGCTACCATTGTCAGTGCCTAAAGTGCCTTTCCCCAGTGAAGATAAGTACCGCGCCTGCCTCGTCGGCGGCAAATATGACCTCTTGATCACGGATCGAACCGCCAGGTGAGATCACTACCCCTACGCCAGAATTCGTCAAGACGTCCAAACCATCCCGAAATGGAAAAAATGCATCTGATGCAGCTATGGATCCTGTAATTCTGTCGCCAGCCTTTTCAACTGCTATTCGCGCCGAGTCGAGCCTATTCTGTTGGCCCGCACCGATTCCGATGGCCATCTTATCCTTTACGATCACAATCGCATTTGAACTGGTTCTGGCGCAAAGCTTCCAGGCAATCTCGACATCGGCGAGCTGGCTTGCTAGGAGCTTGGCCTTCGAAACTGTTTTGAAATTCTCCGGCGCTACATTGAACGTATCCCTATTCTGAACCAGAAACGCCGAACCGATTGTCCGTATCTCGATCTCATTGCGTTCGGGGGCAGGCGCCGAAATGAGCCTTGTATTTTTCCGTTTCGTTGACATCAGCTGGAGCGCATCTTCATCAAACGCCGGAGCAATAATCACATCGGCCTTGGGATTGCCCAAAATCTTTTTTGCAAGCGCCATGTCAACGTTCCTATTGATCGCCACAATTCCGCCAAACGCGGAAATTGGATCGCTCTCGAAAGCTTTTTCATACGCCTCTTCGATCGATCTCCCGATCGCGAATCCGCAGGGATTAGCGTGCTTGATAATGGCGGTGGCAGGCTCCCCTGCAAACTCGTGCAGAAACCTCCAAGCAGCATCAGTGTCAAAAATATTCAGATAGGACAACTCCATCCCGGATAGCAGCTGAGCTCCGTCCCACCAACTTTCGATACCAGGACGGCGGTATAGCGCTCCGATCTGGTGGGGATTCTCCCCGTATCTCAAAATCGACGCACGCTCCAGGGTGAGAGTCATTCTCGCCGGCAGAGTTTCAACCGTGCCGCTAGCCGCAAGCCAGTTGGAGATCGCGGTGTCATACCTGGAGGTGAGTTCGAACGCCTTGAGAGCCAGAGCCTTCTTGCTTTCGGCTGAAATTGTGCCAGCCTCGTTTAGTTGGCGCAGAATGCTTGAATAGTCTGATGGGTCCACGATAACGGCAACATGGGAATGGTTTTTCGCCGCGGCGCGAATCATTGTGGGTCCCCCCACGTCGATAGTTTCAATTCCCGGACTCTCGAAAAATGGATAGAGATTGCATACCACTAGGTCAAAAGGAACGATTGACCGCTTTTCAAGATCCTCGCGGTGACTCTCTTTGTCTAAATCAGCCAAGATCGCGCCATGGATACTGGGGTGCAAGGTCTTGACTCTGCCATCAAGCATCTCAGCAGCTCCGGTCACCTCTTCAACGCTGCTGTGCGCAATACCGCTATCTCTGAGCAGCGCGGAGGTCCCACCGCTCGCCACAAGCTCAAATCCGAGATCCAAGAGTCCGCTTACAAACTCAATGAGGCCCTCTTTATCGTAGACCGAGATAAGCGCTCTCATCAAAACCCCTCACAATCCTCATATCTTTTAAGCACCAGTTCGCCTTGGTCATTTTTTACTACTTTCATACCCAGATCAAACGGTTCCGTCATCCCGCCAGCCAAATAATTGGAATACGCCTTGATCGTCGCCGGATATAAAATCCGCTCTATCTCTTTGATTCTCTCATGCAACAGCTCCCTGTCATCCCCGGGCAGAATCTTTACCGCCTCCTGGGCAAGAATAGGACCGGCATCGACTTCCAAGGTAGCCACGTGAACCGTGCAACCTGTGACTTTTACGCCAAAAGATAGTGCCGATTCAACCGCATGCCACCCAGGGAAAGACGGGAGAAGGGACGGATGAGTATTCAAGATCCTGCCGCCGAACCGGTCGTGCATAGCAGCGCCAAGGATGGTCCCATAGCCAGCCATGACCACCAGCTCAATGCCATGATCTTCAAGCACAGACGCTAGGCGTCGACTGTAGTCCTCGCGATCGAAGTCTTGCCTGTAACTGGAACGGGAAATCTCCAAACTAGGAATACCCGCAGCTTCGGCGACTTCGATAGCTCTACACGGCCTGTCCGTAACGACAAGTGCTGGACGTACTTTATTTTCTAGAATTGCCTCAAGAATCGTGCCGCTTCCTGATGCCAATACCCCGATTCTCACGGCTAAAGGCTACCTGGATCTTCAGCCCGCATCTGTTGGAAACCGGGCAATATTAACGCCAGATTGTTGGGGAACTTTGTGCGGCTCCACCGTGGCGGCCAAAGATCTCCAGGCAGCGAAGCGGCCACTATTTCAGCTTTGAGACTATCTCTACCATCAACTCAGCAGCTTGGGTAGGATTCTTTGCCACAGTGACTCCAGCTTCTTCCAAAGCCTTCATCTTAGCCTGAGCAGTACCCTGGGACCCAGAGATGATAGCCCCGGCGTGACCCATCTTTTTTCCTGCGGGAGCAGTGACTCCGGCGATGTAAGCAACGACCGGCTTGGTCATGTGTTCTCTTATGAATTCAGCCGCGCGCTCTTCTTCGCTTCCCCCAATTTCGCCGATCATAATGACCGCCTTTGTGTCAGGATCGGCCTCGAAGGCTGCCAAGCAGTCGATGAAGTTAGTCCCCGGTACGGGGTCGCCGCCAATGCCAACGCATGTCGTCTGTCCAACTCCCTTCTGGCTCAGATCATAAAGCGCCTGGTAAGTTAGCGTTCCAGAACGGGAGACGATTCCCACGGGACCACCGGCCAGTGCGATATCGCCAGAGGTGATGCCGATATTGCACTGTCCCGGCGAAATCACGCCAGGGCAGTTTGGGCCAAGAAGTCGCGTTCCCGGATAATCCCTGCGCAGAGAGTTGTACATTCTTGCCTCGTCCTGAGCTGGAATGAACTCGGTTATGCAAACCACAAAAGAAACTCCAGCCCTTGCTGCCTCGAGGACTGCTTCAGCAGCAAATCTTGGAGGAACTACAACGAAGGAAGCGGTGGCCCCGGTAGCCGCCACAGCCTCTTCCACGGATTCGAAGATTGGAATTCCTTCGACATCAGTTCCGCCCTTGCCAGGAGTAACGCCGCCCACAACCTTTGTGCCGTAATCGCGGTTCCTCAGGCCATGGAATCTTCCTTGGCCCCCGGTGAGTCCTTGAACTATAACTTTTGTATCGCTATCAACAAAAATACTCACTTGGCGTCTCCTCCGTTGGCCAGGTTCACAGCAGTTTGAGCAGCTTCCAGCATTGTCGGCCTGACAATCAGCTTGTCAGAAACATAGGGTTCAATAATCTCGCGTGCCTCAGCTGCATTCGTTCCATCGAGACGAATCACCAGTGGAGCCTTTATCTCGACCCTGGACAGGGCCTCGATTATTCCATTGGCAATAAGATCGCATCGGGTGATCCCGCCGAAGATATTTATGAGTACAGAATCGACATTGTGGTCGGTGTTAATCACTTCGAGCGCACTCGTCATGGTGTTTGCGTCCGCGCCGCCGCCCAGATCAAGAAAATTCGCCGCCTCTCCGCCAACCTGGTTGACAACGTCAAGAGTGGACATTGCCAGTCCGGCGCCATTTGCAATTATGCCGACGTTTCCGTCCAGACCTATGTAGTTGAGGCCGAGCTCTTTGGCGAGCTTCTCACGGCCGTCGAATTCCTGAGTTGCTCTGTAAGGCTCCCATTCGGGGTGCCTGAACGCCGCAGCATCGTCGAGGGTCACCTTGGCATCGAGCGCGTGAACCTTGTGCTCGGGGGTAAGAATCAGGGGATTAATCTCAACGAGGTCGGCATCTCCTTTGACGAAAGCGTCATAGAGCTTCACTAGGATTTCACTGACGCCTTCGACGGCGGGCTCATCAATGCCAGCCCTAACCGCAATATCTCGAGCCTCAGCAAGCGTGATCCCATCCAGAGGGTTCACATGATACTTCACAATGGCTTCTGGATCGGTTACTGCGACGTCTTCAATCTCGACCCCACCTTTTGCGCTCACCATTGCCATATGCAACTTGGCGCTCCTGTCGAGCGTGAATGACGCGTAATACTCTTTCTCGATGTCGGAAGCGTGCTCGACCCAGACTCTCTTGACTAAGTGACCCTTGATATCCATTCCAAGAATGTTGCCTGCTTGGACCTTGGCTTCTTCAGGATTACCGACGATCTTGATTCCACCTGCCTTACCGCGGCCCCCGACCTGAACCTGAGCCTTGATGACAGCCGGATAGCCGACTTTATCAGCTATAGCGACCGCATCTTCAACGGTGCTAGCCACGTCGCCTGGCGACGTCGCTATTCCGTACTGGGCAAAAAATTGCTTGCCCTGATATTCAAAAAGATCCACCTTTTCACTCCTTGAGTTTGATGGTCAGATGTGCGAATCAAGCGCTTTTGTGATACCGAATAGCATTTAGCCTAGGGAGCGTTCCCTCTGATCCAAGGCGTTAGCCAACCATTGCGAAATTGTAGGCAGCGGCGAACCCGGCGTAAATACTTCGGCCACGCCGATTTCTTTCAGCCTCGGGATATCGCCATCAGGGATAATGCCCCCAACTACGATTAGGACGTCACCCAGGCCCTGATCTTTGAGCAATTCGCAAATTCTGGGAACCAACGTCATGTGGGCACCTGACAGAAGCGACAGGCCCAGTGCGTCCGCATCTTCTTGAGCAACAGCCTGAACAATCTGCTCAGGAGTCTGGTGCAATCCGGTATAGATAACTTCAAATCCAGCATCCCGCAATGATCGTGCTATAACTTTCACTCCACGATCATGGCCATCAAGTCCAGGCTTGGCTACAACTACGCGATATCGACGATCCACAGAGGCAAATTGTAGACACAAATTCACTCTTATATGCAAACACGACTGAAATTATAGATACAATACCTGTTCAACGCGGGTCAGAATCTTTCGTCTATCCTGGAGTTCCCCTTTGGCAAAAATTGCCGAACTCACTTTGATGCACGGCAAACGAAATTGACATGCAAACGCAAAGGGCATGCCACATTACGACGAGTTAGAGGCAGGGCTCCGATTTCCGTTTTCATGGCGATATCCAAGTTCACCGGTCCCACATCATGTGCTTCGCGGATCAGTTTAATCAATTCGAACTCGCTGCCTTTTATGCGCGCAGGGATCCAAATTGACACTATGTTGTGATCACATGGGCGTTCGTTTGCACTATTTGGCGCTTTCGAAAGTTCCCCACCAGAATGAAAATTGATTTCGAAGGAGAGTCATGAAGCTCGTGGTCGCTGTCATCAAGCCATTCAAGCTGGACGACGTCAAAGAGGCTCTAGATCGTCTTGATATCAAAGGAATGACAGTGTCCGAAGCGCAAGGCTATGGCCGCCAGTCAGGGCACACGGAAATTTACCGAGGATCGGAATACCAGGTCTCATTTGTGCCAAAACTTCGCATTGAAATAGCCTTGGACGACTCTCAAGTCGAGCAGGTCATCGACACCATTGTCGAGGCAGCGCAGACAGGCAAGATCGGTGACGGAAAGATTTGGACGGTGCCGATCGATGAACTGGTGCGCGTCAGGACGAACGAGAGAGGCACCGACGCCATCTAGCTGGCTGTCCAATGCGAGTTTTAACAATGTGGTAACAGTCTGTACTCAATTCTGAAACCTTGCCCTGCCTAGCTTGTAGGGGTACTGATGCGAAGAATTTCGCATGAATCCACAACGACGTGGTCAGATACGCGATATAGCTAGACAACGAGAAGGGCTCGGCAATGCGATTCAGCTCCGTTGGCACTCGGATCGGCGGTCCAAATGCCACATTGCTGCACAAGGAACGGGATAACCGCCACATACCGCGGCTAGATATGTGGCTACCGGACACGCGCCAAGGAACATGGCAATTTATCCTTCGGCGGCAGCTGGCTTGAGCACTCCCCTGCCTTACGCGAACGCTACCTATTTATCCATGCTCAGTGATTCCGCGACGAACTTGCTAATTAGCGATAATTGCAGGTACCGGGAAATGGAATCAATTCGAAAAGATATTGACCGGCAATGGATCTCCATGTGGCTGGTGGAAAGGGAATCTGGGACATATTGATGTTCCCGAATCTATGAGCGGCAGCCAGTCTGCTGTAGAAGCAGACAGTCGAGTTGACTCAGTGTTATTTAGTTCCGAAAACATTGAAAAGGAGAATCATGAAGCTCATCGTGGCAATCATCAAGCCATTTAAACTTGATGAGGTGAAAGAAGCCCTCGATCGTCTCGAACAAACGGGAATGACCGTCACTGAGTCCCAGGGTTATGGCCGCCAAGCGGGACACTCTGAGGTATACCGAGGCGCCGAGTACCAAGTGGCCTTCGTCCCAAAGGTCCGCATTGAGATAGCGGTTGATGACGCCATGGTGGACCAGGTTATCGACGCAATTGTTGCGTCTGCGCAAACCGGCAAGATCGGAGACGGAAAAATTTGGGTAGTCCCGATCGAAGAACTTGTGCGCGTGAGAACCAACGAAAGAGGTACCGACGCTCTCTAGCCGATTCAAAGCGACAAATGGGGCAGTTGCGCGGATAACTGCCCCATTTGTTTTTGCCATGTCCTCTAGTATTGAGGTGTTCTAGAAAGATTAAGGACCATGGACGGCGACCTGAGGCTGGTAATCGACAAGTTCAAGCAAGCACGAAGCGCGCTGTTAGGACAAGCCTTCGTTGATCCTCGTCAGATTGGCAAAGAACTGACGGAGTTGAATGACGGCCTGCTGAAGTCGCTGTTCCCTAATCCGGCTCCTCCTGGAACTGCCCTGATCGCTGTAGGCAGCTACGCTGAGTTCGAAATGACGCCCAACAGTGATCTCGACGTTGTCTTGCTCCATCAACCGAAGGTCCACGTGGACAGCCTTGCCCAATCCATTTGGTATCCACTCTGGGATTCGGGCCTCAGGATCGACAACTCGGTTCGCACCATAAAAGAGGCCGTCAGAATGGCGGAAAGCGATCCTCGGGTCCTAAATGGATTGTGCCGACCCCGACTGATCGTGGGTGATTCTGAACTCGTCCAGGAGCTCGACAAATCACTTCGCCGAACATGGGCTAATAAGCGCAAATCGATGCTGGCGGCAGTGATCGGTTTTGCCAAACAACGCCATCAAGAGTCCGGGGAACTCGCCTACCTGCTGGAACCAGATTTAAAAGATGCAAAAGGCGGACTTAGAGACTTCGCTATTATCAAGTCGCTGGAGTATCTTGAGGACACCGACCTGCTGGGGCCCGGGCTAATGGGCGTTTACTCTGCCCAAAGAACTCTCCAAGACACCCGAGCAATGCTCCATATCAAAAACCCAAGATCTTCTAACCGCCTCACGCTGCAGGACCAAGACAGCGTGGCTGAATCAATGGGTTTCCAAGATGCCGACAAGCTGATGGAAGAGATCGCTCAGGCCGGCAAAACCATTTCCTTTGCCCTCGATACAATCTCGCGGAAAATGATGGCCTCGATCACCAGGCATACCACGCCGAGACTGAACCTTCCCAACCAGTTCACGGTCCACGGCGATGAAATATCACTGGCCCATCCTGACGGAGTCAGACCTACATTCGCCATGCTTCTGAAGCTGGCTGTTATCGCCGGTTCCAACAATCTCCACATCTCAGAACGGGCATTGGAAGAATTCGCCGACGCAAATCTTGAAACTCCCAAAGTTTTCTCCGAAGAGGAGTTCCAGAGTTTCGTCAGCTTTCTCTCAGTTGGCCCCGCGATGATACAGGTTGCCGAAGCGTTGGATCATTTTCGGCTTTTCGAGATAATAATCCCGGAATGGAACTATGTCAGATGCAAGCCGCAGAGAAACGCCTATCACGTTTACACGGTCGATCGGCACCTTCTTGAAGCCGTTTCAAACGCGTCCAAGCTTCGCAGAAGGGTAAGACGACCAGACCTGTTGTTGGTTGCCGCCCTCTTGCACGACATTGGAAAGGGGCTTCCAGGCGACCACACCGAAGCTGGGGTAAAAATCGTCCCGGAAATCTGCGCCAGACTTGGAATGAGCACCAGAGATACAGACATAGTCGTGCGCCTTGTATCCAATCATCTGACATTGGCCGATACCGCCACCAGAAGAGACACCTCAGATCCCACTACTATCAGCAAAGTTGCAGACTTCTTGAAGGAGCCACTGGTAGTCGAGCTGCTTGAAGTTCTTACGGAGGCAGACTCGATAGCCACTGGAATGAGTGCCTGGAGCGACTGGAAGGCAAAGCTGGTCTCCGCGCTTGCATCCAAGACAATTAGAAGCATGGAAGGCCTTCAGCCGGAAGACGATGAGTTTCCCGGCGACGACTTCGACGACTTGATTGCCCAAGCGGGAAACGGCTGGGCTATGGACGCGACACCGGAGACCCTGAAAATCGTGGCTCCGGACAAGCCGGGTCTTTTCTCACTTGTGACAGGCACGTTGGCCCTTGTCGGAGTTGATATCGTCGCCGCCCGCGTGGGATCTAAAGGAAGCGCTGCGATTGAAGACTTTCTGCTCCAGCCCCCGGAAACCAGGCCGACCGACTGGAACAGATTCAAGAAGGAACTGCAAAAGAGCCTGGATGAACCTGAAAGTCTGCAACAAAGATTGCACGACAAAGCCAAGAACTATTCCAAGGCGCGGAGGCGCTCGGGCATCCAGCTGGTACCGCCGAGAGTAGTTGTGGCCTTGGACGCTTCTTCCAGGGCGACTGTGGTCGAGGTTTGGGCACCGAACAGAATCGGCCTTCTCCACGACATAACCGCAATCATCGCCCAGATGTCGCTATCGGTTGCGCATGCAAAGGTCCTGACACTTGGCGATGACGTAGTCGACAGTTTCTACCTGACCGACAGCGACGGAGCGCCTATCTCGAAATCCGAGATTCTCAAAAACCTGAGCGACAGATTATTACAGGTACTGGATACCCGCGCAGGCTGAACTATTTGGACAGGCTTGTCGTCAACTGCGATGGATGGAATCGCCACGATCCAGTGCCAGGCGAGACTAAATGCGCCAGCGCGCTTACTTCCATCTTTTCGTCGAGGCATGCTGCTGAAAGCCTGATCCAGAGCTGGAACGCGAGCAGGCTCAATGGCCCTGCACATCATGGTAAATTACCAGATAAATTAAGCAGTTTTTAGATGCCATCGAGGATGCCGGGAGGAGGGAACACCCATCGGAGTCACAATAAAAGATATCGCAAGAATGCTCAACCTCTCTCACACCACGGTATCAAGGGCGTTGAATGACAGCAGCCTTGTCAACCCTGACACCAAGCGCCTCATTCTGGATATGGCAAGCCAACTAAATTATGTTCCGAATTACAGCGCGAAAAGCCTGGTCAGAAATCGCTCTTACAACATTGGACTATTCTTTTCGACATTGGCCCAGTACACTTCACCCCACTTTTTCTACGAGACAGTCAAGGGCGTCAAAAGCGGGATAAACCAGCATTACAACATTGTCATAAACGATATCGAAAGCTTTCGGGACTTCAAGTTCATTGACGGCCGTCGCTATGACGGCATCATAATCATGAGCCAGAACGAAAAGGATAACGCCCTCATCTACCACATAATGAAGCAGGAAATACCATTAGTCGTTCTCAACCGGGAAGTAAGCGACACATCCATTCTTAATGTCGTGTCTGCTGATCGAAATGGGGCTTATGAGGCGGTCTCATATCTCATCGATAAAGGACACGCTCGAATCGCCGTGATCAAAGGCCAAAAAGGATTTTATGCCGCAGAGGAACGGCGAGAAGGCTACCTGCATGCCTTGATTGACCGCCAAATATCAATCAGTGGAGAGCACATAGTGGAGGGAAACTACTCCATGGAAAGCGGCTTGCACGCGATGCGCAGGCTCTTATCTGCCTCCGTCGTTCCAAGTGCGGTCTTCAGTTGCAACGATGACATGGCCATCGGAGCCCTCAAAGCCTTGTCAGAGAATAAGATCAGAGTCCCAGAAGAAATCTCTATCGTGGGATTCGACGACAATGGATTAAGCCAATTCGTCACGCCTTCCCTGACGACGGTTCACCGTCATTTAGATCAAATTGGAAGGCTGGGCGCACTCAAGCTCATGTCCGTGGTCGAAGACGGGAATCCTTACAAAGGCGAAAAAATCTTCATTCCGACGACGTTCATCCAGCGCGACTCGGTTGCCGGACCCAGCCATTAGCCCTATAAAGGCGATCCAGCGCCAGATTCAGCGGTCCCGGCGCGATTAACCAGTATCCTCCGCCCTACCCCAGGCACTTCAGTAGCCGGCGGCAAAGTCAATTGGATCTGAAAGGGGTTGCCCGGACATCCACAGAGTCAGCTCCGATCTGAGCCGCTCAATGCTGTTGGTCATGATCTTTGGCGAAGACCAGCTGTGGTGAGGCAGCACAGTCACATTGTCGCGACGCCACAGCGAACTCTCGGCAGGAAGAGGCTCGACCAAATAAGCGTCAAGAAGGACATAGCGAACCAGGCCAGAATCCAGAGCCTGCAATAGTGCGGCCTCGTCGATGAGCGCGCCCCTGGCAAGATTTATTATCGTGACACTGGGCTTGACGGTTTCAAGGACCTCCGCGTTAATCAGCCCTTTAGTTTGCGAAGTCAGCGGAAGGCCGACGACAACATAATCGGCGCCTCTAATTTCGGAGCGCCACTGATCGCCGGTAATATGGCGGGAAACTCCTTCTGCCGGCGCTAAATGATTCGTACGCGTCCATGCGACTACGTCCAAGCCGAAGCCCTTGCACATTTGAGCCACCAGAGAATTCACCGAACCCAGCCCAAGCAGCAAAACCCTGGTCCCCTCCAGCTCAGAAAGCTCACGCGAGGTATCCCACACAGCAGCATCTGAATTTCGCACGAAAAATGGAAACTGCTTGGCGGAAGCAAGAATCCCAAGCATCGCCCACTCTGCCATGGGACGGGCGAAATTCCTGCCGCCATTTGTGATAGCGATCGCTCTTTCCAAATAAGAGCCGAGTGGCAGACCGTCGACGCCAACGAAGTCAGAGTGGACCCAGTCCAGCGAAGGCAACGAGTCAATTGCTGACTCTACCCACGGGCTCCGGAACCTACCGTGACACCAGAGCAGCTCCACCTCGGTGGCCTTTGGCGCATCAGCGGAATTTTTCACTTTTCCTGATTCGTCCAGCTCGACAAATTCAAGCCGAATTCCCGTTTGATCAGCCAGATCGAACAGGTGAGCTTTTGCCAACGGACTGCCAGCCGCAACTAGCGGAGAACCTGCGGATCTCCGGCGCACCAGCGAAACGGTTTTTGGTTCGGTCACAAGCCACCTCCAGAATGCAAACTTAGTCGGCTGAGCCAACTCTCGGCAATTGAAAGAGCTAGCAAACGAAGCCAACCTTTTACTTATTGTTATCGGCTTGCAATGATTGCTGCAATTTATATATTCATTCCACTGAATCTTGCAGTATTCAAATAATTTGATATTACGATGTTTTATGTCATTAAATGGAGGAAATATTCGTGGTGACGGCACTGCATGAATTCAAAGCGGAGCTTTTCAAAGCCTTGGGGCATCCGATACGCCTACGCATACTTGAACTCCTGGTTTCAGGAGAAAAGACGGTCTCAGAACTCCAGGCGGACCTTGAAATTGAAGCTTCGTCAGTATCGCAGCAGTTGTCGCTCATGCGAGCGCGCCAACTTGTTGATGCACGAAAAAACGGTACAAGCGTGTTCTATACGGTGCGCGATCCACTGATCTTTGACCTTTTGGCTATAGCCCGCCAGGTCTTCGAACATCAGTTGGCCCAAATGTCATCTCTACTGAACAGCGACTCGTAAGCGGATCGTTGCGGTTTTGACCAAAGAATAACGAAAGACAATCATGGTGACTTGGGCATTGATATCGGCTGTCGTAATCGCGGCTTTGTTGGGCATTGTGAACGAACGGTGGTCGAATATTTCGGTCCTGGCGCTGGGTCTCGGACCACTCGTATTTGGCAGCATCGGCCTAATGCACCATGGAACCATAGTTCTGATCCACGGAGATCTCTATCTGTCCACCCTGGGTGCGTGGTTTTCTTTAGTTCTCGGAATCGTCGCCACCATGTCCGCCTGGTACCGCTGGGGATATCCTGACCATGGCCGCACTGCATCACTGTGGCTGCCGATCTTCGTACTTAGCATGATGGCTGTAATTTTGGCGGGCAACGTATGGGTGTTCATGACCGCATGGGAAAGCATGACCATCAGTTCCTTTTTCTTGGTGATCACCGACCACCGGAAAGCCGGCGTTCTCCAATCCGGATACATCTATCTGGTTATGTCGCAGGTCAGTGCCATGCTAATTTTGGCTGGCTTCATGGCAATGGGCTCGTACCTGCATTCATTTGATTTTTCAGTCTGGAGCGTGCAGGGCGCCGCCCTCGCGCAAGCGCCAAAGAATCTCGTGTTTGCTTTGCTGGGTCTTGGTTTTGGAATCAAGAGCGGGATCGTCCCCTTTCATATTTGGCTGCCGAGAGCACACCCAGTTGCGCCGGCTCCTGTCTCAGGACTCATGTCCGGGGTAATGATCAAGCTGGGGATTTTCGGCATTCTGCAATTCCTCTTGATGGACCTTGGCGGCACTGACCGGTTTTGGCCGATAGTGATCCTGGCAGTAGGTGCTTTGTCAGCTCTGCTTGGGGTCTTGTACGCCCTGATGGAACACGATCTCAAACGTCTGTTGGCCTACCACAGCATCGAAAATATCGGGATCATCTTGTTGGGCGTAGGCGTGATGGGAATCGGGATTGATTGGCATAGGCCAGCTCTTGTCTCGCTGGGCCTCGCCGCATCTCTGTTCCACACGCTAAACCATGCAATTTTCAAAACCCAACTTTTCCTTGCCGCCGGCGCGGTGGAAAAACACACCGGCACTTTGGATGCCGATCAGCTGGGCGGATTGATCAGGACCATGCCCGGCATTGCCATTGGCTTTCTCGTTGGATCGATGGCTATAAGCGCACTTCCGCCATTCAATGGCTTTGTCAGCGAATGGCTGACATTTCGCGGCTTGCTTGGAGTTGCGTCCCACTCTGCGGTCCTGCTTGCACTGTATGGTCTGGGACTTGCCATGGCCCTTGGCTTGACAGGCGCCCTTGCAAGCGTCTGTTTTGTCAAAGCCTTCGGCACGATCTTCCTAGGAGAGCCAAGGCGCCGCGTATCACAAAATCCTATTCAAGCTAGCATGACCTGGCCGATAGCAGTCCTTGGGAGTCTATCGCTGCTGCTCGGCATCCTACCTCAGCCACTTCTCAATTTGATTTCTCAAGTCGAACCATCCTCAGGACTGATACACCCTGCCTACGGAAGTCTCCTTCTGCCAGCAAAAACAGTGACAATTGCCGCCATCCTGCTTGTCGGCACAGCCTTGTTTGCTGGTGTAAGTAGAGTGTGGAAGGTGGAGACTGTGCCCCGCTGGTCGTGCGGAAGGGTGCCTGATCCCTCAATGCAATTCACATCAGCATCGTTCACCAAGGCTGTTCGCACCACCTTCGCGGTGATCTACCGGCCTCATCGCAACCTGCAGCCATTGGGCAAACACGCGCCGGAATTCGCCGATCGGCTGGTGTATAAGGGCGGCACGGTTCCAGTCTGGGAGCACCATGTTTACAGGCCGCTATATCGATGGGTTTGGAAGGTTTCGCACATCAGCACACGGATACAAGCTGGACCAGTACGCCTATATCTCGCGTATTTGCTAGGAACTGTCGGCCTCATGATAGCCATCATCCATTAGAA